>NZ_JAPWAJ010000004.1:0-199986 GCF_041432805.1 Rothia sp. 27098_8_27 | reverse complement strand
TCCAGCACGGGGGCTTTTGCGTGCCCATTCACGGGCGAAAACTATAGAAGTGAACTACTGAATCACGAAGTTCACCTGAGCCGAAGTCACACCATTCACCGTGGCAGTCGCCCAGTAAGATCCCTTCTGAGCGGTCGAAGCGGAGGAGCAACCCAGCACGTTGATCTTACGGTCCCACGCCAGGTCGGTTGCGCCCTCGGCACCTGCGGCCACCTCAGACTTCTGAACGGCGGTCGCCGCGCACAGGCTGCGGGTGTACACCTGAGCCGCACCGGAGGTGATGTTCAGGTCCACGCCGGTGTTCGCGCCCTCGCCACCCACAGCGCAGGGGGTCTTCGAGGAGTTCGTGTAGGTCACGTGGAAGGACACCTGCTCACCGGCCGCGAAGGTACGCTTCGCGGGGGTGACGGTCACCTTCAGGTCGTTCGCGGTGCACGCCGCAACAGCAGCCGCAGTGGTCACGCTCGGAGTCGGCGCGGGCGTGGTCGGGGTCGCCGCGGGGGTAGTTGCCGCAGGGGTTGCCGCGGCGGTGGTCACGCTTGCAGTAGGTGCCGCAGAAGTGGTCACCGAGGGGGTTGCCGAAGCAGTAGCCGACGCGGTTGCAGAGGCAGTCGCGCTAGCAGACGGGGTAGCCGAAGCAGTTTCGGAGGGGCGAGCACTGAAGCTCTGGAAGGGCGCACCGGAAGCCGTCGCAGTGGAGGCTACAGTGGCGTCCTTCTTGCCGTTAATCATGCCGACCATGGAGGTCACGCCGGCAACCAGCAGCAGAATAATAGCGAGCAGAGCAATAACCGCCACGATGCGACGGCGGCGGTAGACTTCGGGAGGCAGAACGGGACCATTTTCAGACATACCCTTAAGGATACCGGGTTTAACCCTGAGATTCACAGTGAACTCTGTTCATGCGGTTTTGGGAATATATGCCCTGTGGCGTAGGCTTTTCGGATGACCTCAGAGCCCAAACGCACCGCACGCACACGCCCGGAACCTACCCTGCCCGAAGGCACGAATACCGAGGCGCTCCACCACCGAATCAACCGATGGTTCCTCGACCAGGCACGCGATTTGCCGTGGCGTCGTGACGAGTGCACCCCCTGGGGCGTGATGGTCAGCGAGTTCATGCTGCAGCAGACCCCCGTCAAGCGCGTTCTACCCGTGTGGGAGGAGTGGATGCACCGCTGGCCCACCCCCGCCGATCTTGCCGCCGAGCCCGCCTCGGAGGCGGTGCGCGCCTGGGGCCGCCTGGGTTACCCGCGCCGCGCGCAGCGGCTGCACGGTGCCGCTGTGGCGATTGTGGAACAGCACGGCGGCGAGGTTCCCGCCGACTACGAGGCGCTACTGGCTCTGCCGGGCGTGGGCTCCTACACGGCGGCGGCGATTAGCGTGTTCGCGTTCGGTCTGCGCGCCACGGTGATTGATACGAATATCCGCCGCGTGCACGCGCGCGCTGTGTCTGGCAAGGCGTTGCCCTCGCGTTCGTTGACGGCGGCTGAGACTCGCCTGGCGGAGGCGCTCATGCCCGCCGACACCCCCACCTCCTGCCTGTGGAATGCGGCGACCATGGAGCTCGGTGCGCTGGTCTGCACGGCGAAGTCCCCGACCTGTCAACTGTGCCCGGTGGAGAATCTGTGCGCCTGGGTTGCGGCGGGCAAGCCGGAGGCGGACTACACCCCCAGGGGCCAGAGTTGGCACGGCACGGATCGTCAGGTGCGCGGGGCGGTCATGGCGGTGTTGCGTGCGGCGCATGAGCCGGTGAATCGTGAGCTGATTTTGAGCGCGGGTGTAGCTTCAGCTGACGATACGACTTCCCCTGACTTTGCGTTCCCCGCAAATGCACCCGCCGCGGTGCACCGCCCACTCAAGGCGCTGTATGCGCTCTCCCCCGCCGCCGAGCAGTTGCAGCGCTGCTACGCGGGGCTGCTGGCGGACTCTCTCGCCCGCGAAGTCACGCAGGGCGATGCAGTGCTCGTCTCGCTCTAGTACCCGCCGCAGAAAGGCTCCTGGGGGCTTCTAGAGCCTATAGAATCTGGAACCTTTAGAAGACAGAAAACGCCTGTGGGGCGGTACAGGATAATTCCGGTACCGCCCCACAGGCGTTTAGTGCGCTAAACCTAGCTACCTAGGGCTTAGTCCCCACCCTGACCCTCTCGAGCCTCGGAAGCAGGTGCCTCAGCTGCGGGAGCCTCTGCGGCATCCTCGTTCAGCTCCTGCACCGAGTCCAGAGCCAGCTCCTTCATCGGCTGAGAAGAGAAGACGAACTTCGCGGAGTCGCCCTCGCCCTCAACGTCCACGGTGATCTTCTCACCGGGCTTGATGTCGCCGAAGAGGATCTTTTCAGACAGGGCGTCCTCAATGTTGCGCTGCATCTCGCGGCGCAGCGGACGAGCACCCATGGACGGGTCGTAACCCTTAGCCGCCATGAGAACCTTCGCAGCATTAGTCAGCTCAATGGACATGTCCTGCTCCGCCAGGCGCTTAGCCAGGCGACCCACGAACAGGTCCACAATCTGCAGAATCTCAGACTCGGAGAGCTGCGGGAAGACGATAATATCGTCCACACGGTTCAGGAACTCGGGGCGGAAGTGCTCCTTGAGGTTCTCCATCACGCGTGCCTGCATGCGCTCGTAGTCGGCTGCGGTGTCATCCATCGCCTGGAAACCAACCGGGATGCGGCGGTTCACGTCACGCGAGCCCAGGTTGGTGGTCATGATGATGACGGTGTTCTTGAAGTCCACCACGCGACCCTGCGAGTCGGTCAGGCGACCGTCTTCCAGGATCTGTAGCAGCGAGTTGAACAGGTCGGCGTGAGCCTTCTCAACCTCGTCGAACAAGACCACGGAGAAGGGCTTGCGGCGGACCTTCTCGGTCAGCTGGCCGCCCTCATCGTAACCAACGTAGCCGGGAGGCGCACCGAACAGACGGGAGACGGTGTGCTTCTCCTGGTACTCGGACATATCCAGGGTGATGAGCGAATCCTCATCGCCGAACAGGAACTCCGCGAGAGCCTTGGCAAGCTCGGTCTTACCCACACCGGTCGGGCCAGCGAAGATGAACGAACCACCGGGGCGGCGCGGGTCCTTCAGACCTGCGCGGGTACGGCGGATAGCACGGGACAGTGCCGCAATAGCGTGCTCCTGACCGATGACGCGCTTGTGGAGCTCCTGCTCCATGGTCAGCAGGCGGCTGGACTCTTCCTCGGTGATCTTGTAGACCGGAACACCGGTGGAAGCGGCAAGAACCTCAGAAATAACCTCGGGGGTCACGGTGCCGAATGCGTCGCCGCCTTCGCGCCATGCCTTCTCGGCTTCTTCCTTCTCAGCCAGAACCTTCTGCTCCTGATCACGCAGGCCTGCGGCCTTCTCGTAATCCTGGGAGTTGATGGCGTCTTCCTTCTGCTGGCGCAGCTTGGCGGCCTTCTCGTCGAGCAGCTTGATTTCCGGAGGTGCGGTCATACGCTTGATGCGCAGGCGTGCGCCCGCCTCGTCAATCAGGTCAACAGCCTTATCCGGCAGGAAGCGGTCAGAGATGTAGCGTGCCGCAAGGTTCACGGCAGTCTCGATAGCCTCGTCGGTAATGGTGACGCGGTGGTGCGCCTCGTACTTATCGCGCACACCCTTGAGGATCTGCACGGCAAGCTCCTGAGAGGGCTCATCAACCTGAATCGGCTGGAAGCGGCGCTCCAGGGCGGCGTCCTTCTCAATGTGCTTGCGGTACTCGTCCAGGGTGGTTGCACCGATGGTCTGCAGTTCGCCTCGAGCCAGCATGGGCTTGAGGATGGAGGCAGCGTCAATTGCGCCCTCTGCGGCACCTGCACCGACGAGGGTGTGGATCTCGTCAATGAACAGGATGATGTCGCCGCGGGAGCGGATTTCCTTCAGAACCTTCTTCAGGCGCTCTTCGAAGTCACCGCGGTAGCGCGAACCTGCAACCAGGGAGCCCAGGTCCAGGGTGTACAGGTGCTTGTCCTTGAGGGTCTCAGGGACGTCACCGTGCACGATAGCCTGTGCCAGGCCCTCCACGACGGCGGTCTTACCGACGCCGGGCTCACCAATCAGCACGGGGTTGTTCTTGGTACGGCGGGAGAGGACCTGCATGACGCGTTCCATCTCCTTGTGGCGGCCGATGACCGGGTCCAGCTCGCCCTCACGTGCTGCTGCGGTGAGGTTGCGGCCGAACTGATCCAGGATGGTCGAACCCGCGGGAGTGCCTTCGCGAGAGTTACCTGCACCCACGCCGGCGGTTTCCTTATCGCCGGAGTTGTTGCCGGGGTAACCGGAAATCAGGTCCATAACGGCCTGGCGCACGGCAGCGGGCTCAGCGCCCAGCTTGACCAGCACCTGGTTTGCCACGCCCTCGTTTGCACGAACCATGCCCAGCAGGATGTGTTCGGTGCCGATGTAGCCGTGGTTCAGCTGAATAGCCTCGCGCATGGACAGTTCGAGAACCTTCTTTGCGCGCGGGGTGAAGGGGATGTGGCCATTAGGCGCCTGGGGGCCGGGGCCGACGATGTCCTGAACCTGTTCACGTACTGCGTTCAGGGTAACGCCCAATGATTCCAGGGCGCGGGCACCGATGCCTTCGCCCTCGTGAATCAGACCGAGCAGAAGGTGTTCGGTACCGATGTAGTTGTGGTTGAGCATGCGTGCCTCTTCCTGGGCAAGCACCACAACGCGCCGAGCTCGATCGGTAAAGCGTTCAAACATTTACGCACTCCTTGCATTTTCCTATTGATACAAGAGTACGTTGAGCGCGGCTGAAAGGGCGGGCTGATGGGCGTCTGTTCGCCATCAAGAGAACAGATGAGCTGTTCGGGGCGTTCTAGGGGCGGTTTAGGCGCGGTTTCGGGGCTTCTGGCGGGGCTCAGGGGCGGTTTTGAGGGGTCTAGCTCACGCAGGTGAGCCTACCTGAAGGTGGATGGGTGCCGCCCGGTCGGTGCTACCTGTTTTTGCCGGGGCTGGCTGTTTTTGCGGAGGCAGTCTGTGCAGAGTGTGCGCATATTACCGTCGGATGTACCGCGGGAAGGTGCTACAGGTGGGTTCTGAGGGACTACAGTGCCAATACGAGGGTTTGCGGAAGAGATGAACGCACAAGAACCCACACAGACCAACACCTAAACCCCTTGTTTCCTGCACGTGCATGAATATATTGCAGAAATTTTTAAAAATTTATATGTTTAAGTGAGAAATTTCAATAATTCGCAAAAATATATACGGCACCATTTCCGGTATATATTTCCGCATAATATTCAGGCGATCTGCGTCAGAATTCCATCCGATAATCATCTTGACATCGGAGGAAATCCTCACCTCGACACATAGGTAGGGCGCTTATTATTTTCGACTCTATTCAGGGTGCGCTCCACACCTCTTACAGGGAGAATATCTCGGCGCATAACAACCGCACCGAAGAGATTAATGCAACAACACCTTTAGCCTTCCTGCCGATGCATGCAATCTAAACGAACACAGTAAACGAACACAGGATCCGAATGTAAACTATGCCCCTTCAGCCAACCAATACCCTTCTCGGTATTGCACAGATTGCATCATCAACCAACCCTATATATTTTACATGTAAATAGTTAATTGGAATTGGGGGTAAAAATACCCCCTCACTCCCCCAAACAGATATGCAGCGCATATCAACACACACCACAGAGGGCAAAACAAAAGGCGGACGGTGATAACACCGTCCGCCCTAAGCACTCGGAGGATTAGAGCCCTAAAGCACTAAGCCCTCCGACAGCGTGAATACTTAGAACTTTTAGTCCTGAGCCTTCATTGCTTCGTAGTATGCGTCCTGAACATCCTGGTGGATGCGGCCACGGTCAGAAACCTTGTGGCCGTTAGCCTTAGCCCACTCGCGAATTGCTGCGGTCTCGGGGTTGCGCTTAACCGGAGCAGCGGTACCACGGGGAGCACGGGTGCGCTGGGTAGCGGTACCCTGAACGCGGCGAGACTTCGCTACGAAGGGGCGGATAGCGTCACGCAGGCGAGCTGCATTTGCGGAGGACAGATCGATTTCGTAGTGAGCGCCGTCCAGGCCAAAACGGATAGTTTCGTCTGCGGGGCCGCCATCGAGATCGTCTTCAAGAATGATGCGAACCTTCTGTGCCATTGAGGCACCTCCTCATCTGTTGCATATATCCTGTGGAGTAAACCCAAAAGCCTCTATCGGGATTGAGAAAATAGTGTGCCGGATATATTTATGTACTAATTTTCTTTCATATAGTAACAGAAATATATTAAAGATTCCGAAAATATTCTGAGCGTTGAAACAATACGCCAATCACCCGCAGCGATATATCGCTTCTGTTCATCCCCGTTAAATCTGCACTCGCTACAAGAACATTAAAGTGAAGTTTAGAGTGCAAATACTTTGGATTCTTCCGGCACTCACTCTGGGGACAATATCGAACAATACGCGACCCGGCGCTACCAACAATCTACAGGAATTACACCACCCACACGGACACCTACAATACGCTATTCACTCCAGGCATTCCTACGATATTCAAAAGCGAAATTCTGCCCCTATCCCAGCACCTCATTCTTTTCTACACAACACATTTGTGTACAAGAACAGAAGCATCTGCCAGAGTGAATAGAGCAGCATAAATCAGCACCAGAATAGAACGAAAACCCCCTTTAAAAGCCCCTGACCTGTGCAAATAAACAGAAAACTCCACCTCAGAAGCTATACACCGTGCAAAAGAGTGCACAGAAAACGGCGGGTGCCGCAGATACAACCGTATCCGCGGCACCCGCCGCACTCACACCCCTAAAGGCAAAGTTAAAGAAACCCTACAGGTGAAGTTAAAGCTTAGGCTTCCGGCTTCATCAGGGGGAAGAGAATAGTCTCACGAATACCGGGCTGACGCACCACAGTACCCGGACGCTCCGGATCCTGATCGCCCGCCAGCAGCATAATCAGACGGTCAATACCAAGACCCAGGCCACCCATCGGGGGTGCACCGTGCTCCAGGGCACGCAGGAAGTCCTCATCCAGCTCCATCGCCTCATCATCACCGGCAGCAGCCAGCAGCGACTGAGCGGTCAGGCGCTCACGCTGAATCACCGGGTCAATCAGCTCGGAGAACGCGGTACCGCGCTCCATACCGCCAATAATCAGGTCCCACGCCTCAATCAGAGGCTCACCGGAACGGTGCGGACGCGCCAGCGGCTGAGCGCTCGGCGGGTAATCGTACACGAAAGTCGGGTTCACCAGGGTCGGCTCAACAATCTCGCCGAAGAGCTCGGTCACCAGCTTCTCAGCGTCCCACTTCGGGTCGATGTCCACCTCGTGCTTTTCAGCAATCTCACGCAGAACCGAAGCGTCAGTCTCGGGGGTGATCTCAACGCCCACAGCCTCAGACAGGCCCGGGTACACGCCAACCCACTTCCACTCACCGAACAGGTCAATGGTGCCGTTCTCAGTCTCAATACGCTCAGTACCGACAGCCTTCGCGCAGCTCTGGATAATCTCCTTCATGCGCTCAGCCATCACGAACTGGTCAGCGTAGGTTTCGTAGCACTCCAGGGTGGTGAACTCGGGGCTGTGGGTCGAATCCACACCCTCGTTACGGAACACGCGGCCAATCTCGTACACGCGGTCAATACCACCGACCACTGCACGCTTGAGCGGCAGCTCGGTCGCAATACGCATGGTCATCGGCTGATCAAAAGCGTTCAGGTGGGTGCGGAACGGGCGAGCAGTCGCGCCACCGTGCACCAGCTGCAGAACGGGGGTCTCAACCTCAATGTAGCCGTGATCCTCCAGCACGCGGCGGACGGTGCGGGTAATCAGGGCGCGCTTCTTCACCAGCTCGCGAGCCTCCTCGCGAACCATCAGGTCCAGGTAACGCTGGCGAACGCGGGTTTCCTCGTTCAGGTCCTTGTGCAGAACCGGCATGGGGCGCAGCGCCTTCGACGCCATCTTCCAGTCGGTCACCATAATGGACAGCTCACCGCGGCGAGAAACAATCACGCGGCCGGTCACGAACACGTGGTCACCCAGGTCAACCAGGGACTTCCACTCAGACAGGGACTCCTCGCCCACCTCAGCCAGCGACAGCATCGCCTGGATGCGCTTACCCTCGGTACCACCCTGCAGGGTCGCAAAGCACAGCTTACCGGTGTTACGGACGAACACCACGCGGCCACCAACATGCACCACACGGTCAGTCTCGTCGCCAGCCTTCAGCTCCTCAGCAGCCAGCTTCGGATCGTACTCGGCGCGCAGATCCTCAATGTGGTTGGGTTCCACGCGGTTACCCTCAGAATCCAGCAGACCCACCGGGTATGCCTCGCGACCCGACTCGATCAGCTTCGCACGCTTTTCCAGGCGAATCTGCATCTGCTCGGACATATCAGCAATCGCCGGTGCGGCAGTGTGCTCAGTGCTCACAGTGATACCTATCTGTGTAGTGTGTTGGGGACTCTTCTAAACGAACGAACGCTTAGCGCAGGTCCATGTTGTCAATCAGGCGGGTCGGGCCAACGAACGCAGCAACCAGTGCCAGCACTCGCTCCGACTCCTCAGTCGGCTCACCGAAAGTCATCGGGTCGACCAGTTCCAGGTAGTCAAGGCGCACACCCGGAGTGGAGTTGATACGCTCACGCGCACCGTCCAAATCAATCTCGTGGAAACCACGGTTCAGCGAATTCTCACGCAGCATCGCCAGGGTGCGGGACAGCACCAGGGCAGACTCGCGCTCCTCATCCGACAGGTAGCTATTACGCGAAGACAGCGCCAGACCGTTATCTTCGCGAACAATCGCCACAGGGCGCATGGTCACGTCGTGGTTGAAATCGTGCACCATACGCTGAATCAGGATGTACTGCTGAGCGTCCTTCTGACCGAAGTACGCATTCACCGGGTGGTTACCGGCTGCGGGGCGAATGATGTTGAAGAACTTATTGACCACGGCCAGCACGCCATCAAAGTGGCCCGGACGGGTCGCACCCTCAAACTTGGTGCCCAGCTCGCCGCTCGAAATGCGGATGAGCGGGTCACCGTCGGGGTACATCTCTTCAACCTCGGGGGCAAAAATAATGTCAACACCGGCGGCACCAGCCAGGGTAGCGTCTGCCTCCAGGGTGCGCGGGTATGCTTCGTAATCCTCGCCGGGGCCAAACTGCAGCGGGTTCACAAAAATGGAGGCGACCACTACATCATTCTGTTCAGCGGCGCGACGCAACAGGGTTGCGTGGCCGTCGTGCAGGGCGCCCATGGTGGGCACGTAGCCCAGGGATGCGTTCGTGTACTGAACTGCGGTGCCGTTCTGCTCCGCCTCCTGGCGGGCTGCCCGGTCCAGTTCTTCCTGCGCTGCGGCAAGGGATTCGGTGATTGCCGTGCGGAAATCCGCAATGGTGGTCACGACTCGGGGCATCGAAGTCTCAGTCATGACGAGAACTCCTTGTTTTCGGGGGCTGAATCATCAATATCGCCGGGGTGGTTGCGGTCCGAAGACTCACCCAGCAGATTTTCAATTCGTCCCAGTTGTTCATCGTTTAACAAACCTCTATTATGCGCTCTTTTTGCGGTTGCGTGTGCCAGAGCGGCATAAGAGTCTGTAATATCACCTGTTTTCTCATGCTCTGAGTACTCATTCAGAGCCTGAAGGTGAGCCTTCACGGTGCCTGCGTCTCCACGTGCCACGGGCCCGGTGAGAGCACCCTCACCGCTGGCGAGCGCATTGTCCACGGCGGCTCGCACGAGCGGCCCCATGTAGCGTGCCGGGTCCTCAATACCGATGGAGGCGAGCATCTGCTGGGACTGACCCAGGATGGTCACGAGGTGGTTCGCGGCGTGCGCTAGGGCTGCGTGGTAGAGCGCTCGGTCGGCCTCGGCAACGTGCACGGGTTCGCCGCCCATTTCCACCACGAGTGCCTGAGCAATCGGGATGAACGGTGCAGGCCCGGTCACGGCGAAGCAGGTGCCGTTCAGGCGCTGCAGGTCCACGGACATGCCGGTAAACGTCATGGCGGGGTGAATCGCCAAACCGATAGCGCCCAGCGCGGTCGCCGGTGCGAGAACCTCGGTGCCGTGACGGCCGGAGGTGTGCACCAGAATCTGACCGGCAGTAATACTTCCCGAGGACGCCAGGTAGGTGACGAGGCCCGGTAGCTCGTCATCGGGAACCGCAAGAATCAGCAATTCGCTACGTTCAGCAATCTGCTCCACCGGCAACAGCGGCACATCGGGAAGCAGCATCGCGGCGCGCTCCTGAGAAGCCTCAGACACCGCGTGAACACCCACAATAGTGTGCTCGCAGGCGCGCAAAGCCGCACCGAGGACGGATCCGACCCTCCCGGCGGAAATAATTCCAATGCCCAAACGCGCAGGTTTTGAATGCTGTATCACGGCTTTAAGTATATTCTCCCTTTCACGCCGACCTTGCCGCCGGTGTCACGAAGAACACCGACGGCAGAGCGCAATCTGTAGTTTTGCTGCCCGCTAGCCCGGCGGGGAATCTCAGCTGACGGGCTGGCTTAGGGACGCCCACTCATCACCGGTACGCGGTAGTAGGGCTCAATACCCTCCAACCGAACCGTCATCAACCACACCAGGTCCTCGCAGACGCGCGGCGGCAAGTGCATCATGAGCGTGCGCACCGGGCCGGGCACCGTACCGAAATGCACGCTCGCGCATCCGAAGGCACGCTGCAGCGGGCCCTGACCCCAGCTCACGCTCAGCACCCGGCTGACCGGAACAATCGACATCGTACGGATAAAGTAGCCGCCACGAATCAGCAGCAGGTCACCCCGCGTATGCTCACCAACGCTCGAACGTGCCGCATCAGAATCAATGCGAGTGGTCGCCTGCACCGAACCGGCAGTGTAACCGACCGTGGTCACGCCGTTACGCTTCCAGGTGAGCAGGTCCATCCAGCGCGCCGAAGAGGGCGTCACAATCATTGCCGGAACCTGCGGCTTCTGACTCTTCAGCGAACCGTTGGCGGTATCCAGCAGCACCTGCGCCTGCGCCTCATCCAGGGCGGGCAACAGCAGACGCAACACCATCAGCGTTTCCTGCTTGTTGCCAACCGGCAGGGCAACATTGCGGGTCACCAGCTTCTGGTTTTCGTTCTTCTCAATACCAATACCGGCAATGGTCATCTTGATGCGGTACCAGCCGAACGCACGCCACAGAATAGACTGCTCCACCGCGAGTGCCTGAATACGCTCAACCATCACGTTCTGGGTGTGCGTGCCGGTGAAACCGTAGCGCAGGGTCACGCCGCCCTGACCGCTAGGGGTGATTTTGAAGTTCGCGGCACCGTCAAAACGTGCCCACAACGTACCCAAGTAACCGAGCAGCGGTACGAAGGTGCCGGGTAGCAACGCCATGAAAATCAGGAACGGACTCTCGCCATCCATGATCGCGGCAATGACCGCGGCACCGACCATGAGGGCCACGGCGGGCACCAGCCACACCAGGTGCTCCAGCATGATGGAGGCAATCAGACGCACATTCGAGATGCGGAAAATCGGCGGCTGCGAGGGGTCAGCCGCGACCGGCATCGGCATGCGAGCGCCGCGGCGGGATGCGCCAGGCTGCTGAGTACCGGGGCGCTGGGGTGCAGACTGCTCGGGTGCGAGCTGCTGGGCGCCCTGCTGAGGAGCCACCTGCTGAGTGCTGTTCTGTGCGGGCGCACCATAGGACGCCTCGTAAGATGCCTCAAACGGCTGATGCAGCTGATCCGCAGCCGGCATGCGCTCCGCCGAAATCTGCATGCTATCGGGCAGCACGTCGACCGGGCGGCCAGCCGCTTCCGAACGTAGCAGGTTAATACTCGCCATCGCGGTGCGGCGCAGAACCTCTGCCTTGCGGGCAGAAACGTACTTGATGTGCAGCGCCTCCGAAGAGCCGTCAGCCACCTCAAAACGAAGCTCCGACAGGCCCAGCAGACGCGCCACCAGAGGACGCGAAATGTCCACGCTCTGCACGCTCTCCAGGCGGATCGTGCGGTTCTTCTTGAACAGAAAACCGCTACGGCGGTGAATCGCCAAATCGTCCAGGCTATAGCGGGTAAACCACCAGTCAATCGAGCCGCCAACCAGAATCAGCACGAGCACGGCGAAGCCGATAAGCTGCGAGTACGTTGCGCTGAAGTAGCTGTTGTTCTCGTCGAATACCTGCGTCAATCGCACGCCCCACTCGTTCGGCGGGGTGGTCAAAATATTCAGGATAATGCTCTGGAAGAAACCAAACGCCAGCAGAATAATGAACCAGAGGTTCATGATGAACGTGCGGATATCGGCACGCCACCACTTCTGCTCCTGAGAGTTCGGGGCGTTATTATTCGGAACCGGGGTACTCATTAGAGTGCCGCCATTCGCTCATCGGCGCGGCGCACCAGATCCGCGCGCAGCTCCTCCGCCACGTTCAGCGGAATACCGAACAGCACCATCGTGCCGGTGGTCGTACCCGCGGTGCGCACCGTCAGGCGGGCAACACCGCACATGCGCTCCAGCGGACCCGAATCCACATCAACATACTGGATGCGACCGTACGGCATGGAGCTCATGGAACGGAACACGATACCGCGGCGAGCCATCAGGTGATTCGACTCCAGCGCGTAGCCGAGCGCGCGAGTACGACGCGGAGTGGTCAGAATCCACCACAGACCCCACAGACCAAACACCGCGACCACCACCAGGCCGACGATGCGTAGCACCTCCGGGCCGCCGAAGAACGCACCCGCACAATACAGGGCAACACCCGCAAGAATCGGGAGCGCCAAGGCAGAAATAGTGTGAACAAAACGAACCGTCAGGTAGCCGGATGCGGCGGGCACCCACTGCGGGTCCGGCACGGCTTGCGCGGGAACCGGCTGGGAGCTTACCTGCTGGGAAGGTGCTGGCTGCGCGGGAACCTGCTGAGGCGCGTTCGGGTACGCGGCAGCGGGCGGAACCTGCTGACCGTACTGTGCTTGCTGGTCATACTGGGCTTGCTGACCGTACTGCGCTTGCTGGTCATACGGGGCACCAGGCTGACCGTAAGCCGCCTGCTGGTACTGCCCGTACTGGTTCTGCTGAACAGGCTGGTTCTGCTGAGCAGGCTGGCTCTGACCATACTGACCCTGTTGGGCGTCCTGCCCATACTGGCCATTCGGCGAATAACTATTCTGGTTAGGAGCCGACATAGTTTCCTCCCTCTCGCGGCTTGACAGCACCGGAAGAGGAGGCCGCATCCTCATCATCCTCCGGCGGAATACGACAACAATGCTGAGCCCACAGGCCAGCAATCAGCAGGGCAACACTGCCCACACAATTAACAAGAACCTCCCAAAAGACCACCGAAAAACCGCGCACAGACACCATCGCCACATGGTAGCCAAGAATCGCAGCGCACCAGCCCGTCAACAGGGCACCGGTCATGATGGAACCCTGCGCATACGCCACCGCACGCGCAGCAAGAATCGGGCCCATATGGGGTACCTTCTCACGCGTCTGAATACGACGATAACGAGCCACCTGCACGCCCAGCCACACGGCGCCCGCCGCAACCAGCAGGCACACCGCGCCGAGCATCCACGAAAAATTCAGCTCACCAAAACCGGCGCCAATCATCGCGGAATTCACCATAAGAGCGGCAGCGGCACCGCACACAGCCGCCACAATAATCGCCCGATAACTCAGGGGCTTCATGGTGTTTCCTTTCGGTAGGTTCCTCTACCTTCCAGAGTGCCACATTTAAGGCTGATCAGGTACCTGCATCTCACGCATATAGCTGATAGCGTCTTCATCCGCCCCAAGCAGCGTGCGGGACAGCTCCGCAACGTTCACGACCTCGCGGTTCAGCGGCGCAGGAACCTCATCCGGCCGCTCCCCCGAAGGCTCCGCACGCCGGGTCACCGTCAGGTACGCCTGCGGGTCCATCTGCGCCCACGGCACCAGCACAAAAGCACGCTCCTGCGCCCGCGGATGCGGCAAAGTCAGCACCGGATCCTCAGAGATCACGCCGTCATAGTCAATCACGTCAATATCGAGGGTGCGCGGGCCCCAACGCACCAGGCGCTCACGGTGATGCGCCGCCTCCACCGCATTACACAGCCTCAGCAGCTCGTAGGCGCCCAGGTCAGTGGCCACCTCAATGACCGCGTTCACGAAATCCGGCTGACCCACCGGGCCACCCACCGGGGCGGTACGGTACAGCCCGGAGGCGCGCACCAGCTGCACGCCGCCCGCCACCAGGTCGGCGACGGCACGCTCCAGGGTGTCTTCGCTTTCGCCCAGATTCGAGCCCAACGCCAGCACCGCGCGGTGTTTCAGGGTGTTGGGCTTCTGCGTATCGGTTGTCTGGGTGCCAGCCACTAGCGGCCGCCCTCCACGACACGCTCCGCGGCACGCTCACGGAACACGCTCACCGCAACGTTACCGAACGGCAACTCAATCGGCGCCTGCGGCTTCGATACGGTAATCTCCACCGCCTCCACAAGCTCAAACATCGCGAGAATACCCTCGGCAATGTTCACCGCGAGGGTCTCAATCAGGTCCAGCGAACCGTTCGTCACGTGGCGGTGAATCAGGTCAACCACGAGCGCGTAGTTCGTGGTCTTCGTCAGGTCATCGGTAACAGCTGCGGCGGAAAAATCGCTGTACAGGGTTGCATCCACGACGAAGGGCTGGCCGTCGCGCTTCTCAAAGTCGAGCACGCCGTGGTAGCCCTTGGCGGTAATGCCGGTGAGGGTGATGCGGTCGTGGCGGGCGTAATCTGCCTGGGTCATTGGGGGTCTCCTAGAGGGTATTCGGGTAATCGGAGGTTGTGGGCGGGGTTGGTGGTTCTAACTGACAGAGCCTTAGCTTACGGAGCGTAGCGCGGAGGCGACCGTCACCGCATCCACGCTGGCGGGCACGTCGTGCACGCGCACCGCCCACACGCCGCGCGCCGCCACCAGGGCGGTCACCGCCGCAGAGGCTGCCGCACGATGCTGAGCCGGACGCGGCTCCAACAGCGACTGCCACAGCTCGCGCTCCGCCTCGCCCGCCTCGGTTGCGGTGAAGCCGCTCGCGTTCAGACGCTCAGCCAGCGCCATATCCGCCGCGGTCAGAGCGTTGGCGATAAAACGCTTGCGGGAACCGGCAATGAGCAGGCGGTGGCCCAGGCCCTGTAGCTCGTCAATGGCGGCGAGCAGCTCCCAATCCTGCATGCCGCCCTTCGCGAAGCCCAGGCCCGGGTCAAGAATCAGGTTCTGCGGCAGCACACCGGCGGCGAGGAAACGCTCACGCAGACCGGTCAGCTCCTCCACAACCTCGGTGACCACACCGCGCGGGTACTCCGCCAGGCTGTCCATGGTCTGGGAGGTGCCGCGGGCGTGCATGAGAATGTACGGCACCTGCAGTTCAGCGGCGGTTTCAATCATTTCATCGCTGACGTTCAGGCCGGACACATCGTTGATGATGTGCACACCGGCGGCGATGGCGGCGCGGGCGGTCTGCGGGTTCATGGTGTCAACGCTGATGGTGGTGCCCATCTGCGCGACTGCCTCGATGACGGGCAGGATGCGGCGCTGCTCCTCCTCCACGCTGATGCGCACGGCACCGGGGCGGGTGGATTCACCGCCAATGTCGATAATGGAGGCGCCCTCGGCAATCATGCGGGCGGCGCGGGCGATGGCGTCGGTGGCGGCGTAGTGCTGGCCGCCGTCGCTGGAGGAGTCGGGGGTGACGTTGAGGATGCCCATCACGAGGGTGCGTTCGGCGGCGAGCGCGTCGCAGGGCAGGGGGGCTACACGGGTGGTGTGTGTGGATTCAGTCATGGGTTTATCGTACCGAATCTGTGGTGCTCCCATGTTTGCCGCTGTGATTGGAAGGGGGATTGAGGCGGGGGTTGGGACAGCGACGGGACGATTTTGGGGACACAACATGCAATATTTGCATTACAGATACCTATTTAAGGGTATGCTGGGAGGGCACGCATACCGTGCCTGGCGCGTTCCCGGTCGGTGGCGCGCACCCACACATACATACTCTAGGAAGTGACTCATTGTGAACTTGAAGACCGGAGCTTGGATCCTCTCCCTGGTGGCTCTTGCCGCGCTGGTGACTATTGTGCTCGCTGAAGGTGCTCCTGCCGTGCGCTGGATTGCTTTCGGCACCGCGACCGGTTGCGGTTTCATTGCCGTGGGCTTGATCGTGACTCTTGCCCTGGGTTGGGATAATCCGAGCGAGGCGAAGGGTAGCTTGCAGCGTTAGCGGCGGGGCTTTTCTAGCTTCTGCGGTGCGGCACTATCGGCGTTGCCACCGCCGCGGAAGGCATCCGGCTCAGAACACATTCTCAGAGCACTTTGGCGATGCGAAAAGGGGCGGAGGTTTTCACCTCCGCCCCTTTCAGCGTGTCTAGAGTGCGCTTAGCGCTGCGAGAAGATCAGGCTCATCGCCTCCGCACGGGTTGCGCCGTTCATCAGCGCACCGCGCACCGCGCTAGTCACGGTCTTCGCGCCCGGCTTACGCACACCGCGCATCGACATGCACATGTGCTCAGCCTCAATCACCACAATCGCGCCGCGCGGGTTCAGGTGCTCCTCCAGAGCCTCCACCACCTGCGTGGTCAGACGCTCCTGCACCTGCGGGCGGCGAGCGTACAGATCGACCACGCGGGCGAGCTTGCTCAGGCCGGTCACCTTACCGTCCGGGCCGGGAATGTAACCCACATGCGCCACGCCGTGGAACGGCACCAGGTGATGCTCACAGGTCGAGTAGAACGGGATGTCCTTCACCAGCACCATCTCAGAGTGGGCAATGTCGAAGGTCGTACCCAGAATCTCGCCGGCGTCCTGGTGCAGGCCCGAGAAGAACTCCGCGTAGGCACGCGCCACACGTGCCGGGGTCTGTTGCAGGCCGTCACGGTCCGGGTCCTCACCAATCGCGAGCAGAATCTCACGGACGGCAGCCTCAATACGCGGCTGGTCGACGGCGTTCTTAGCCTCGCTCATTCTCTGCTCCATTCTGGTTCGGGGTGCCGTTCTCCGGGCGCTGCGCCGGAGGGGCGGGGTAGTTCGGGTACTGCTGGGTGGGCATTGCGACGGTCGGGTCGGCGTCCGGGTTGGTGACGGGCGGCTGTGCGGGTGCCTGCTGTGCGGGTGCAGCCGGTGCTACCGGAACAGTAGGTGCCGTAGCAGGAGCTGCCGGCGCCTCGGCAGGTGCTTCCTCAGCCTTCTGCGCCTCCTGAGCCAGCTCGCTCGGTGCCTTCACCGGCGGGATGTCGGTACGCTCGCGGGTCGGCTTGGAGTACCAGTGCTCACGCTCGGGGCGCTTGCGAACATCCTTGAAGATTTCGGCAATCTCGTTCTCGAGCAGGGTTTCCTTCTCGAGCAGGGCGAACGCCAGGCGGTCCAGAATATCGCGGTTTTCCAGCAGAATCTGGAATGCCTCGTCGTGTGCCTGTTCCAGCAGGGCGCGAATCTCAGCGTCGACCTTCGCCGCGGTCTCGTCCGAGTAGTTGCGTGCCGAAGCGCCGCCACCACCGAGGAACGGTTCGGTGTCCTCGCCGCCAAGCTTGACGGAACCAATCACGGAGCTCATGCCGTAGTCGGTGACCATCTTGCGGGCGGTGTCGGTCGCCTTCTGAATGTCGTTAGACGCACCGGTCGAGGGGTCGTGGAAGACAATCTCCTCAGCCGCACGGCCACCCATCGCGTACGCCATCTGGTCGAGCAGTTCGTGGCGGGTCGTGGAGTACTTGTCGTCCTGCGGCATGACCATGGTGTAACCCAGGGCGCGGCCACGCGGAAGAATCGTAATCTTGGTGACGGGCGCGGAGTTACGCAGTGCCGCCGCGACCAGGGCGTGACCGCCCTCGTGGTATGCGGTGACCTTACGCTCGTGCTCGTTCATGATGCGCGAGGAACGCTGCGGACCAGCCATCACGCGGTCGATCGCCTCGTCGATGGCGCGGTCGTCAATCACGTTGCCGTTATCGCGGGCGGTCAGCAGAGCCGCCTCGTTCATGACGTTCGCCAGGTCAGCACCGGTGAAGCCGGGGGTGCGCTTAGCGACCTGAGCCAGGTCCACGGTGTTAGCAATCGGCTTGCCGGCGGCGTGCACGCGCAGAATCTGCTCGCGGCCCTTCATATCGGGGGCGTCCACACCAATCTGACGGTCAAAACGACCGGGACGCAACAGCGCCGGATCCAGAACATCGGGGCGGTTCGTTGCCGCAATGACGATGACGTTCGAGTTGCCGTCGAAGCCGTCCATCTCAACCAGCAGCTGGTTCAGGGTCTGCTCACGCTCATCGTTACCGCCACCCATGCCGACGCCGCGGCGGCGGCCGACAGCGTCGATCTCGTCAACGAAGACGATGGCGGCGGGGTCGCTCTTCGCTTCCTTGAACAGGTCGCGCACGCGGGACGCACCCACACCCACGAACATTTCAACGAAGTCAGAGCCAGAAATCGAGTAGAACGGCACGCCAGCCTCGCCCGCCACAGCCTTGGCGAGCAGGGTCTTACCGGTGCCGGGAGGGCCGTACAGCAGCACGCCCTTGGGGATCTTTGCACCCAGGCGGGTGAACTTTTCGGGTTCAGCCAGGAACTCGCGGACTTCTTCCAGTTCGGCGAGCGCCTCGTCCACGCCAGCGACGTCGCTGAAGCGGACTTCCGGCTTGTCCTTGGTGAACTTCTTCGCGCGGGACTTGGAGAAGCTCATGACAGAGGAGCCGCCTCCGATGCGTCCCATCAGGAACCAGAAGAGCGCACCAAAGAGCAGAATCGGCAGCAGCAGGGACACCAGGGAGCCCAGGAAGCTGTGCTCAACCGGCTGGTCCGTGTAGCTTTCCAGCTCGGCGGATTCCATTGCCTTAGCAACTTCGTCGCCGCGGGGCTGCACGTAGTAGAAGCGCACCGACTTACCGTAGTTGTCGTTGCCCTTCTTGTAGTCGTCCTTAAGCTGCAGCTCGACGCGCTGGTCGCCGTCGTAAATCTTTGCGCTCTTGACCTGGTGGTCGTTGAGCAGCTGAAGACCGACGTTGGTGTCCACCTGACGCGAGGGCTGAGTGAAGAAGGAGGCCATGAGGAAAGCCAGCATGATTACGAGAGCTGCACCCGGCCAGAACCAGGGGCCGTTAATCAGCTTCTTCAGGAAGCCCTCCGAGCCTTTCTGCGGAGTATTGGGGGTTTGCGCCAATGCTTTGTCCTTACGTTGCGGCTGTAACCCGTCGGGGGTTGCGGCATGCCAGCCGGAACACCCAACGATACAACCTTAAATGTACCCTACCCCGGCGGGCGGCTAGGTACCGGGCTTCTCTATTTCACCTGCGGGCTAAAGGGTTGTAGCACTCGGTGGGGGTGAAAGTGCATCTTCCGCGGCGGGTACATCCGCCTCCACGTACATCCACCGGCGGGTACAGCAACGCCCCGCTCCCCCACAAGCGTGAGGAGGCGGGGCGTAACCACCTACAGCAGGGTTGCTGAGGTGAAGGCTTAGGAGTAAACGTGCGGGTGCAGGGTTGCGACGCAGTCCAGGTTGCGGTACTTCTCAGCGAAGTCCAGGCCGTAACCAACAACGAACTCGGGCTCGATGTCCCAGCCGACGTACTTGACCTCAACGTCAGCCTTGACGACCTTGGGCTTGCGCAACAGGGTGCAAATCTCAACGGAAGCTGCACCGCGAGAAATCAGGTTCTGCTGCAGCCATGCCAGGGTCAGGCCGGAGTCAATGATGTCTTCAACGATCAGGACGTTGCGGCCCACCAGGTCGGTGTCCAGGTCCTTGAGGATACGCACAACGCCGGAGGACTTGGTGCCGGAACCGTACGAGGAAACAGCCATCCAGTCCATGGTGTAGTGGCCCTTGAGAGCGCGGGAAAGGTCAGCCATGATCATGATGGCGCCCTTGAGAACACCCACCAACAGCACGTCCTTACCGGCGTAGTCTTCGTCGATGCGCGCCGCCAGTTCGGCGACCTTCGCGTTAATCTCTTCCTTGCTGAAGAGAACGTTCTTAATATCGTCCTGCACGTCGATAGCCTGCACGATGTATTCCTTCGTATTCTTTTAGACGCTCTGCGCCTCCGCCGGGGCCCCGGGTGCGAGGTTTCATGCCTTCCCACGGCGGATAATGTGGATGGTGTTCGCCTTAAGTATGGCTTAAAACGGCGCCGCGGCGCACCTCACCACGCAGATAGTGTGTGCTGAGGGCGCCCCGCGGGTACCTAGCTGGGCACCTAGTTAGGGTCGAGTTGGCGCTAATACGAGCACGTCCAGGCGTTCACCGGTTGCCGGATGCACAACTTTGCGGCGGCGGTACGCACTCACGTGACCGGGCATCTGAACGGGCCCGGCTACCGCGTATTCGGCGGTGAAAGAGTCCAGCGCCTGCAGTCGCTCAAAGCCGGGGTTCTCTCCCCCGGCAGCCTTGCAGGCGGCCGCAAGCACACGCAATCGAAGCGCCGGATGCAGCGCCGCCACCTGCGCACGGTCCAGTAGCACGGCGTCCTCGCGTTCGATGCCGCGCACGGCGGTTCCGCCGGGTAGGAGCGCCTGCTCGTAGGCTACCTGTGCCTGCTCATCGAGGTATTCGGCGTCGGGGCCAGCTACGGAGGCGGTGCGCGCCAGGGAGCGGGCGACGTCCCCGCCGAGGTGCTCCTCCAGGTAGGGCAGCACGCTGTGGCGGATGCGGGCACGCATGAGGGACTGGTCGGCGTTGGTCGGGTCAATCCAGGGGATGAGGGTTTCGGCCTCGCAGATATCGAGCATGTCGGTGCGGCGCAGACCGAGGAAAGGGCGCAGGTAGGTGACGCCCTCTTCGACGCGCACCGGCGGCATACCGGCAAGGGAGCGCGTGCCGGAGCCGCGACTTAGGCCGAGCAGCACGGTTTCTGCCTGGTCGTCGAGGGTGTGGCCGAGCAGCACGGCGCGGGCGCCGGTCGCCTCGACGGCTTTGGTGAAGGCGCTGTAGCGGGCGGTGCGTGCCGCCATTTCGGGGCCCATGTTGCCGGCGGGAACCTGCACTTTTTCGGTGATGACGGGGTGAAGCCCCAGGTCGGTGAGGGTCTGCGCGGTCTGCGCGGCGACCGCGACGGAGTCTTCTTGTAGGTCGTGGTCGACGATGATGGCACCTACGCGCACGTCGCCGCGGCGGGCGAAGTGCGCGGCGATGGCCGCCAGCGCGAGGGAGTCGGGGCCGCCGCTGCAGGCGACCAGGAGCAGGGGCAGGTCGGCGGCGTCCGCAGTGGAGGCGGTGCGGGAGCGTCCGGTGGCTTTGATGCTTCCAGCGCCGAGGAGCTTTTCGAGGGCGGCGGCGAGGTGGCGGCGGGCAGTGCCGACGGCGGGGTGCAGGCGTCCTGCGCGTCCATTCTGCATAGTGGTTCCTTTATAGAAATTGCGAAGTGTCTATGTAGATAGATACTTACTTCACGAGGAGAATTTAGAAATAACGGAGGCTCAAGAAGTCAGGAGTCTCAGGAGTCTTAGGAACGCGAGGAGCTCGGATGAAGGTACTCTTCAAACTCGTCCTGGCGGCGTTCCAACTCTTTCTGCATGGCCTTAAACGGTGAGGCATTCGAGTTGAAAATATACCCCGGGGCGGCTCGGTCTGTGGGCCAGCGAACTGCTCGAGCCGCTTTGAGAGCACGAGTTAGAGCGTCTTTCTGCATCTTAGGCGGAAGACCGATAGTCTCTGCGAGAGCAAGCCAATCGTCAACAGTAATCTTCCAATCTTCGGGCGGCGAACCGTCACCGGGATTCGAATTATCTTTTCCGTTGACGCTAAGCGCCATGGATAGAGATTTAATGTGCACGAGCGAACAGGGGATGTCGTAGATAGGAGCTACTTCCCATCCACGGCGTCCCTTGAGGAGCGAGATATTTTTTGCGTGCAGGTCCCCATTGCCGGTCAGCCAAGCGTAGAGAAAATGCATGTAAAGATTCCTGCGGGCAATAGCAGGGGAAGCAGCAAGCTTCACCATTGCTTGAATGACACTTTCTGTTGTCACAGCAGGATTATCTTCCGTGTATTTCTCACCCGAAGGAACACCCAAAATCTGTGCGCCATCCTCCATAGCGATGCGTCCCCCAGAGGGTGTTCGGTCGAAACGGGAGACCATCAAACCTGATACGCCGTCTCGATCATAGACAAGCTCATGCTGAGCTACAGGAATCCCCATGAGTGCGGCTGCGGTGAGGTGGGCAGCTTCGTTTTCCACAAGCCCGGGCATGCGTTGCGGGCTAATTTTCAGAAGCGCATCGTAGCCAGCGCCCTTCCAATGCACGGGCAGGGTTTTCATGACGGCGCTCAGCTTTTCTTGAACGCCAGGCAGTCCTCGGCGGTCAACCGTGCCCATAAGTTCCGCAAAGGAAACGACCTCAGGGTTGTTCACCAATGCGGCAGGGGCGGTGTACAGTTCCCGCCCGTGCTCAATAATTTGCACATCGCCTGGAACGTCAGAACCAATCACCAGCAATAAGCCCAGAGTGTTATTTTTGCTGATTTTTTTCTCGGAACTAACGACGTCGAGCCTATAGCCTTCGGGCAAAAGATTCTGGAAGAAAGGCGGAATTGATTCTGCGGTATATTCCGCGTTTAAAGGCAGGCTCGTGGCAATTGCTGGCCCTTTATAATCTGCCCGGTAGGTGAAATGAATCAGCCCGTTGGCGTCTCGCCTCAAATATGCGGCGAGAACACCATCTTTATAGACATCTGCCATAAGTTCATCTGTCATGGCTTTTCTCCAGGTTCTGTTTTCTATCGCAGTGTGCGGGAGGGGTTAGGTGAGAGGGTTAGTAATGGCCAGCTCAATGCCGAGCTCTTGGGCGACCTTGAGGACCGCACCAATTGACGGGCCGGGTAGCCCACGCTCAATATCGCGGATCGTTTTATCGCTGAGCCCAACCATCCATGCCAACTCCATTTGGGTGATTTTTTCGTACTTGCGGACGGCGCGAACCTGGGCACCAAATTCCTGTGCGAACCCCGTTGCGTCGAATGCCATGGGGGTTCCCTCCTCACCGCTACAGAACCTCAGGTTATACGAACTATTCTTCGTAATATGCCCATATTAGCACCCTCGGAGGCGCTCTAAGGCTGTTTTCCGAAGAATAGTTCGGTTACATACCCTTCCACGGAACCTCCGAACACAATCAAGGAACACAAAAAAGGGGGCGTGCCCACCGCCTCCAGTACGCACGAAAACTCGCACGAACCAGACACGGGGAACACGCCCAGCAAGCCCTCCGCTCACCTGCCGCTAGGACAGCGACTGCAGACGAGCCACAATGGGCGCCAACTCCTCGTGGTAATCAAGAACCATGAGAGGGGTGAAAATAGTGCGGTACGAAGCGTAATAGAAATCCGGTGTTTTATTGAAATCCCACGGCGTGTACCCGTTAGTGAAGAAGTTAGTGTCATACGCCCGAATATCTCCCCCCTTCGCCAGCGCATGCTGGTACACCCAGCTCATTGCTCGATGCAACTCACTCCCTTCCTTAATGGGAGCAGCACCCTTCTCAGCACGCACAGCATTCGCCGCATCCAGGGATTCCAGAGTCACCTTGGGGCTACCCGCAGCACGATAAAGGAAGGTAAAGTAGGCGCCACGGCTCGCCGGAGTGTCATAGTGGAAGGAGCCGTCAGACCAACCAGCGCTCAAACCCACGCGGGTCGCCCAGATAGCAACCTTATAACGAGCATCGCCCGGAGTCAGGTCGGTGTACGGGGACTTCTCCGGCAGGTTCTTCACCTCGGGTGAACCCGCCAGATGGTACAGGTACTCCAGCAAGCGGCCACGCGAGATAGTCATGACCCCGTTCGGCAACTTATCTTCATCGGTTGTAGCCAGCCCAACAACCTGATTCTTCGTAATCAGGCCAGTACACTCCGCCCAGTGCAAATTGGTCATCATGTTTGCGCCGTAATAGAAGTGCATGCCAAAACAATTAACATCAAACTCTAGCTCTTCAACAGGCTGTGCAGATTTCGGCTGAATGTATGCCGCCTGGGCTACGCCCTGACCCATATACCCCATAGTCAGCGCCAACAGTGCCGCCGCACCACGGGTCGAAAGGTTTTTCTTCATTTTCTATCCTCGGTGAAAGGTGTGAGAGTAGAAGAAGAGTGAATCCCTTTGACCATACCCGGAATCTGCACCTCGCGCAATCAACTACGCCCGGCGTGCAGGCAGATGCGGCGAAAGACACAACAAAAAGGGGGCGTGCCCACCGCCTCCAGCACGCACGAAAACTCGCACGAACCAGACGCGGAGAACACGCCCCCCTGATAAAAACCGGGTGCACCTAACGGTGCGGCAGCTTAGTGACCCTCAGCTGCGAAACGGTCGATAGCCTCCTGGACCATCTTCTCGGCAGCAGCCAGGTCTTCCCAGCCCTCGCCCTTAACCCACTTGCCGGGCTCCAGGTCCTTGTAACGCTCGAAGAAGTGCTGAATCTCAGCCTTCAGCTGCTCCGGAACATCAGCCAGGGACTTGATGTGGTCGTAGCGCTTGTCGGTGGGAACGCACAGAACCTTAGCGTCGCCGCCAGCCTCATCGGTCATGTTGAACACTGCGACCGGGCGGGACTCAACCAGCACACCGGGAACAACGTCAACGTCCAGGATCAGCATTGCGTCCAGCGGGTCGCCGTCCTCACCGAGGGTGTTCTCGAAGTAGCCGTAAGCGGTGGGGTACTGCATGGAGGTGAACAGCACACGGTCCAGGCGCAGGCGGCCGGTCTCGTGGTCCACTTCGTACTTCACGCGGGAGCCGCGGGGAATTTCAATAGTGACGTCGAGTTCCATCGGAACCTTCTTTCTCGTGAGTTAGAGTCACTTTCGCGGCGACTTCGGCGCGCAAGGTGCGAAAGTTAGGTGTTGAACTCACCCATTGTAACCCGTTCACGCACACCGAAACCGCGTATTCGGCGCCAAAACCAGCGTAATTTACCACGCTCACACCACAGTTAACGTTCCGCCTAGTCCCGCGCCCGCCAGCACGCGCGCCAGCACACCCCGCCGCCATGCCGGGCAGCCCAGATAGGGTTCGTGAGGGGCAGCAGGAACACGGCATGAGCATCAGGGCACCGGCGCGTAAATTCGATAGGCACCCCATCCGCCCGCTATGCTCAAAAGATGCCTTCCAACAAGCACAACACCCAGACCACCACCCTCACCCGCCGCGCCGCCCTCACCCTCGGTGGCATGTTCCTCCTCACCGCCTGCGGATCCGCCGCAACCGAACAGAAACGCCCCGAAGGTTCCGCAAGCCCCACCGGCAGCGCAACCGGCAGCCCCACCGGCACCGCCGAGGCGACCGCCTCCGCAACCCCGAGCGCCACCCCGACCCTCGCACCCGCACTGACCGAAGCGGAACAGGAGCAACTACGTGCCGCCCTTACCGCGCTCTTCGCTGACGACACCTACCCGCAGTACAGCCTGCTCGTCACCGGCATGGACGGGAACCTGCCCAGCATCAAGGCGGCCACCGCACCCGCCGACCTCTACGCCGCCAACGCCGACACCGCACGCGTACCCGCCTCCACTTTTAAGGTGCTGACCCTGTTCGCACTCAACCACTACGCGAACCTGCAGGCGCGCCTGCGCACACGCGTCACCCGCGACTCCGCCGGACTGTACCTCATGGCAGGCGGCGACACCCTGCTCGGCGCGGGCGCCTCTGACCCGAAGCAGATTGTCGGACGCGCAGGCCTAACCACCCTCGCCGAGCTGACCGTGAAGGCGCTTCTTCAGGGCGAGAAGCCGACCGCGGCGCTGCCCGTCTACCTTGACGGCACCTTCTTCAGCGGCCCCGGCGTGAACCCCGGCTGGGATGCCGCCGATGTGGCGTCCGGCCAGATCACGCCCATTCACCCCATTGCGCTCGAATCGCACACGGTGCCGGGCAAGTCCACCGCAAGCAACCCGGTACGCCCGGATGATGCGGCGGTTGCCGCCCAGCAGGCGTTCGTGGATGCACTCAACACCGCCGGCAAGGAGTCCGGCATGAGCTTCACCCTCGCGGAGCGCCGCACCGCCCCCGCGGAAGCAGCCGAAATCGCCGCGGTCGAGTCGGCAACCCTGCTGGAGCAGGCACAGCACATGATGCTCGAATCCGACAACGCTCTCGCCGAGGTGCTCGGCCGTTGCGCCGCCGTTGCCGCAGGTAAGGAAGGCAGCGGCGAGGCGGCACAGCAGACCGTGCGCCAGGCGCTCGTGGATGCCGGCGTGAACATTGAAAACCTGGTGCAGGCGGACGTGTGCGGCATGTCCCTGACGGACCGCGTGACCGCCCGAACCCTCGTGCAGGTTGTGGCTCTGCTGAATGCTGATGAGCATGCGGAGCAGCTGATGAGCACGTTCCCGGTCGCGGGCGTGAGCGGCACCCTGTCCGGTCGTTTTGGTGCGGCGAACGCCGTGCACGCACGCACTTTTGTGCAGGCGAAGACCGGCACCTTGTACACGGTGTCTTCGCTGTGCGGTGTGGCGACCCGACCCGACGGCACCCGCCTGATTTTCGCGATTATTCTGAACGATCTGGGCGGTGCGGATGCGCTGCCCGCCGCGAAGGAACGCGTGGACGCGGCGGCGGCGGCGATTGCGAACCGTTCGACTGCGCCGAGTGCTTCGGTACCCGCTTCGGAGGCGCCCGCGGCGGCAGTTTCTACCGCGACTGTGGCGGGTACAGCCTCCTAGCGTGTGTGCCCGGATAGCCCCAAAAGCCCCTTAAATCACCCCATAAAGGTTGATTTTCTGTAGTGTTTCACGTGAAACCTGAAAATCAACCTCTCGGAGTGAGGGGGGCACGGGATGCCGACAGACTCCTCAACTGGGACTCGCCCCCACTCCCTGCGGCGGGGCTTCACGCCCGCTTTGTTTCTCTCTCCTCCAGCAGAAAAGTCACCATGGACCTTACCTTCACCCTCGCTGATCTGACCGCCACCTCCGCCTGCGAGCTGCGGCTCTACACCGAGCTTCGGGAGCGTGCGCAGAAGCAGTCTGCCCACCCGACCCACGAGAAGTTGGAGCGTGCCCGCGAAGCGTACCGCGAGTGCCTGCGGGTGCTAACCGAGGGCGGAATGGTCGGCAGTGCAGTAGTCGGCAGTGGAGTAGTTAGCGGTGAGCATGCGGGCGGCACAGTACACCCGGTGCCCCTGGTGGCGATCTCCGCGGCGGGGCTGACCTACACGGTGGAGCTCGACCGCCTCGACTGCCCGGCTGCGGACAGCACCGCCGAGAGCAATACCGCCCGAATCGTCTGCACCCCGCATCTGGGTGAGGCGGCGCATCGGGCACTGTTGCGCGGTGCCCTGGCGGCGCACCTGCTGACCGCTAGTGCAACCGAGAGTGCCGAGAATGCCGCGCGCCTCGACCTTCATCTAGAGCACGGCGCGAATGAGTACGGCGCGAATGAGTACAACGCGGGGTCCGAATCGGAGCCCACTGAGCATACTGGGCGCCACTCCCCCGTTCCTCAACCTCACCGGGTTGATTCGGTGCGTATTCTGCCGCTGATTCGCCTGCAGGAGCAGCGCCTACTGCTGCTCACCCAGGCGCTGAACGAGGGTGTAGAACCGGCGGAACTTGCCGAGCGCATCCCCTATTTTCTGACCTGCGACGAGTGCCCGGTGTGTCTGAACGCGGCGGCTTCTCTTGCCCTCGCGACCGACGCCCCGGAGCTCGTCACCGAAGACACTGCCGAAGATACCGCCGAGAATCCGGAAACTGAGGAGCACCCGGTCATGTACCGGGTGCCCGCCGCGGTCGAGAACGACAGTGAACAGTACCGCCTGCAGTGCCTGCTGGATGCCCAGCTCGCCTCCCTGGAGGAGCACGCGGCGGAGCACGGCTGGGGTGCCGGTGAGCTTGAGGCGGCGATGCTGCTATCCATGACGAATTATCACCGCCGCGAGCGTGCCCCGTTCTGGCGTGAGCACATTCGCCGCCTGGAGGACGGCACGACGGCGTGGGTGGCGAGCCGCGATTATGCGTACCTTGACCGGGTGCAGGTGCTTTCGGCGGAGCATGCGCATGCTCTTCTGAACACCCCCGCAGATCTGGAGGCGCTTGCCGCCGCCATGAAGGAGCCCGCCGAGGTTGAAGACGCCCCCGGCTGGTATCGTGTGCGCGGCGCGCAGGTGCGCCTGTTGCGTGCGCGAATTGAGGCTGACCCGAGCCTGGTGATTGCGCCCTCTGACCGTGCGGTTTTTTGTGCGTATGAGGCGGGGTTGAGCCCGCAGATTGCGCTGGACCGTATGGAGTCGCAGGTGAATTATTTCCGTGCGTCGAATCCGGGTGAGCGTGTGCCCGCTGAGTTGGCGGCGACGGGTTTCTTTGGCTTGCGTGTGCTGGCGGTGGCGCAGGGCGGTTTCGGTGCCGGTTCCGAGGGTTCTGCGAATCCCGAAGAGGCTGCCGCAGAGTCCGGCAAGTCGACCGGCGAGTCGGCTGGCGAGTTCTTGGAGGTGCTTCTGCAGGAGCGCATCCGCGTGAAGGATGAGCCGCACGGCGCGCTGCCTTCGGGTATTGGTCCTGGCGATCCGGTGTCTACGGCGACGATTGAGGCGGCTCTGCAGTCTGATGTGCACGGGTTGCTCTTCGGCGGTGCTCTCATGCCGGGCGACCCCGTGCTTAATGGCCCCATGCCCGGCGAGGGTTCCGAAGCTTCCAGCGAGTCCTCCGAGACTCCTGACCCGCCCCGCGCCCTGCCGAGCGTGCTCGATGCGGCGGCTTCGCTGACGGGGGTGGAGAGCGCCTCCGCGGATTTGCTGTTCCGCCGTGCACCGCGCCTGAAGAGGAGCGCCTCGAACGCCAAAAATGCAGAAAATCTACCCTTTGAGGTTGATTTTTCCGGCTCTGACCTGCCCACGGTGGATGCCGTGCATGCGGCGGTTCGCGCTCTCGACCATTCCTATGTAGCGGTTCAGGGCCCTCCGGGTGCGGGTAAGACCTTCCTCGCCTCGCACGTGATTGCGCGTCTGGTGGCTGAGGGTGCGAAGGTGGGCGTGGTGGCTCAGTCGCACGCGGTGATTGAGAACCTCATGGTGGCGTGCTGTGCCCGTGATGGTTTTGATGTTTCGCGTGCGGTGCGTCTGCGCGGTAAGTCGGTGACTCCGGACGCCCCGTGGTCTGAGGTGTCTGATTCTGAGCTGGTGGAGCTGATTTCTGGTGCGGGCGGCCTGCTGTTTGGCGGTACGGTGTGGGATTACGTGAGTGAGCGTCGTGTGCCTGCCGGGTCGCTGGATGTTCTGGTGGTTGATGAGGCGGGCCAGTTCTCGCTGACGAATACGGTGGCGGCGGCTCGTGCGGCTCGTTCGGTGCTGCTGTTGGGTGATCCGCAGCAGTTGCCGCAGGTGTCGACGGGTGTGCACCCGTACCCGGTGGATGTTTCGGCGTTGGGCTGGTTGTCTGATGGGGCGGCGGCGCTGGATTCTCGTTTTGGCTATTTCTTGGGTGAGTCGTGGCGCATGGATTCGGCGTTGTGCGAGCGGGTTTCGTGGCTGTCGTATGATGGCGCGTTGGCGAGCGCGGCGGCGACGGCTGGTCGCGCCTTGCAGGGTGTTGCGCCGGGTGTGGTGTCGTATCCGGTGGAGCATGCGGGTTGTTCGGTGCGTTCTGTGCAGGAGGCGCAGGCGGTGGTGGATTGCGTGCGCGAGTTGTTGGGTCGTGAGTGGGTTCCGGCGGCTGGTGCTGAGCCGCGCCCTCTGGCGGCGGAGGATTGCATTGTGGTGGCGGCGTATAACGCGCAGGTTGATTGTGTGCGTGAGGCGCTGATTGCTGCTGGTTTGGCGGATTCTTCAGGTGCTGGCGTGCGTGTGGGTACGGTGGATAAGTTCCAGGGTCAGGAGGCTGCGGTGGTGTTGGTGTCGTTGGCATCGTCGCGGGTTGATTCTGGGCGCGGTGCCGGGTTTGTGCTGTCGCCGAATCGTTTGAATGTGGCGGTGTCGCGCGGTCAGTGGCAGGCGGTGTTGGTGCATTCGCCGTGGGTGGCGCGTTCGGTGCCGCAGGATGTTGAGGAGGTGCTGGCTCTGTCGGGCTTCGCGGGCCTGGTGGAGTAGCACCTAGTGCAGCCCTTATTCTGTGCTCTTCTACGCTCCCCCGCCTGCTGCGTTGCGGGGGCGTCTTTGGTGCGCCCGCAACCGGGTTCAATCGGGTTATTTCAGGGTTCGGTTGGGCGGAAGCACCAAGACTGAATTGTAGTCATCCTAACCCTAATGTCAATACTCAAAATGAGGAAAGTTTTTCAACATGAGTTCATGCATATGACCCATATCTCCACTATGATTTAAGACACCAACAGATGTTGGGGGTTGAGCTGACTCGCTCAACCAAGATTCGATAGCCATAGATGACTATCTGTCGAAAGGAACACCAATGGAACTCGATATTCAGGATTTGATTACCTCATCCGAAGATGAGCTCAAGAGGGCTCATGGTGGTACCCGTCCTCCGGCACATCGTGTAGGCGGACAGTAAATAACCACCTCCAGAGGGGCTCGGTAATCTCAGTTACTCGAGCCCCTCTACGCATACAAACATCCAACAGATAGAAAGATGGAAAAATGTACCCAAAGCTTCGATTTGGTCACTCAATTATAAAAATTAAAAACAATAGATTCATTATTGGATCTATAACACAAGGCATATCAAACACAATTCATGACCCCTCGGGAAATTTTAAGAACCTGAATGAGATTTTAACAGGAGAATACACGATAGATGAGGTAGTTATAAAGACATCAGAAATTTTAGGATTAACTCCTAAAAATTCAAAGAAAATTATAGAATCACTCATAACGATGGGTCACATAGAAGATGGATCCTACCTTAAATCATCTACAAAATCTAATAGGTACTCAAGAAGTCGTGAATTCTTTTCTTGGATTGACACTTCAGGAAGTAGCGACCCTTTTCGGGTGCAAAATATTCTGTCCTCCTCGAAGATTGCAATTGTAGGTCTTGGAGGAATTGGTGGATCCGTGGCCATGAACTTAGCCTCTTCAGGAGTATCTCAAATACACATAGTTGATTTTGACAATGTTGAAGAGTCGAATCTCAATAGGCAAATTCTATACACAGAAAAAGACCTTGGGCTCAAAAAATCAACGGCTGCCATGAAAAATCTCCAAAAAATAAATTCAGAAATTCTTATTACATCCGAAGATAAGAAAATTACTTCCTCTGATGACCTCATTAAATATTTTAATGAATATGACCTAGTGTACCGTTGCGCTGACAGTCCAGACGATATACCATTTTGGTTCTCTGATGCTTCATTAAAATCTGGTAAGCCATGGATTGATGCAAGCTACAATGGCCCAATAATTAATTGTTGCATCTATGACCCAAAGGTTACAGGATGCTATAGATGCATCCGTGAAAGTAATCTACGAAATATGACTCGTCTAGGTTACGAGGAAGCTCATACAGATAAAGTCCCAGAGATAAATGCTGCAATATCTCCTATAGTCCTTATATCTGGATCACTTGCCGCATATGAAGGAATTAGGTATCTTGCCAAACTTAAGCCACAAAGTTTAGGTAAAGCAATACATCAAAATATGTTCGATTACAGTAATTCATACACAGTGGAGGTCCCCCATGAGTGTCAACACCGAGCTACTCAAGAATAGAGATTTTCGAAATACTCTCTTCGCCATTGGAGCCAACCAGCTCTCAGACTCGATGAGCTATATCACCACGCCCATCATTATTTTGGCGCTGACCGGCTCCCCCGAAGCTGCGAGCATCACCCTCTTCGTCGCGGGTGTTCTCGCCACCTGCGCCGGAGCAGTATCTGGAACGTGGGTCGACAGAATCGGCCCCTCAAAGTGCCTGGCGCTGTCCTGTATCGGTCAGTCACTGTCCTGGATAGCGATTCTTCTCTACCTCGTTTTCAACGTCACCAACATTTACGTTTTGGTGATCACGATTTCTCTCGCCGCCATCATTTCCACCTTCGACTACCCGAGCGAGCAGTCCATCATCACCCGCGTAGTCCCCAAGGAACATCTGGGGTACGCCTCCGGTATGGGCGAGACACGCGAGTCCACCGCTAACCTGCTGGGCGGCCCGGTCGCCGGCATCATTATCGGCTTCTCGACCGTGCTCATGACCGCAGTTCACGCAATCATCAACCTGCTGGCATTCATCGTCGCGCCCAAGAGCTACGGCGCTAGTCGACAGCCCGCGGAAGAGGAGGAGGGCGAGAAAACCAGCTTCTGGCAGGATTCAAAAGCCGGTTTCGAGTACATCCTGAAAAACAAGGTGCTGGTGTCCATTGCGTTCGTTTCAACACTTGCTAACTTTGGAACGGTCGGCATTCCGCTCACCTTCATCTACTACTACACCCTGGAGGGCGCACACCCGCTCTTCATCGGAATCTTTGCGAGCGCCTTCGGCGTGGGCGTGCTGCTCGGTTCGTTCCTGGTCGGCCCGCTGACCGAGAAGTTTGCGCTCGGCCCGCTCGGTATCACCTCCCTGGCCATCATGTCGGCCTGCTACCTGTTGCTGCCGGTGGTTCATTCGATGCTGTGGGCGGTGTGCCTGCTGATTGTGCTGGCGGGTATTGTGCTCCCCTCCTTCAATTCGAGCATCATTGCGTACATTAACGCATCCACCCCGGAGCACATGATCGGTCGCGTGCACTCGGTGCAGGGCATCCCGAACATGGCGCTCACCCCGCTGGCTGTTCTGCTGGCAGGCTTCCTCATTGTTGATTGGGGTATTACGTACACGGCACTGTTCTACGCGGTGTTCATTTTCCTGTCGCTGGTGGTGATGGTATTCCAGAAGCCGCTGCGTCAGCTGCCGCATATCTCGCAGGTAACGAACGCACAGTAGTTCCGCGGTAGCCCCATCTATCAACTCCACTCAACGCCCCCGAAAGCGAATAATTCAACGTGCACTTGCATGAAAATTATTTTCCTTTCGGGGGTGTTCTACGTCCTTTCGAGGATTTCTGCACACAGTGCATACTCACGATAATTCCCCTTATCAATGCGCATTTTTAGGGGTTTAAATGTTGCCGGCATTACGGCGAACCTTACGCCGCTTGTTGAAGGTTTTACGGCATAATAGGAAGGTGTTCGTTCTAACCTTTATTCAACGTTCCGCACAGCACTCACTCACTGCACTGTCGGACGAACTCGCAAAGCTCAACCCGCGTGTTGCCTTCGCCCAGACATACCCTGACGAAATTCAGGGTGCCTTCGACCGCGCCAGCGACGCACTCCACGCGGCGCTCATTGCCGCGCGCGATAACGGCTTCTGGGTCGGCATCGGAATCGGCGAGCTCAACATCCCCCGATTCGCAGGCGCACTCGGCGCCGTCAGCACCACCGACTGCACCGGCGACGCCCTCGAATTCTCACGCCTCGCCGTCGAAGAAGCACAAGGAGGCGCACCCGTACGCTGCATCAGCGTCAGCGCCGACAACCGCCACCTCGCCGACCTCGCCGCAGGCTCCGCACGCCTGCTCTACCGCGTATGCGCCGACCGCACCGACGCCGAATGGCGCGTGGTCAACCTGCTCGTACCCGGCGTACGCGGCCAGCAGAAGGCCGCCGCAACCGCGCTCGGCATCACCACCCAGGCGGTCAGCCGCACCCTCGTCCGCTCCCTCTGGCATGAGGAGCAGGCGGCACGCGGTGCCCTCATCGAGCTGCTGACCCGTATTGACCGTTCGCGCCGCCGCGCCACCTAACCGCCGCCGCGCATCCCTCATTCTTTCGCGCTTGCCCACCTATAGTGCCTACCAGCCTTTCGTACCTGCCAGCGCGGAACCGAACACCTGATCCCGCCCGTGATGGTCGCCCCCTGCCAGGGGTGAACTATCCGGGCGGGACGCTTTTTAAACCCGCGCTGAATACCCTGCAGCTCGACGGGCAAAACCAGAGAAAAGGTAGACTTATCTTTATGCCTCTTTCAGAACTTTCCGTCAGCACCCAGAACTACCTCAAGGAAATCTGGAGCCTCGAAGAATGGACCAAAACCCCTGCCACCGCATCCGCCCTGGCAGAACGCATGGGCCTGCGCATTTCTTCGGTATCTGACGGCCTCAAGCGCCTCGCCGCCGCCGATCTGATCGAGCATCAGCCGTACGGCGCTATTGAGCTCACTGAAACCGGCCGCTCCTACGCGCTGGCAATGATCCGCCGCCACCGCCTCATTGAGACGTTCCTCGTGGAAACCCTCGGCTACACCTGGGACCGTGTGCACGACGAGGCGGAGGTTCTGGAGCACGCGGTATCCGACTTCATGGTGGACCGCATCGACACCCTGCTGGGGCACCCGACCCGCGACCCGCACGGCGACCCGATCCCGGATTCTTCGGGGCATATTAGTTTTCCGCAGACCGTGCCGCTGAGCCAGTGCGAACCCGGCGAAACAGTCGTGCTTGAACGCATTAACGATGACGACCCGCACCTGCTGCGTTACCTGCAGGGCCACGGTTTTGTGCCCGGCGTGCGCCTGCACATTGAGGAAGGTGCGCCCTTCTCGGAGGCGGTAAACGTGAGCGTGGTCGGTGCCGGTTCCGGTAACCTGCACGAGACGGATGCGGCCGGTGCGGTAAAGCCCGGCGGCACCATTATTCCGTTGGGGGCGGAGGCGACCGCCTTCCTGTTCGTCTCCCGCACGGTGCGCTAGATACAGGGCGCTAGATACAGGGCGGTAGAGGCGGACTTCTAGCCCGGCAATCCGGGCGGGTACGCGCCCCTAACCTTCAAAAGATAGCAATAGGCGGAAAGCCCCTCGGTGGGACTTTCCGCCTATTGCTGTCTGTGGTGAGTGTACTCAGTAAGCTTTCCCAAAGGGAGCTTTCACAGGGTGAGCTTTCTTAGGAAGCTACCGGCTCAGTTTTCGTTGCATCAGTGCTGAGTCGGCGGGCGCGCATCCTGCCCAGCAGACCGTAGCGCGGGGCGAACACGTACGCCAGGGCGAACAGTATGCCCTGCGTGACGACCACGGCACCACCGGGGGATACGTCCGCGTAGTAGCTGGCGTACAAGCCGGTCAGCGTGCCCACCAGGGAGACTCCCACGCTCACCGCGAGCATCGGCACGAACCGGTCAGTTATCAGGCGCGCGGTGGAGCCGGGGATGACGAGCATCGCCACGACCAGCACCACACCCACGATCTGCAGCGCCACCACGGAAGTCAGCGCCAGCATAATGAGCAGCAGCGCGCCGAGCAGACGCGGACGCAACCCCACCGCCTGCGCGAAGCCCGGGTCGAAGGCGTACAGCACAAAGTCGCGGCGCTTGACCAGCAGCACGGCGGCAACCACCACCGCGAGGATAGCGACCTGCCAGACGTCCGACCAGGACACACCCAGCACGTTACCGAAGAGAATATGGTTCAGGTCGGTATTCGACGGCGTAACCGAAATCAGCACCAGACCGAACGCGAACAAGGTCGTAAACACGATGCCGATCGCGGCATCCTCGCGCACGCGTCCGCTACGCCGCACCCCGCCGATGAGCGCCACCGCCACGAGCGCGGCAATGACCGCACCCACCGCGAAGGGCGCACCAAAAATGTAGGCGAGCACCACGCCGGGCAGCACCGCGTGCGAGATCGCATCGCCCATGAGCGACCAGCCGAGCAGCACGAGCCAGCAAGAGAGCAGGGCGCAGACGGCGGCGGCGATGACGGTGACCACGAATGCGCGGAGCATGAAGGGCAGGGTCAGCGGCTCCACCAGAAAGTTGAGGATGTCCATTTAGTTCTTCCCTTCCGCAGAGCTGATCGTAGTAGTGCCAGAGGTAGTAGCGCTGGAGGCGGCAGTCGGCGCGCCGGCGTCCACTTCCATGCCGAAGGCACGCACCAGGTTCTCGGGGGCGAGCACCTTCTCGGGGGTGTCGTGCATCAGAATATCGCCGCGTAGCAGTAGTGCCTCGTCGGCGAACTGGCGCAGGCTCGCCAAGTCGTGCGTGGAAACCAGCACGGTCGCGCCCTCGTCACGCAACTGTTCGATGACCTGAATGAGCATCGCTTCGCTGCGCTTGTCCACGCCGGCGAAAGGCTCATCCAGCAGCAGCAGCTGGGCGCCCTGAGCGATAGCGCGTGCCACGAAGGCGCGCTTACGCTGACCGCCCGAAAGCGCCCCAATCTGACGGTCGGCAAGGTCGGTCAGTTCCACGCGGGCGAGCGCCTCATCCACGGCGGCACGGTCTGCGGCACGCAGGCGGCGGGTGATGCCGAGGTTGCGGTAACGGCCCATGCTGACGACCTCACGCACGGAGATGGGGAAGGTCCAGTCGATTTCTTCGCTCTGCGGCACGTAGCTGACGAGTCCGGCGCGGTGGTGGTGCGCGTTCTTGCCGCGGCTGCCACGGTTACCGCCGACGGGCTGCCCGTCGAGGGTGATGCTGCCGGCGTGCATGGGCACGACCCCCATGATGGCTTTGAAGAGGGTGGATTTGCCGGAGCCGTTCATACCGATCAGGCCGCAGATACGCCCGGTGTCCAGGGTGAAGGATGCGCCGGTGAGGGCGCGGACTGGCCCGTAGTTCACGTGCACATTTTCGCAGCTGAGAAGTGACATTCGGTGGCTCTTTCGGGGTTTCTTCGGTGTGTTGATGAGTTGCTTGTGTGAGCGAGTGTTAACGGCGTGGGAGGAGCGGAGCCATGAAGGCGACCGCCCCTCCTATCCTATCGGGGGTTTGGGGTTTACCCGGGGTTTTCGATGCCGGGTTTGACCCTGGTTTAGCCCGGGTTTATTCGGGCTTTATGCCGAGTTTAGGAGTTGCCCTTGAGGCCCGCAACGATGGTGCGTGCGTCGTAGCGAATCATGTCCAGGTAGGTGGGCACGGGGCCGTTCGCCTCGGAGAGCGAGTCTACGTAGAGCACGCCGCCGAATCGTGCGCCGGTGGCGTCTGCGACCTGGCGCATCGGGTTGTCAGAGACGGTGGATTCGCAGAACACGGCGGGCACCTGGTTCTCGCGCACGTAGTCGATCGCGGAGGAAATCTGCGAGGGGGTCGCCTGCTGTTCGGAGTTGACCGCCCAAATGTACTTTTCCTTCAGGCCCGCGTCTGCCGCCAGGTAGGAGAAGGCACCTTCGCAGGTGACCAGTGCGCGCTGGTTCTCGGGCAGGGTGGAGATTTCCTTGACGAGCTCGTCACGCACGCCCTGCAGCTGCTTCTTGTAGGCTTCACCGCGGGTCTTGTAGTCGGCGGCGTGGCCCGGGTCGAGGGCGCTAAATTCGCGAATCATCACGTCCACGTACTTTTGCACGTTGCTGGGGCTCATCCAGGCGTGGGGGTTGGGCTTGCCCGCGTAGGCGTCCTCGGTAATGGAGATGGGCGTGACCCCCTCGGAGACGGTCACGTGCTTAGCGTGGGATTCTTCAACGAACTTCGCGAACCAGGATTCGAGGTTCAGGCCGTTGTCGAGCACCAGGTCGGCGGCGTGCGCCTTCTTCAGGTCGGAGGGGGTGGGCTCGTACTCGTGGATCTCTGCACCGGGCTTGGTGAGGGATTCGACGTTCAGGTCGTCGCCTGCCACGTTGCGGGCGATGTCTGCGAGCACGGTGAAGGTGGTGAGCACGGTCTTCTTACCGCTGCTGCTCTTAGCGCCTTCGGTGGTGCTGGAGGTGCTACCGCAGCCGGTGAGCACGAGTAGCAGGGTGAGTGCGAGGGCGGCGCAGAGCGCCTGGACGAGGCGGCGTGCGTTGCTACCTGCGGGGGTGAAAGCGTTCATGAGGCATCCTTCATTGGAAGTCACGGGTTTGAGTATGTGGTTGATGTGTGGAATTTGCCGCGCCGGGACGCTAGGGACACGGTGTGTCTGCGCAGGCATCATAATGCGCTTTTGCCTGTCGTCCCGGGCGGAATTTAATAATAGTTCGGCTAGCCGAACTTTTCAACTAAGCCACACAGAAAACCTTGAAATATTGGCAGAAGCCCAGAGACAGAAGCACCGGCAGACACAGTAAGGAGGCGAGGGATCCCTCCCCCGCCTCCTTACTACACGCGGTTCTACGGCACGCTATGCGCTCGGATTAGTCGGCAATCTCAACCACGACCGGCGTGTGGTCGCTTGCGCCTTCACCGGCGCGTTCCACCTTATCGATCCAGGCACGTTCCACGCGTGCGGCAAGCGCGGGCGAGAACAGCTGGAAGTCAATGCGCATACCCTCATCCTTGGTGAAGCGGCCCGCCTGGTAGTCCCAGTAGGTGTACTCGCCCGGAGTGTGCGGGCGCACTACGTCCACCATGCCCTCTTCGAGTAGGGCGGCGAAGGCGCGGCGTTCGGGTGCGGAAACGTGAGTCATTTCGTTGCGCAGGAAGTAGTCAATATCCCACACGTCGGCGTCTTCGGGGGCGACGTTCCAGTCACCGACCAGGGCGAGCTGCGACTGCGGGTTAGCAGCCAGTTCGTTGTGCACGTTCTGACGCAGCGCCTCCATCCAGCGGAGCTTGTAGTCCATATGCGGGTCGGTCAGGCCGCGGCCGTTGGGCACGTAGAGGCTCCAGACGCGCACGCCGCCGCAGGTCGCACCGATCGCGCGCGCCTCCAGCACCTCGGGCTCGCCGGTCTTACCGAAGTGCGGCTGATTATCGAAGCCGCGCTGCACATCTTCGAGGCCAACTCGGGAGGCGATTGCCACGCCATTCCACTGATTCAGGCCGAAGTGCGCAACCTCGTAACCCATGAATTCGAAGAGGTCGAAGGGGAAGGTTTCGTCCTTGGTTTTGGTTTCTTGCAGGGCGAGCACGTCAACGTCGTGTTCGTCGAGCCAGTCTTCGACGCGGTTCTCACGGGCGCGGATTGAGTTGATGTTCCAGGTGGCAATCTTCATGCCTTCTAGCTTAGCGGGTGCAGAGCAGGCGCCCTTCATTGCACGGAGGCGATGGCGCGGCGGGCACGGGCGCTCGCAACCTGCCAGAACAGCACAGCACCCGGAACAGAGCACCGCCCGCCTGCGCAACCCATTGGGTAGCACCGGCGGGCGGTGAATATATACGCTAGTCAGCGCTGAATCTAGTTAGCACTGAATCTAGTCGGTATTACTCCTAGTCAACGGCGGGAGTGCCCACAACCTTCAGGCCCTTATCGCCGTACGCCTTGAGCATGTACAGGGCGTCAGAGAAGTACAGGGGGCTGGCGGGGTCCACCACGTCTGCTACACCATCGCCATTGCGGTCAACCTCAGGGTATGCACCCAGGGTGCGGGCTGCCCAGCGGTTTTCGGTCTTGAACTGTTCAGTCTTCTTGACTTCGGCACGTAGCGGACGGCGGATCTGGCGCAGGCGTGCGGCACCGTCGGGGCTACCTGCGGCGCGATAGAGGAACGCGGCGAGGGTGTGGCGGGTGGCGTAGTCGTCCGGGTGGAAGAGCCCGTCATCCCAGCCGGAGGTGATGCCCGCGTCCGCCGCCCAGATGTAGGCGGGGTAGTCCGGGTCGGTGGTTGCCACATCCTTGTAGGGGGAGGTCTTGGGCAGGTTCTTGACGGTCGGCGATCCCGCCATGCGGTAGAGCATGCGCACCAGCTGGCCGCGGGTGACGGTTGCGGTGCTGTGGCGGCGAGTGACGGTGTATTCTTCGCTGTCGAGGTAGCCGTGGCAGACCGCCCACACGCCGGGGGTGGCACTCATGGTGCCAAGGAAGTTGGCGACGCATTCTACGTAGCTGGGATCGTCCTTGGGCTGCTCTGTCTTGATGACGAGCTGCAGGTTCACTGCGGGTTCTGCAGCGTGGGCGGCAGGCTGTGCGCTCACCGCGGAGGTGACGGGTACGGCACCGAGAACGAGTGCGAGAGTGAGGGCGAAAGTGCGGCGTGCGCGGGGAGCGGGTGTGAGCGCTCGAGAGATTACCGGAAGCATGGATTTTTCCTTATGTAATTGTGGTTGGGAACCGGCCGGAAGGAACCGATTTTTGGGTCAACTGCGGGGTCGCCAAATGGAGCGAACAAGAGAAGGGGAAAGGAGTGCGTTGAGGAATAGTGAGAAGCGGCAATGAATAGGGGCTGACGTGCGGCAATATGCGGTTTTGGTGTGTACCAATGATGTGCGTGTTCCGCATGCTGTCGCATGGCTATGGCGGTGCACAGTGAATGGACTGTTTTACACCGCCATAGAAAGTTTAAAGTACATATTAATATTTTATTCAATATTTAATTGAGACTTTTATCAACTAAAAATTAAACATTGTTCTAAACGACAAAGCAGCTGCGAATGGTATGTATTCCATTCGCAGCTGCTTTGATTTTTAGCTGATATATAGCGGTATAACGCGCCCACTAGGGCACACGCGCCTCCCTCACGATTCACAGGAAAGTCCCGAACCGGTTCGGGCGTGTCTACTAGCCTCTGCTAGCCGCGCATCACGTTATAGGCTTCCTTGGTGAGCTGACCGGCGGGCGAGGTGGAGTGGCGCAGCTCCTCAACCTCAATGACCACGTTCGCGCCAATCTCGCCGGTGATGTACACGCGGCGGCCGAGCATATTACCATCGCCGATGCGGTCGTCCTTGGCGGTACCTTCAGTGATGCGCAGGTCGTAAATCTTGTTTTCAATGTAGAAGCCGTACAGGGAGGCGGGCTTCTCCGGCGGGTTGTAGGAGACGGGCGCGACCATGCGGGTACCGCGCGCGTTACGGCTGATGTACCAGTTGGCGGCCTCGTCGGCGCCTGCGGCACCGCTGACGGTGCCAGCCCAGCTGGAGCCTTCCGCTTCGCATCCGATGAAGACGTTGTGCGCCCACTCAACGATCCAGCCGTGACCCGCGTTGGAGCGTGCGGTGCAGCCGATGAACATGTTGCGTTCACCCTGCACAATCCAGCCTGCGCCGGCGTGGCGGGTGGCGGGCTCGTAGAGGGCGTACTTATTGCTGGTGCGGTGGTTGCTGTTGCTGGAGCAGTTCTCGAACTTAGCCTGCGCCGCGTACACCTCGATACCGGCGTAGGAGCCGCCGCTGAGGTTCGCTTCGGCAACGTCTACGCCGCGCAGCTTGTTGTCTGCCGCGCCGGAGTTCTGGCCTTCGTTGGGGCGGCGGGGGTGACCGGCGGGCTTGCCGAGCAGCAGGCCCTGGTTGAGGGTGCGGCGGATGGTCACGTCGTCAATTTTCATGCCCTGGTCGTCCAGGCCGAGCACGGCAACGCCGATGGCGGTGTCCCAGACTTCCACACCGGCGATAACGGGCACGATGTCCGGTTCGTTGAGCATGTCGCCGGTCAGGTGGGTGTGGAAGATGACGCCGGCGACGTTATTCAGCGGGGCGGTGTGCGCATCGAGCGGGTAGCTGCTGATGGGGGTGTTTGCGGCGTTGGTGCGGATGTGCAGGTTGCGTACGCCCATGCGCATGGGCTTGTTGGCGTTGTAGTTGCCGTAGACGGGGGTGGTGTAGCTGCCGACGTGGAACACGCCGGTGTATTCGATGTGGCCGTTGGTGGTGGTGGGGATGGCGCGGTCGGAGTGCGCGATGACGACGGTTGAGGAGCCGTAGCCGAAGATTTCGACGCGGTGCTTGATGTCGATGAAGGGGTAGGAGACGCGGTAGATGCCGCGGGGCAGTTCTACGGATCCGCCGCCGCGTGCGGCGACAGCGTCGACGGCTTTCTGGATGGCTGCGGTGGAGTCTTTGGCACCGGTGGGGTCTGCGCCGTAGTTGATGGCGTTGATGCTCATGGGCGTATCGGGCATGAGGGGCTCAATTCTTTCGATGGGTACCGCGTTCGGTGCTGAAGGCGGCGTGGTGAGTGAATTGAGTGAATACGGCTGTATGCGGTGAATACGGTGCTGCGTGGGTGCAGTGTTGAGTTTGCGTGGTGCGGTGTGTTGGGCGCATTTCTGCGGGTGTTTTGGCGTGTGCGGGTCTGTGCACCGGCAGACCTGCCTCCTGCTCAAGGGTACCGCATTGGGCGTGTGGAGGCGACGACCGGGCACTGTGATGCCTGCTCCCCTGCCCTGTTTTTCTAAGGTTTTTCGGCTGTTTTGTGGGCGGGTTAAACGCCGAGGGGCGGGGATTACTCCCCGCCCCTCAGACGTATGCGTTTTAAGACTTTGTGGTCACGAGCCTCAGCTCGCAGAGCTCAACCCGTGAGGGTTAGCCCATGAACACGCCGTTGCCGCGCTTCTCCAGCTGCTTCGGCGCGAAGGTCGCGTGGCGAATATGATCCACCTCGATGAGCACGTTATCGCCCATAGCACCGGTCACGTGAACACGGCGGCCGATCATGTTGTTCTCGCCAATACGGTCATCCTTCGCGGAAGCGGTAGTGATGTGCATATCGCGAATGTTGTTCTCAATGTAGAAACCGTACAGGGAAGCCTTCGCCCAGCTGTAAGGGTTGTGCGAGCGGGCAGCCACAAAACGGCTACCGCGTGCGTTACGGCCAATGTACCAGTTCGCCGCCTCGTCACCTCGGGCAGCGCCGGTAACAGCGTCCTGGAAGCTCGAAGACTCACCCAGGCAGCCAATGAACTGGTTGTTACCCCACTCCACGAGCCAGCCGTGACCGGCGTTCTCCTGGGCGGTGCAGCCAATGAACATGTTGCGGGTGCCCTGAATGAACCAGCCTGCACCCACGTGGCGGGTCTTCACCTCGTACAGGGCGTTCTTACCCTGGTTGCGCTTGTTGAACCAGCTGGTGGACGCCTCGAACTTGGACTGAGAAGTGTAAATCTCGATACCCGCGTAGGTGCCGAAGCTCATGTTTGCGTCAGAGACGTCAATCATGGAGAACTTGTTATCTGCCGCGCCGGGGGTGTCACCCTCGCGGGGGCGCAGCGGGTGGCCGACAGGCTTGCCGACCAGCAGGCCCTGGCGCAGGGTCTGGCGGATGCGCAGCTTGTCAATCTTCATGCCCTGGTCGTCCAGGCCCAGGATCGCAACGCCAATGGCGGTGTCCCAGATTTCGATGTTGGACAGGGTGGGAACTGCGTCCGGCTCACCGGGGTTAGCGTCCGCAATGCGGGTGTGGAAGATGACGCCTGCAACGTTGTCGACGGGCTGGGTGTGCTTCTCCAGGAAAATCTGGTTGCTCTTAGAATCCAGCGGCAGGTTGTATTTGTTGGTGCGGATGAACAGGTCACGCACGCCCATACGCATGGGCTTGTTCTGGTTGGTGCCACCGCTCATGGGGGTGGTGTAGCTACCGGTGTGGAAAACGCCGGTGCATTCGTAGCTACCGTTCTTGGTGGAGGGAATACCCTTGTCGGTGAAAGCGACGATTCGGGTTGCCTGACCGTGGCCGAAAATCTCGACGCGGTGCTTCATTTCGATGAAGGGGTAGGAGACGCGGTACATACCGCCGGGAATCTCCACGGAGCCGCCGCCCTGCGCAGCAACATCATCGATAGCCTTCTGGATAGCACTAGTGGAGTCTCGTACGCCGGTGGGGTCAGCGTTGTACTTGGAATCGCATACGTTCACGCTCATGATGGTAGCCATGGAGTGTCCTCTTTCTTGGCGGATACAGACAGCGATTAGCGCATAGATGGAATCTAAGCGCGTCATTAAGCTGAGTGTATCCAGTTGTGTTTGAGTGAATAAATGGTTTGAGCTTCCTGCCGGTTGAGTGAGTGAGGCTCTTCCGGTGTGGGATGCGGGCGGGGAGTGAATCCGCTGCATCAATGCTCATGGGCGGTGTGAGGGAGTGAATCTCAACCGTTCCCATATGTGAGTCATAAATTCTTGCATACAGGATGCAAATCTGTCTAACCCATCGACAAAACATTCTAGGGCAAAATCGGGGATTTTTCGCCGCTCAACACCCGATAGTGTTGATTGTCTCGCTGGTCACTTTGGTGCAATAGAGTGCAGATAACCCACAGAAAACCAACTGACCAGTACTAATGCCACATTTTGCACGCATATTCACTAGTCAGAGAGTTTTTCGATGAATGCGCGCTATATCACTTCATAGACAGGTCATCCAGACCCAAAGAACCCATTAAAACCCCTCATCAGAGGCTTATCTCACAGACTCAGAGGCCCCCAATAGCACCCGCCGGGCGGCCCGGCAGGCAGGTTTCAAACCCCCTACTGAACTTCCTTCGCGGAGGCGGCACCCACCACATCCAGGCGCGCATAGCGGCCCGCAAGCCAGGTACAAATCATCAACTGAACCTGATGGAAAATCATGATCGGCAGCATCATCAGACCCAGCGAGCCCGCACCAAAAATAATGATCGCCATCGGTAGGCCAGCCGCCAGCGACTTCTTCGAACCGCAGAACTGAATCGTAATGCGGTCGGCACGGTTGAAGCCCAGACGCTTAGCCAGCTGGTCAGTCAGCCACAGCATGAACACCACAATAATCGCCATGAGCACAACCAGCAGCACAATCTGCCACCACGCCACGCGCGTCCACACGCCCTGCACCACCGAGGCGGAAAACGCCGAATACACAATCATCATGACCGAGAACTTATCCAGCCACTTGGTCGTCGGCTTCTTGGCGAACTCCCCCACCCAGCGGCGCGTCAGCTGACCGAGCACAAACGGCAAAAACAGCTGAATGGCGATGTCCAGGAAGACCGTTCCAGAGAACTCAATATGGCCCGTGTTCATCAGCATCATGGCGAGCAGCGGGGTCGCCACCACGCCCACAATCGAAGAGAGCGAAGCGCTCACAATCGCCGCCGCCACGTTACCGCCCGCAATCGAGGTGAACGCAATCGACGCCTGCACGGTCGAGGGCACAAAGGTCAAGAACAGAATGCCCATGTACAGCCCATCACCGAGCACAAAACGCAGCGGTGAAAGCGCCAAACCGACCAGCGGGAACAGCACGAACGTGCAGCTGAGAATCATCAGGTGCAGACGCCAGTGGGTCAGGCCGCGAATAGCCTCCGCGGTGGAGAGGCGAGCGCCGTACAGGTAGAACAGCAGGGCGACCGCGAACTTCGTTCCGGTGCTGAACCAGTCGGCGAAGTCGCCGCGCGCCGGCACAATAATTGCGAGGATGACCGCGCTAATGAGCATGGTCAGCAGCGGGTCGAGTTTGATGGAGCGAAGTGATGAAAGCATGCTGTCCATTCTATGCCTGCGCCTGTGTGAACCTGCCGGGTTGCCGGGTGCATCTCAGCTGCAGGGCGGGGTGGCTGAAGGTTACGGGCGGCTGTAGCAACCGGCTACGAGCCTGTGAGGAGGCGGTTAACAACCGAACCCGCCGGAGCGCTTAGGCACCCCGACGGGTTCGTGAAGGTTATTGAGCTATGCGGCTCAGATGAGGCGCTTAGAGCGCACCCGGGCGGCTACTGGCTACTTCTTATCGCCGTCGAAGCCATAACCGTACGAGCCACCCTCAGAGGAGCCGCTACCGTACTGGCCGTAACCGTACTGCTCGGGAGCAGACTGACCATTAGAAGACTGACCGCTGGAAGGCTGGCCATTAGAGGGCTGCTCAGGTGCGGGCTGGCCTGCACCGTTCTGGGTTGCACTGTTCTGACCTGCGGCGGGCTGACCGAAACCGGGCTGCTGACCGTAGGCAGGCTGATTGGGTGCAGGCTGACCCGGTGCGGGCATCTGCGGGCCACCGGGAGCACCCGGTGCCGGCACGCCACCGGCGGCAGCGTACGCATCCCAACGCTGGCCGTGGAAGGCGCGAGCCTGCTCGGTGAGCCAGCCAGCGAACAGCGTAGAGTTCGCGTCGAACTTGGGGGCGTTCTCAGGCTTGGAGTACACGTCCACAGTTTCCAGGGTGTGGTCAGCCCAGGTGTCCTGGTGTTCACGCATGAACTCGGTGGACTGAATCGGGTCGGGCCACATGTGCACCGGCTCCGCCGCCGGGATCAGGACGGGAACGCGCAGTGCGGTGTCCTTGACCGGGTTCTCAGTCGGGCGCCAGAACAGGCGGCCGGGCTGGGTGCGGTCACGCAGCGCGTGCGCACGCCAGGTGAGAACCGGGTGGCTTGCCAGGAGGTTCACGTACCAGACGGCAAGGCCGCGGTCGGTGACGGCACGGTCGGCAAGCTCATCGAAGTTGACCTGCTTGTTCAGGTACTTACCTGCCGCAAGCACCTTGATAGCGCCCTCAGCGCCCTCGGGGCAGAAGCGGTAGCCGAAGTTGTCGGCGGTGTATTCCTGCGAGCGGGACAGCGCACTCGACAGCACCGGAATCTGGTTGAACAGCGTGGTGAAAATCAGACGGAAATAACCGACGTGACCTGCGGCGATGTGGCCCACCTCGTGGCCAATGATGAAGCGCAGCGCCTGCGGATCACGGGACTTACCGCCGATCTCGAACAGGTCAGAGTACAGGCAGATGTAGCGGCGGAAGCCGTGACCTGCCGCGAAAGCGTTCATGGTGCCGTTACCGAGGATGACGTACGCATCCGGCACGCGGCGCAGGCCTGCCGCCTCCGCTGCTTCGGCGAGCATCTGGTACGCCTCAGGGAACTGGGTCGGGGTGATGCGCACACCGCGAACACGCTGCTGTGCGTAGTAGATTGCACGAACAATGAAGATGGCAATCGGGCCCAGGATGAGCAGACCAACCGTCTGGAAAATCAGGTCTTCCAGGCTTGCGGAGGTGCTGCCGGAAGGTACTCGAACCGAGCCTTCACCGGTTGAGCTGAAGACGTAACGCATCATCGAGCTGAACAGGTCAGCCAGCGCCATGAACAGCACAATGTAGCCGACCGCGGTGACGGCGTAGGCGGCGACCAGCCACGGAATTTCGGAGGGGTGACGCAGCGCGTGCAGCACCTTCGGCGGCAGCATCGACTGGTAGGCGAAGAGCTTCGGCTGGGGCAGGGGGCTGACCGGCTTCTGGCGCTCGTCTTCGGGGAGCCAGCCGGCGGAGAGGTCCTGCGGGAGGGGCTCACCGGGGGCACGGAATGCCTGCTGGCCGGGCTGGGCGTTGAACTGCCCGCCGGGCTGCTGGTGGTTTTCAGGGGGTTGAGTCATGTCTCGTCCGCTTCGTATCGAGTGTTATCTGATTCCACTCTATCGTTTTTGGGCACTTACTAGTGAATGTGAATGCGCTTTTTCTCATAGAATGCCCATTCGCGACGCTACAGTACGCCACAGCATCGAAATGCACAGCGCCGGAATACACCGCATCGGAATACACAGCGCCGGGGCGCGCAGTGCAGAGACTCAGGGACACACAGTGCAGGGGCGTACCGCCTTGCGGGCATAAGTAATCCGCCGCAGCACCCATACAGGACGGGACGCTACGGCGGATAACTTTACGCTGAGCCGCCTACACGGCGGGGTGCGTGGGGTTTAGAGGCTCTTGACGAGTTCCTCGGTAGCCTCAGCGATAGCCTTCTCCTCGTTGGTGGGGATGACCAGCACCTTGATTGCGGAATCCTCGGTGGAAATCACGCGCGGCTCGGGGGAACGCTTAGCGTTCTCTTCCTCGTTGTACTTGATGCCCAGTGCGCCGAGGCGGTCCAGGACCAGCTTGCGGAAGTCGCCGGAGTTCTCACCGATACCTGCGGTGAAGATCAGTGCCTGCGCGCCGCCAACAACCAGGTTGTAGCCGCCAATGTACTTCATCAGGCGGTAGGAGGTCATGTCCAGTGCGAGCTGTGCACGCTCGTCGCCGGACTGTGCAGACTCGACGACCTTACGCATGTCGTTGGAGCCAGCCAGTGCGAGCAGGCCGGACTCCTTGTTGAGGATGGTGTCCAGGCGTTCACCGTCAATGCCTTCACGGGACAGGATGGTGGTCAGTGCCGAGGGGTCAATGTCGCCGGAGCGGGTACCCATGATCAGGCCAGCCAGCGGGGTGTAGCCCATGGAGGTGTCGACGGACTTGCCGCCCTTCACAGCGGTCACGGACGCACCGTTACCGAGGTGAGCAACGATGCCGTTGAACTCGTCGCGTGCAATGCCGAGCATGTCAGCTGCAACGTGGGAGACGTACTCGTGGCTGGTGCCGTGGAAGCCGTAGCGGCGGATGCTGTACTTGTCAGCCAGGTCGTAGGGGATTGCGTAGCGCCATGCTTCTTCGGGCATGGTGGAGTGGAACGCGGTGTCGAAGATAGCAACCTGCGGCAGGGAGGGCCACTTGTGCATTGCTGCGCGCATACCCTGAACGTGTGCGGGGTTGTGCAGCGGTGCCAGCGGGGAGAGGTCGTCGATCTGCTGGACAACTTCTTCAGTCAGCAGGGTGGGGTGGGTGAACTTCTCTGCACCCTGCACCACGCGGTGGCCGACTGCCTGCAGCTCGCGGCCGTGCAGGACGGGCTCAAGCTTCTCGGACATGATGTCGAATGCGACCTCGTGGTTGGGCACGTCGGTGCCGATGTTTTCAACGAGGCCGGAGGTCAGCATCTGCTCTGCCTCGGGCAGGGAGGTGTCACGCACCTGGTACTTCAGGGAGGAAGAACCGGCGTTCACAACGAGAATAAGCATGAAAGTATCTTCTTTCGTAGTTTTCTTTTCGTTCCATTCTCGCACTTTTCGAGCCTGCGTGCGAGACGGCCCCGACTGTGTTTTTAACGGGGGTTTTTACTAGGGGTGACATTGAGGGGCAGGAGGCGCGGGTTTGGTGGGGTGGAGAGAACGCCTGGAGGACAGGTTTAAGGTATGACCTAATTACTGGTGGTGTTTTCAGAGCTTAGGTATAGTTGGAACTAGCAAGGTAACACAAGAACCCTGACGTAGTTGCTGCAAGGCGATGAGGTATAACGGGTGAGCCGTAGCGGGGTGTACTGGTGGATTCTGGTCGAAGCTCGGACCTTGCACCTAGGCACCCGCAAGGGTGCCTTTTTTGTGCGCCGAACCTGACCCCGACCGCGCATGACTGAAACAGTTGCGGGGATGGGTATAACCTCCGTATAGTGGGGGTTGTCAGGATAAAACGACGGATTACCGCCTACGGGCCCAGGGATGAAGGCTCTAAGGGGCAAGCTGGAGGACTCCGGCCGAACTTAGCGCTCCTGACACATAAGGCACCCATTCAGGGTGCCTTTGCTGTTTAACTACAGCTCAGGGGAGGGGACGCATTCCGGTGCGTCCCCTCCCCTGTTTCTTATGCTTGTGGGCTAGTCTTCGTCGTCATCAACGGCGGGCAAGCCCAGCAGGTCGGTTCCCGCCTCGGGTAAATAGCGGTGTCGCCTCGCGGTCAGGTGTGCACAGTGTGGCGCCGTACTCGTTCAGAAGTGCCACCGACGAATCGGTCCAGGCTATAGGTTTGGCCCTATAGATTCGCATTTCGTCCTCGATAGTTCTTGGAGAAAAACGTAGTACTTGGGTCAGCTCACTCATCTAAATTCACCACTTCTTTGAAACAATCAAGGTTAGAGCGTGAGTGAAGGACAATCACAACCTGCTTGTCACTGCCTTCGATAGCGCACGCCATCGATTCGAGCTCAGCGCGCTCCTCTGACGGAGTGAGACTCTTCAAGGTCTCATCAAGCAACACAAGCCGGGTAGCGCCTTCACGTAATACGGAACGCGCAAGCATGAGCCCGCTCGAATTCGATGCTTCAGATGCGAACGGATCGATATCTGGTACGATTACCACTTCGCCTTGGGGATACCGGCGGTATAGAGCATCAAGCATGACGGACTTCCCCGCGCCAGTTGGTCCAGTCAAGGCAACCATAGAACACCCAGAGTCAAGAACACTCTCAAGCAGAGCCAGGTCAGCAGACCGCACGGGCGGATAAGAACGGTCGGCCCGGTACTCTTCAAGCATCCGAACACGCTCCGCAGTCAAGCTGACTACACCAACCTGTTGCAGCGTCTCCACCGTAGATTGGATGCCAGATGACAGAGTTACTGCAAAATATATTACGACCGCGGGAGCAACCACTGAGTTCGATCCTTCGACCATCAGTGCCAATACCACTGCAGAAACATTCAGTGACAACACAAGCAACTGAATCAGTCCCGTACGCAGTGCGTAGGCGTTCGCCAACTGAATCGAGCTGCTGACGTATGCAGCCTCCGAATGAGCGTAGGCTTCTTCTCCAGCCCGACGCAGCCCTGCACTGACGGGCGCAGCGTGTAAGCCAGCCTGGGCACCAGCCACCCCGATGAAGTCACCTCGGCGATTGGCTGCCGTCGTCGAGGCAGGGAGAATCCACTTTGAACCCTGACGCATAGCAAGGATCGCTAGGGGTGCTACCGCCAACACAGCAATCATGAACAGCGGGGCGCCAGCCACTGCGCCTCCGATGAGCATAAAGGTCTGTAGAATGACCATAAATACCGAACCCAGGGCGCTAGGCACCGACATCTGAAGGTCGGAGAAGTCTTCACCCATCCGCCCCATGACCGCACCGCTTGTTCTAGGAGTAGCGAATCGATCGAGCCTGCGTATAACCCGGTCGTGCAAATCGCTCAGCCTAGCGATGGGAGCCCAGTAGAGCGGGCCAAAGAACATGACGGACCCAACAATTGCTGCCAGTGCGCAAGCAGCTGACACTCCAGCAACCTGAGCAGACAGCCCATCACTGTGAGCAATCGTCATTGCAAAAGCAACTTCGGATCCGCTCAAGAGTAGGGCGCCACACGTAATCCACACCAAATGCGGTCCAAACAACAACAGGGCCGATCGTCGGAATGTGGCACGCTTCGGCTCAGGGTCAGGAAGGTCCTGTCCCTCGCTCACATCCATCGAACCAGCATCTGCCTCCTTAGCTGCCCCGGGGCTATGAGCCTGCAACTCAAGAGGGTCTACCCTCGCATCATTGCCGGGGGTGAAGGCACTCGGTACGTACTCCTCCGAGCTTGCCAGAAGTGTGCACGTTGGCACGCACTCTAAGATCCTCTCGGCAACCACTTCTCGTGTTACAGGATCAAGCGCTGCGAACGTATCGTCCAAAATTAGCCAGTCCGGTTTGTCTGCCAAAACGATAGCGACAGCAGCACGGTGTCTCTCTCCTGACGACAAGGTTGTTGCGTCTTGCCAGAACCGCCCGATCACATCCTCAGTGAGCCCCATACCTAAAGCGAGGCTAGTGAACCGGGATACCTGATGTGGCGAAGCAGAAGCTCGCCACGCTGACAACACCGAATGGGACACTTCCGGGTTGCGTGGTACGAAAGCAGAATCGGGGGTGGTCACGGATGTGCGCAATGCTTCAGCGCGCTCAGACGTAGCTGCAAGCACCTCTCTAGAGTTTGAAGGCTGCCCCACCAAGTCCTGCTGTTTAACCGTGCAATTTGGAGACGACTCGAGCTTGTCGAGCTCACGCATCATTGGCACAGCGAGCCGAATAACCCGATAGTTTACGATGTTGTTCTGCACCGCTGCGTACAGGTAGCGGGCTGCCAAAATAATTCCAACACCGAAATGAGCGGATGGCCAGAACCACGCGCCGAGAACCGCAACCACAGCGAGCACCGCAGTTAGTGCTCCCCGTTCAAGGAATCCATTCAGGACCTGCAACGGGACCCGTCTGCGCAGAAGCTGCTCTTCGGTGTTTCGGATGCTAGCGACCTTATCCAGGGCGGTACCCCAGCTGGGGATGCTTTGCCCTCGAGGCAGCGCGTTTGCTACACGCTGGATCCACTGCCTACGCTCTCCCTCTAGAGCGACGTACTGTTCCCATAGTCGGCCCACCAAGTTGATGAGACGGACGCTGACGAATACCAATCCAGTGATGAGCAACGCAGCGATGGCGCCGCTTGCACCATATAGCGCGAGCGAAGCCGCGAGAAAGGCAATAATCTGAACGGTTGAAACGGCGAAATCAACAACGAAGGCAAACTGGCTGATCTGTCCTGGGTATGTGAGAACATGCCCGTGAGCTTCCGGCGGATGGGATGACCTACTAAAGATGTCCCGGAAACGGCGGTATGTGAGCTGTCGAACCGCGATCGTGAGAATAAGCTCTTGGCGTTCCTTCACCCAGTACCCTAGGCTTTCAGCCAGGAAAGCGAAGATGAGTAACCAAATAGCACTGCCTGGGGTCCTCTCACCTGACGTTACCTGGCCGATACCTGCCGTAATCATCAGAGCCCCTGCAACATTCAGTAGGCCAGCGGTGAAGACGGTGAAACTCGTGCTCGTTGGCGCGAATACCAAAGCAAGCCAGCGGATCCGTCTCGGTAGGTTCCGCGCTATCCTTTGATAGCGTACATACAAGTGCTCGATGGGCATGTCTCTCAGATGCAGGCTAGGAGCGCTCTGTGCTTCGCCCCGTCGCTTGTGATTGATCACCATTACGTTTCTTCCAGTCATTCGGTATTCGAGTTCAGGTGTACGGCCTCGTTAATAAGTTCGTCGTTCGGAAAACGGGCTTGGAGGTCATTGAGAGCTACCTGGACATCTATGCTCGGATCGAGAGCAGTCCGAGCCTGCATGAGCAAAAGCTCTACCTCAGCCTTCGATTTCGCATCGAGTTGCGCCTGCGCGGCGCGGGGCCCCTAATTGCATAAGGATGAACCCGAGAAGTCGGTGCGCTTCAGGCATGCTTGGGTCGAGCTCAACCGTCTATAATGAACAGCCAACGTCGGCTGACATGTTGCCTTCTCGGGCATGCACTGAAATTGGGTACGGGACAAATATACAATAATGTGACCAAAATCCAACATATAAGCGTGTCTGTCGGGCTAATCCCCGCGCATACAGGGAAAACCCGCCGCCTTACCAATAAGGTGGCGGACATCCGCGCTTTAATGACCTAACCGGGCATCTGCCCGAGGTGTTTTAGCACCCTGACTAGGCATCACGCGGCACAGTAATGATGCTGAACAGCTGATGCAGCTCCTCCGGGTGCACCTCAAAATACCCGCGATCCGGGCCGCTAAACATGGAACTCTGGTTCCAGCCGCGGCGGCCAGCACGCGCATAATCAAACCGGAAATTACTACGCGCCGCCACATGATCCATAAAAATGCGGGTCGCACGACCATTACCCTCACGGAAGGGGTGCGCATGGTTCAGGTGCGCGAAAATCGCGGCGGCAGCCTCCACAAATTCCTGATGGTTCAGGCTCGCCCAGTCAGTCGCACGGCTAGTCGCGAAAACGTAGTCGAGGTACCGCTCAATGCTCAAAGGCCCGTCCTGAACGCTCGCGAAAGCACTCACACCCTTGGACATGTCCACGGTGCGGTACTCCCCCGCCCAGTCGTACACGTCCTGGAAGAGGTAGCGGTGAATGGCCTTGAGGTGCTCCGCGTCGAAGGTGTGGGCGATGAGCTCGGGGTTCTTGGTGAGCTCGTAGCCTCGTCGGGTGATGATGCGGTGCTCGTAGAGCGAAAGCGCCGCGGGGTCCTTGATACCCGGCTTGTTCCGCATGACGTGCTGGTGGGGTTCGGGGTAGAAGTACGCCGCCCAGTTCTGCTGCTGACTCACGGTTATTCGCCCTCCTCTGCACTCTGCTGACCCGCGTTTTGGCTGCCCGCGTTTTGGCTTGTCAGCACCTGGTAGGCGAGCGCCTTCGCTAGTGCTTGCCGGTCGTATTCTTCCGCGGTGATTCGCCCAAGCTCGTAGTCGATGAGTAGCGCAACATCTTCACGGGTGGGGTTGTCACCCTCAAGCCAGGATGAGGCGAGGGGCTGCATGACGTTGCGGCGCTGCTCTTCGGTGAGCGGCGCGAATAGTTCGGGGTAGCGCAGGTGCAGGTCAAAATGATCTGACACTGGATGTTCCTTTCTTGACCTTCACAGGTCGGCCTCACGGCTGGGTTGTGAGGGTGGGAGGTGACGGTTAGCTGAGGTGCAGACCGTATCTCGGCTCGTCGAGCAACACCTTTGAACCGGCACGCCAGTACACCGGCTCGTACCAGCGGGTGTTGTCGAAGACCCGCAGGATGTCCACAGAGGAGGCGAGCACCTGCAGGTTCGCGTGGGAGCTGTCGTAGCGGCGGCGGATATCTGCCTCGTCAACACCGTGCCCGCCCTTGGCGACTCGGGCGGCGACCCGGTCCACGGCGGTGTCGGCGCTGTTAAGCGTCACGTACAGTAGGGTCACCTCATACCCTTGGGCGTGGGCGCGGTCGATGAGGTTCTGGAAGGATTTGGCGTTACCCGCAAGGGTGGTCTCCTGGTGGATGGACTCACCGGCCGCGAGCGCTTGGCGCAGGTCCTGCACAGTGTCTCGCATGGCGCGGGCGGCGTCGGCGGGGTTGCGCCAGTCGCCTCCTGCGGCGCGGAGTTTCTCGTCGGCATTGAGGCGGCGGGTGGCACCGAAAATCTGCGGGTTGGTGCGGTAGAGGGTGCTCTTACCGGCTCCGTTGACTCCGCTGATGATGATGTATTGGGGCTTCATGTGCGGCTCCTTAGACTGCCTAAACGGCTTAGACAACGAAGTTCTCGTCAGCGAGAACGATGCGCTGCTTCTGCTGCAGGGAGTAGGTCTGCAGGGCGAGGTAGAAGCGGCGTTTTTCGTCGTCTTCTTCGGCCTCGATAAGCGGGGTGAAGACCTCTGAGCTGTTGTCTACGAGGTACTTATGGAGCGCCTCAAAATCGGGGGTGCTGTCTTCCACGGTTATCCCCTTTCCGGAAGGTAGTCGACGGGTTGGTACTGCTCAATTTCGTTGGGCTTGGCGGAAGATTTTGCTTCTTGCGACCTCTGCTTATTGAGGGCGAGAGCATGTTCCAAAATCTGCTTTCGGTACTCTTCCCCGCTGATACGCCCTACTACGAGATCGATGAAGCGAGCGACTTCTTCACGACTATGCTCGTAACCTGAAAGCCAAGAAGAGACGAGAACGTCGATAACCCTCTGGCGCTGCTTTTCGGTGAGTCCTTCAAACAAATCTGGGTAACGGTCAGGAAGGTCAAAATACTCTCCCATGAGTGTTCTCCTCGCAGGTGTGGTTGGTGATTGTCGGTCAGTAGGAGCCGCCCACTACTTCGTGGGCGCGCTCCCTCTAAGCTACTTATTATGAGGTGAAGTTTTGCCTAGTCGGCAGGCTTTTCCGCTGCCTGTTTCTTCTCGCGTCGGCGGCGACCCCACTCCCCAAATTCGGGGCGGCTCGTGTACTCGGTATTCCACGCCTCCGCGGTTGCCGGCAACCAGATTCTCTTATTACTGTGCGACATGAAATCAGGCTCGGGCAGCTCGCCTCGGCGCAGCAGACCCGCAGGGGTCATACCCAGAAAACGCGCCATTTCATTGACACCTACAATCAGCATACGATCCATTAGGTGGGTCCTTTCGTTAGTCTTCGCTGCGGTGACGACCGATATACCACGCGCATGCATGGATTACGACTGCTAGTGCAGGGCCTCACCCGTACCCTTGGGAGGCACCTCGTATATTCCAGCCTAACCCAGGTACCGAAAACAGGCACTGCCCACGGTCATTCTGGGGAGGGCACCACCAAAATGACCGTATGCGTTGCCGGAGATTCCCGTGCTTGGTAACCTTAAGGTACAAGTTAAAACCTGTCTCGTACGCTCTGCGACTGTATAGTTGCTACCCGCCATATATGGCGGGTTCCTATCAGACTTGTTCTGGGTAGGGGGTGGAAAGGATGGGGCTGCAGGGGGGAGCCTGAATGGCCGAAGCTGTGGAACTTGTCATGGGTATGAGGCGTGGTCCCAGTAGGGTAGCGCCTCATAACGCTTTAAGGGCGGACCCTCACAGGGTTCGCCTTTTCTGTTCAGCCTTTTCTGGTTCTGGGCGCTTCCAACGCCGGAAGCCGCGCGTACAGAAAACCGCATATACAGATTCCTACATTTCTGTATCACGTTCCCCTCACCGAACACCTACAGGGTAAATCTTCAAGGGAGGAAACCATGTCAACACCAACCACCCGCACCGACAACTCCAACAGCTCCATCACCCCCGAAGAAGCCTTGCAGTTCGTTGAGGCTGGCATGAACCTCGCAGGGCACGTCATCACTGACCCCCACCTCCAGGAGCTCCTGCGCCAGCTGGCACACCACGAAATCTCTTTCGAAGAGTACGATGCAGCTACTACCCGACACATTATGGGTGATGCGTAATGGCGAAGCACTACGAGTGGGGCGACTACTACATCCCCGGAACGCGCGTCCTCCGGAACCTTTTCACCAGCCCCGAAAAACCGTACGGTGAAACTGACGCCGCTAAGCTCAAGCAGCTCGAAGAGTCTAAAGTGAGCAGTCGCATGCTCTTGCTGGCTCAGCAGCCTATCCGCGGCAATTTCGATTTCGCCCATATGAAGGCGATTCACGGGTTCCTCTTTCAGGACGTGTACGAGTGGGCTGGCCAGGAACGTACCGCCCCCAGTTTTTGGGATCCGCGCATGAGCAAGGAGGGGCACCGGTATTTCCCGGCAGGTGTCCCGATGCTGGAGCAGGCGAACCGGCTCTACCGCGGGTTGGCGGCTAAGAACTACCTGGCAGGTCTTTCTCGTGAGGAGTTTGTGCGTGAGTACGCTGAGCTGTGGAATGAGCTGAATGTGGTGCATGCGTTCCGTGAGGGCAATACGCGCACCCAGTTCGTGTTTTTCAGTCAGCTTGCTGAGCATGCCGGGTACCGTCTGGTGCCTGCCGCTTTTGCGGTGGTGGCGGGTTTGCGTGATGAGTTCGTGGAGGCGCGTTTTGAGGGTCAGGACACCGGCAGGAGCGCACGCCTTGCCGAGGTGCTGGCGCAGGCGATTGCTGAATAACCGCCGGGTCTTGTTTTGAAGGTCGGCGGGTATTGCCTCTAGTAAGAATCCTGGCGTGACCAACCACGTTGCCGGAGATTCCCGTACTTGGTAACCTTGAGGTACAAGTTAAAACTCATCCCGTACGCTCTGCGCAAGTTACCGTGCTGCTCATCATGCAAGTGGCGAGTTCCTATCAGATTTTCTGTGTAGGGAGGGGAAAGGATGAGGCTGCGGGGGGAAGCCTGTTTGGCCGAAGCCGTGGACCTTGTCATGGGTATGAGGCGTGTTCCCCATAGGGTAGCGCCTCATAACGTTTTAAGGGCGGACCTTTAGGGGTTCGCCTTTTCTTGTTTCGCGCTCTCTCTTCATGAGAGAATGACCGTCCGCTCAGCGCCCTGACGGTAGGCATGCTAGGGTATCTTTTGACGCTCATATGAGAGCACCCAGTAGCCGGTGATTCCGCTTCCTAAAGCGGCACCTCACATGGGGATGCTCTACTGTCTCCACTCACTCTCAACCAGTAAACACCGCCCCCAGCGCCGAGGGGCTGGCTCAGTCTATAACCCACTGCCGGGAAGACACGATTGGAGACTCGTGAAAACATATAACACCGCATCAGGTCCAGCCATTCCCCGCGCGCTCATCGGGTTCTTCTACATCATTGGCCTGCTACTCCTCGGGCTCACCCTCCTGTGGGTGCCGCGAGGCGGCGCCTCCCCCAACGAAACCCTAGAAGCTAAACCCGGCGTCGTGATTGAGCCCGGCACGTGCGGTGCTGGCGCATCCGCAGACAAGACCGTCCTAAAGACCGCCCCAAAAGACACCCAGTGGGTGACCGCCGAATCGGGGTGGACCGGACCCGTCTCGCAGACCGCCGGCCCCGTTGTAGAGTCCCCTATTCGCAGCTGTTTTGAGCACTCTGCGCAGGGTGCCCTGTACGCAGCCGCGTGGGCGGTCATCCATGTTAATGACAGCCCGGAGGCGTACATGCCGACCGTCATCGGACCCGGCGCTGAGCAAATCACCAAGGAACGTCTGCAGGACACGAAGACCCGCACCGTGGTTCGTATCATGGGGTACCGCTACATGTCGTACACCCCGGAACGCGCAGTCATCCGCATTCTCTTTCAGACCCCGTCAGGTACCTACCGTTACTTTGAGACGACCCTGGAATGGCACAACGGCGACTGGGCTCTGTGGGTTCCCGCCGAGCAGCCGCAGGTGACTGACGAGTACGACAAGGGCAAGTACGTCACCTGGAAAGCCGCCTAGTCAGAGCTGAAACCGCTGTACCGGCCGAATAAAACACCGATTCACACTACGAAAAGGGCACACCAATGTCGCAGACCCCCATGTCGTCCAGTAGTCCCACCCCCATCCCGGCACCATCCACTCATTCCCCGATTCCGCAGGAGCAGATGCATCAGCGTCAGGACCTGCTGGAACACCTCCGCCAGGTCAAGCAGCTGGTGGATCGTGCAGCCCCCTGGGCGGCTTCTTTGAAGAGCGCCCAGGAGTCGTACGTTACCGCTGTGCCTAACCCGCCTCGCATCAAAATCACTAAGCTCTTTGTAGCTTTCGTGAAGGTCCTCGCCTGGACGTACCTTATTAGTGCCCTCGTCATGATGGTGACGTACCTGCGGTATCTTGTCGCTAACCCGCAGATTCACTCCAGTGATATTCCCTGGCACACCATCCACGTCCCGGCATTGGTTTCTGCCGCTGCTATCGCGGTTGCCTGGTGGCTGTGGAAGTACTTCGGCATCTACCCGCTGGCAATGATGAGTGTGGAGCGGGAGAACCTGAAACGCCAGGCACACAACGAATCTGTGTGGCGTGAGTATGAGGACCCGGCACGTGCGGAACTATCGAAGGTACATAAGGAGTACATGGAGCGTTTCTCCCACTGGTACCCGGAAGACTACCTGTACCCGTACGCCTCGGACAGCCTGTACAAGTACGTGCGGCAGGGTCGGTCCTTCACCCTGCAGGATGCGCTAAACCTGTTCGAGAAGGAGAAGCACGAGCTGTGGGTTCGCCTCAGCATGGAGCAGCAGGCTGAGGAGCAGCGAATCCATAACGCTATTGTGGAGGACCTGATGGATCAGCAGCTGTATGAGCAGCGTAAGGCGAACGTTCTGCTTGCCGGCATTCTGGCAGCGACTACAGCTACCGCGGTGGCTGCCTCGACTCCTCGTTATCACTATCACTACCACTACTAGGAGTTACGGGAAACAACAGTTTTTAGGGGAGGGGACGCACTCCGGTGCGGCCCCTCCCCTGTTTCTTATGCTCGTGGGCTATTCTTCGTCGTCATCAACCGCGGGCAAGCCCAGCAGGGCGGTTCCCGCCTCGGTGAGGGACCAGCGCATCGTGCGGCCAGCCTTCATACCCTCAACAAAACCAAGCCCCTGCAACAGTTTGAGCCTATCGCGCAGAGTCGGCGCCGTAACCCCCAGCACCTCCTGCAACTCGCTCGAAGTGGGCGCAACCGGCGCACGGAAAATCTGCACCTGCCCCAGCAGGTACAGTAGCCGCAGAACATCATCGAGCTTCTTAGAAGTCAGCCCGGGAGTGCCACCCGTCCAGGTGCGGCTGCCCTCCAGCTCAGCGATACGCCTGCCAAGGGCACGCCACGCACGGTCGCGTGACTCCAGTTCGTCTACCAGGTGCTCCTGAGCCTGCTCGATCAGCCCCAGAAAAACATGCAGAAAACCGGTCACCTCACCGTAGTTGAGGGGTTCTTCCGCCGCGCTAAACGCCTTGTAGTAGCGGCTCTTCTGAATGTTGAGCGTGCTCGGCAGGGTGAGGGTCGTCAGCCGGGTGAGCGTCTGCCCCAGGTGGGCTACCAGCAGGTACCTGCCCAGGCGGCCGTTGCCGTCGTAGAAAGGGTGCGTGTACTCCACCATGAAATGCGTGGCGATTGCGGAGAATAGCGCCGGCACGTTCGGGTTGAGGGCGTGGTTGAGCGCCGCCTGCACGTTGGCGGTGATGGTTGCTTCGCTGCCGGGGGCGCGGTGAATTTCGCGGGTGTTGTCGTGGATAACCACAGGTTTAGTACGGAATAGAGCCCCGTCTGGGCGGTCTTCTTCCGCGAGGTGCCCTTCGAGTAGCGTGTCGTAGAGGCTGCGCACCTGCTCGACTGTGGCGGGTGGGCGGCCTGCCCCCAGGTCCTTGAGGAGGTTCACGAATTCGACGGCGCGCTTGGCGCGGGGGTCCTCGCTGTCGCCGGAGGTGAGTGCCTCAGAGATGAGCTGGCGTGTGGTGTGCACACCTTCGATGCGGTCGGACGCCACGATGCTGCGTACTGCCAGGTCGAGTAGGTAGCTTTGCATGGCGATGCTGGGCAGTTGGGAGCTCAGCTGTTCGATGTGCCGTTCACGGCGCATAATGCGTTCAAAGGCTGCGAGCGCGGTGCGGTCTGCCAGGTAGAACAGGGGGTGCTCCCCTACCGTGAATTCGTTGAGGAGGTAGGTGGAGTGGCCGCTACGGCGTGCCTGCAGTTCCGCCTGTACGGCGGCTTTGCCGCGTTCGTGAAAGATGCTTTTGAGGGTGCGGTACCTTGTGCCGGTGGTGTTCACCTGTGCCCTCCTTGATGGTGTAAAAAATCGCGGTTTTTTTCATTATCCTCCCAATTTTCAGGAAATAGTGAAAAAATCCGCGATTTTTTTCATAATCCAGGTCACAAGCGGGTGATTAGGGTGCTAGACAGGATTCCGCTTTACACCTTCACCACGCCCGCTAGAGCACCTCGGGGTGGACCGCCACCTCCACGGCGGCAGGCAACACCCGCGCGCTAATACGGTACGCCGACGGTGCCGGATCACCATCCACCTCAACCGGCTGCGCACCATCCGGGAACTCCAGCACCACCTCAGACCCCACCAGGTGGCGAATCACCGGCAGCTCAATGCGCGGCGAACCCAAAATCGTGCGGCGCGTAACCTTCGCCATCAGCAACCCCCACTCCACCAGGTCACGCGGCGACGCCACAATCACCTCAAGATTACCGTCATTCACATCCGTCATATCCGCCAGGCGAATACCACCCTGCAGGCGGCCACAATTCGCGATCAGCACCGAACGCATCGGCAGAGTACGAGACTCCCCACCGTCCACGCTAATACGCACCGGATGCGACCTGCCCAGCATATGCTTCATGCCGGACTGCACGTACGCAACCCAGCCGAACTTCGCCTTAATCTCCTCGTTCGTATCATTCATAACGAGCGCATCAAAGCCGGCACCACTCATCACAAAGAACGTGTGTTCGGTTTCTTCGCCGGGGGTGCTCGTCGTCGTCATCTCAATCGCATCAACGGCCTGACCTGCACCATTGAGCGCAATATTCACGCACGCCGCCACGTCACTCACTGGAATATACAGGTTACGCGCCAGCAGGTTACCGGTACCCATCGGCAGAATACCCAGGCGCGGCTTGCGCCCCTCATGATGCGCCAGCGCCGCCGCCACAGCACGCACCGTACCGTCACCACCGGCAGCAATCAGCAGGTCAACACCCTCAGCGATCAGCTCGCGGGCAGCCTCAGAACCGGGCTCGTCCACGCGGGTGGTGCGCACCAGCGCCTGCGGGTGGCCGTTCGCCGCGAGGGTACGTTCCAGAATCTCGATAGCCGCCGCAGCGCCGGGCTTACTCGGGTTGTACACCACGCCCACACGCTGCGCCTCACCGGTGGGCAGGGTCGGCAGGACGCCGAAGGGCGCGCCCAGTTCGATAGCGCGTCGGCGCGCTTCACGGCGGGCACGAGTGACGGAGGCGGTCAGAGCCGCCGCCGCAGAAACACCAAGGAGTTTACGGTATAGAGGCATAGTTCTTAGACTACCGGGATACGCGAAAACCCGCCCACCGTTTACGCGGTGAGCGGGTTTTTCAGCTGGTTGTGAGATTACTCAGCGGCTACTGCCGGGATGACCTCGGCGCCACCCATGTACGGGCGAAGAGCCTCAGGAATACGTACAGAACCGTCTGCCTGCTGGTGAGTCTCCAGGATGGCAACCACCCAGCGAGTCGTCGCCAGGGTGCCGTTCAGGGTCGCTACGGAGCGGGTGCGGCCCTTACGCACGTTGCCTGCCTCGTCCACGGTGTCCGGGGTGCGCTCGCGGATGTTCAGGCGGCGCGCCTGGTAGGTGGTGCAGTTCGAGGTGGAGGTCAGCTCGCGGTAGGTGCCCTGGGTGGGGACCCACGCCTCGCAGTCGAACTTGCGGGCTGCGGAGGTACCCAGGTCGCCTGCGGCGGTGTCAATCACACGGTATGCGAGGCCGCAGCGCTGCAGCATTTCCTCTTCGAGGGACAGCAGCTTCTCGTGCATCTCTTCTGCCTGCTCGACGGGGCAGTAGACGAACATTTCAGCCTTGTTGAACTGGTGCACGCGAATGATGCCGCGGGTGTCCTTACCTGCGGAGCCTGCCTCGCGGCGGTAGCAGGAGGACCAGCCCAGGTACTTCTTCGCGCCCTTCTCGAAGTCGAGAATTTCGTCGGTGTGGTAGCCGGCGAGCGCCACCTCGGAGGTGCCGACCAGGTACAGGTCGTCGCGTTCGAGGCGGTAGATTTCGTCGTCGTGCTTGACGTTGAAGCCGGTGCCGTTCATGATTTCGGGGCGTACCAGGGTGGGGGTGGTCATCATGGTGAAGCCGTGCTCGGTTGCGAGGTCGAGCGCCATCCACATGAGTGCCTGTTCGAGGCGTGCTACCTGGCCCTTGAGGAAGTAGAAGCGTGCGCCGGAGACCTTCGCGCCGCGTGCCATGTCGATGCCGTCGACGAGTTCGCCGATTTCGAGGTGGTCGCGCGGTTCGAAGCCTTCGGTGGTGAAGTCGCGGGGGGTGCCGACTTCCTTGACGACTACGTAGTCGTCTTCGCCGCCGACGGGTACGCCGTCGATGATGAGGTTTTCGATGCTGCTGATCAGTTCCTCGTATTCGGCGGTTTTCGCTTCGGAGGCTGCCTTTGCTTCGTTGACGCGGGCTGCCAGTTCCTTCGCCTGTGCGACGAGGGCGGGCTTTTCTTCCTTGGGTGCCTTTGCGACGGTCTTGCCGAAGGCGTTCTGTTCGGCGCGCAGGGTCTCGTATTCGCCGATGAGTGCGCGGCGTGCGGTGTCGGCTTCGAGGATGCGGTCGACGTGGGTTTCGTCCTTGCCGCGTGCTCGCTGGGAGGCGCGGAAGACGTCGGGGTTTTCGCGGAGGAGGTTAATATCAATCACTGTTTTATCCTACCTAATCTTGCGGTGGGTTGTGGGCGGGGTTTGCGCTGGTGGGGCGCGGGTAGGTGCGGGGGTGTCTAGCGGCGGCCGGCTTGGTGCCGCCGGTGGTGTTGTAAGTGGTGCCGCTAGTGGCGCTGCAGCTGTGCGGGGCGGCCGTTCGGGAAGAGCGACTCGACCCATTCGTGTGCGGCGTCGAAGGAGCCGTCGGAGTGGATGGCGTCGACTTCGGTGTTTTCGTGGTCGGCGCGCGGGTAGGAGCCGAGGAATTTCAGCGTCGGGGAGACGCGGTGCAGACCGCGCAGGGCGTCGCGCATGCGTGCCTCGTAGATGTGGCCGTCGGCGTCGATGCTGAACGAGTAGGATCCCATGCCTTCGCCGGTGGGGCGCGATTCGATGCGGGAGAGGTTCACGCCGCGCACGGAGAACTGTTCGAGCAGTTCGAGCAGGGCGCCGGCGCGGTTGGCGGGCAGCGGCACGGTCAGGGTGGTCTTATCGGAGCCGGTCGGTTCGGGGATGTCGGCGGTGCGGGAGAGTAGCACGAAGCGGGTTACGGCGTTCTTGTTGTCGCCGATGTTGTCCTGCAGTACGTGCAGTTCCGGGTGGTAGTTCAGTAGCGCCGGGGAGCAGATTGCCGCATCGTAGGTGCAGCCCTCTTCGAGCAGTCCGACAGCCGCCGCGGCGGTGGAGGAGCCGGGCAGGTAGGCGGCGGTGGGCACGTTCTCCTGCGCCCAGCCGCGCACCTGCGCCCAGGCGTGCGAGTGGGTGGAGATGGTCTTGACGTCTTCAATGCTGATGGGCTTCGCGGCGACCAGCACGAAGCGGATCGGTACGAGCACCTCGCGGATAATGCGTACACCCTCGCTGGCTGCGATAGCGTCCAGGGTGGCGCTCACGCCGCCCTCCACGGAGTTTTCGATGGGCACCATGGCGGCGTCCGCCTCGCCCGCGTTCAGGCGTGCGAGCGCGTCGGGCACGCTGGTGGCGGGGATCCGTTCGGCGTCGGATGCGCCGGGGACGCTCAGCAGGGCGGATTCGGTGAAGGTGCCGGAGGGGCCAAGGTAGGTGTATCGCATGCCACTATAGTAGCGTCTGCCGTGGAGGGGCCGCCGAATTCGGTGATAGGTTACGGTCTTTGGCGGTAGTTAAAAGCCCCCACCAAAGTCACTAACCTATCACCGAAAAACTTAAGTCATTACCGAAAACCGCTACCTCACGAACTGGCGCACCCGCGCGGTGTCCCAGTACTGGGCGGGCACGCCTCCACCCATGAGCTCACGGGCGATGGCGGCAGCCTGCACGGAACCAGCATCCGGCAGGGGCGCGTGCGAACCGGCAATAATGACGTTGCCGCGGCGGCGGCCCTTCAACATCGCCGAATCCGCCACAATACACACGTACTCGAACACCTCAAGCAGGGCGGACGCCTCCGCGCGGGCACCGGTCAGCGCCGGCCCGTCACCGCAGTTCAGGATGTACAGGCCACCGGGTGCCAGCGACTCGGCGACGGTGCGGGTGAACTCGACGGTGGTGAGCGCCTCGGGGGTGGTGTCCCCGGCGAATACGTCACGAATCAGCACGTCGCGGGATGCGGGCGCGAAGGTTGCGGTGACGGCACCCGCCTCGCCCACGCGAATCTTCACGCGCGGCGCCTTGGGGATGTCGAACCAGGCGCGCACATACTCGGCGAGCTTGGCATCCAGCTCAACAACCGTGTTGCGGCTGGTCGGGTACAGGTCAGCGAAATAGCGCGCCATCGAGCACGCGCCGCCGCCCAGGTGGGTGATGCGCAGCTTCGCGGCGTCCAGGTGCTCCTCCACGTGCGAGGAGACGACCGCCGCGATCCAGCGCATGTACTCAAAATCCAGCTGGCGGGGCTCACCCACAATCACGTGGGAAGACTGCACACCATTAATGAGTAGCAGCCAGCCGTCGGCATGGTAGCCGTCGGGGACCAGCTCCGCCTCACCCGTAGAAATCGGGTACACGCCAGCGGCGGCACCCTGCACGGGGGTGCTCTCGGTATCGTCGATGCGGTTCTTCTGCTGCTTCTGGGCTTTCTGCGCCTTTTGGGACTTCTTGGGTGCCCTGCTCTTTTTCGCCATACCCACTAGCCTAGCCGACAGCCCGCACGCCCCTAGCGTACGCACCCGCGGGAGCCCGCCTCCACAGCGGCTGGCTGAGTAGACTAGAACCCATGGGATTTGTATGTCAGGGCCGCTACGCGCTCGCACCAATTGAACCGACCGACGCCGAAAAATACGTCAACCTGCAGCTGGACTGCATGGAGCAAACCTACGACCCGATCTACTTCGACACGCTCGGGGAAAGCTTCACCGCCCGCCACCGCGCCGAACGCAACGAGTACCTCGAAGACTTCCACCGCCACCTCTCCTCCCCCACCGTGCGCGGCTTCTTCGCCTATGAGGTGCCCGGCTGGACCCCCGACGGCGGGCTCTCCTGCTCCATCGGCGTACGCATCGACTGGGATAAGCCGGTCGGCCTGGCGCTCTCCCTGTGTGAGCCCTCCTCCTGGGAACTCGAACGCGCCGAGTCCCTCCCCGAACTGCCCGCAGGCACCCGCAAACTCGCGCACCTGTACACCCTCAACCACATGCACGGCACCGGGCTCGGTCAGGCACTCTACGAATCCGTCATCTACCCGGACGAAAACTCCTACCTGTGGGTCATGGCAGAAAACGAACGAGCGCTCTCCTTCTACGAGCGGCTCGGCTACCAGCGCAACAGCATCGAATTTGAGGCACGCGGCATCTGGGCGCCCGGCCACAGCGTACGGTACGCGCGCATCCTCAACCCCTAAACGGCACACCACAACAGGGAAACAGCCCGCCCACATGACGCAGCGCACCGCACACCCTGTTAGGCGCCACCCCCACAACGCCTTAAGATAGAAGAGACCTATAAGCTCGACGCACCCGCGCACAGGAGCACATACACCCCTGCGCAACCGCGGGACCCAGCGCCGAACATCGCATAGAAGGACAGTAAAACAATGACCACCGGTCTTTACCTCTCCGCTATGTCCCAGAACTCGGGCAAGTCCCTCGTAGCCCTGGGTCTAGCAGACTCCCTCATCAAGCGCGCAGACCGCGTCGGCTTCTTCCGCCCCGTATTCGACGGCGCAACCATCTCCGACGACCCCATGGCACGCCTCATCCGTGAACACTTCGGCCTGACCGAAGAGCAGGTCGGCGGCGCAGTCTCCATGACCGACGCACTCGCACTCATCGCAGAAGGCGACACCGAAGAAATCTCCGCACGTGCAGTCTCCGCCTACGAGAAGGTCGCTGCAAACAGCGACGTCGTAATCGTTGACGGCGTCTACCTGCCCGCCAACGCGCTCGCAGTCGAATTCGACCTGAACGTCCAGATTGCACGCGACCTGGGCCTGCCCGTCGTCGCTATCGTCGGCGCACAGGAAGCAACCGTTGAGGAAGCAGTCACCGCCGTTGACGTGGCACGCACCGAGCTGCTCGCCTCCAAGGCAGACCTGCTCGCCATCATCGTCGGCCGTGCAGAACCCGAACTGCGCGACGAAATCGAAAACTCCGTCAAGCGCGGCGACGCAAACCTGCCCGTCTACGTACTGCCCGAAATCCCCGAACTGAACGCACCCACCGTCGGTGAAGTTGCCGAAGCCCTCAAGCTCGACACCGAAGGCATCAAGGCAGAAGACCTCAGTCGCGACATCCACGGCATCAAGGTCGCAGCAATGAACGTCTCCAACTTCCTCAACCAGTTCGTCGACGGCGACTTCGTCATCGTCCCCGGCGACCGTGCAGACATTGTTGCAGCAACCCTCGCATCCGCACTGGCGCCGACCTTCCCCGCACCCTCCGGCGTGCTGCTCACCGGCGGCCTGGACTCACTGCCCGGCAAGAACACCGCAGTCGGCTCCCTCATCGACAACGCACCGTTCCCCGTGCTGTCCACCACCAAGGACACCTTCAAGTCTGCACGCGCAGTCTCCCGCGTCCGCGGCACCCTCGAAAGCGGCCACCAGCGCAAGCTCGCAGCAGCAATGGGCGGCTGGGACGAGCACGTCAACAAGGACGAACTGCTCGCACGCCTCGAAATTGAGCGCCCCGCATCCATGACCCCGCTGCGCTTCCTGCACAACCTCATCGAGACCGCACGCGCAAACCGCCGCTCCGTGGTCCTGCCCGAGGGTTACGACGTGCGAATCCTGCGTGCATCCGAAATCATTGCACGCCGCGACTTCTGCGACCTGATCCTGCTCGGCAACCCCGCCAAGATCGCAGAGATCTGCCAGGCCGAAGGTATCGAACTGCCCAGCACCGTTCGCATCATCGACATCGAAAACAACGAGTACACCGAAGACTTCGCAGCAACCTACGCTGAGCTGCGTGCACACAAGGGCGTCACCATTGAGGCTGCTCGCGAGCGCATGACCGACCCCTCGTACTTCGGCACCATGCTCGTCTACAAGGGCATCGCCGACGGCATGGTTTCCGGTGCTGTGAACACCACCGCGAACACCATCCGCCCCTCGCTCGAGTTCATCAAGACCCGCCCCGGCACCAAGATCGTCTCCTCCGTCTTCCTGATGCTGATGGAAGACCGCGTTCTGGTCTACGGCGACTGCGCAGTGAACCCGAACCCCAACGCAGAGCAGCTGGCCGACATCGCGAAGGCATCCGCGGAGACTGCACGCCAGTTCGGCGTGACCCCCAAGGTTGCTATGCTGTCCTACTCGACCGGCACCTCCGGCGCTGGCGCAGACGTGGACGTTGTGCGTGAGGCAACCGAGCTCGTGCGCGCATCGAACCCCGACTTCGCGGTTGAGGGCCCGATCCAGTACGACGCTGCTTCGAACATGTCCATTGCGTCGACCAAGCTGCCCGGCAGCGAGGTCGCTGGTCAGGCTACCGTGTTCGTCTTCCCCGACCTGAACACCGGTAACAACACCTACAAGGCTGTTCAGCAGTCTTCGGGTGCTGCCGCTGTGGGCCCGGTTCTGCAGGGTCTGCGTAAGCCCGTGAACGACCTGTCGCGCGGTACCACCGTTGAGGACATCATCAACACCGTTGCGATCACCGCAATTCAGGCACAGAGCCTGTAAGGTGCACGCGGCGCTGTAGCGTGAAGGCTGCGGCGTTCCGTTGATATAGAAATCTCCCGCGCTGGGCGGGGCATGCCTTGGAGGTGTGCTCCACCCGGTGCGGGAGATTTTTTGTAATTACAGGGTTTCTTATAGTGCCATTCCCCGGTTAGTCCTTGCGGGTGCGGTCAAGGCGCACATAGTTAATCACGCCAAGAACAGCCATACCCACCGCGACCAGCACCGGATCGAGGGCGGGCGGGAAGAGCCAGGTGAGCCCCGCCTCCACGGTGTAAGAGATGAGGCGGTAGGCAAGGTAGGTGCACACCGCCACGAAGAGGGCGTAGGCGACGATGATGCCGACCGGGCGGGGCTCGTAGCCTTCTCGCCGGGCACGGAGGGCGGCACCCAGCGCGTTACCCAGGTACAGGGGGAGAGCGCCGACGACGACCACGGCGGTGAGGGCACCGTCGAAGAATGTGCGCGGGGTCAGCGGTGCGGTGCCTGCCTCAGTGAAGAGGTTGAGGATGCGCACCGCGGCGTAGGCGTAGCAGAAGATGACTGCCGCGCGGATGGTGAGGGGTAGGTTAGTCCAGAAGGTTTTCATGCGGCCCCTTTCGAAGTGGAGGGCGGGCTTCTGTCTGAGTGTTACCTCAAGGATACCTAAGAACACCGGCGTGTGATGCGAATCAATAGCATTGTGGCTGGTGTGTTCTGCGTGCGGGGCGGGGTGTTTGGTGCGCCGAGTTTAATCGCCGAGAAGCCACATGTGTTTCGAAAAGCAACATGTTACGTGGCTTCTCGAAACACATGTGGCTTCTCGAGGAAGATGCGGGGCAGAATTTTTGTAATTACAGGATTCCACCACCACTACCCCGTGAGCCGGTGACCACCCAAGCAGCGGCAAACCGCTCGGGCTGCTAGGCTGCTGCTATGACCACGACTGACGAAACTCTCCCCCTGGGACTGTACGAACACCTCAAGAGTGCATCGCTTATGGGCCGCACCATCCCCGAAGGCGCACAATGGCAGGAAGAAATCCTCCAAAAGGACGACTACAACATCCCCGAACTGCTCACCCAGTTCTTCGCCACCCAGCTGGCCCCCGCCCTCGAAAGCCTCAAAACCCCCGCAGACCAGGTGGAACTCATCAACCGAATGATGGAGCTCCTGCCGCAGGATGCCGAAGAGCAGAACGATTCGTTGCTGACCGATGACGACAGCAACGTAATTCAGATGCGCGAGCTCACCCTCACTGACGCAAAAACTACGCGCCCCGATATTCCTCTGAGCGACGTTGCTCTGATGACGAATACTTCTAAAGACCTGAATCTCAATACTGAAATTCAGAAAGAATTAGAAAGCGCGGACCGTGTAGATTTGCTCTGTTCTTTTCTTAAAATGTCCGGCGTTAATAGTTTGAGTGAGCAGCTTAAAGCTATTAAAAATCGCGGTATCCCTTTCCGCATTATTACCACCACTTACATGGGCGCAACCGACCGAAAGGCTATCGACCGCCTCGTTGAAGAGTACGGTGCCGAGGTGAAAATCAGCTACCAGGGTGACAGCACCCGCCTGCACGCGAAGGCCTGGCTGTTCCACCGCAATACCGGCATGTCCACCGGCTATGTGGGCAGCTCGAACCTGTCCAGTGCCGCACTCACCGACGGCCTGGAGTGGAATGTTCGCATCTCTAACCCGATTACACCCGGCCTGATCCGCCAGTTTGAAGGCCTGTTTGAAAGCTACTGGAAGAGCGGTGATTTCACCTCTTACACCGCCTCTGACAAGGAGAAGCAGGAGCTCGATACCGCCCTAGCCAAGGCCGATATTACCGGCCGTAAGAGCAAGGGCCTGGAGTACGATATCGACTCGTCCCTGCTGGATGTGCATCCGTTCCCGCATCAGGTGCGCATGCTCGAAGAAATGCAGAACGCTCGTTCTAAGGGTCGTCACCGCAACCTCGCCGTGGCCGCAACGGGCACCGGCAAAACCGTGTTCTCCGCCCTCGACTACAGGCGCCTCTGCGAGCAGTCCGGCAAAAAGCTGAAGCTGCTTTTCATTGCACACCGAAAAGAAATCCTTGACCAGGCGCGCCGCACTTTCGGCGACGTCATGCTTAAAGGTAATTTCGGTGAGCTACTGACCGGCGGTAAAAAGCCTGAATATAACGAGGCTGTTTTTGCGACCATTCAAACGTTGTCGGGTGCCGCCCTCGAAAATTATGCACCGAACTATTTCGATGTCATCGTCATGGACGAATGCCACCATATTAAGGCCGCCAGCTGGGACAAAGTCTTCAACTATTTTGAACCCCGCGAATTTATTGGCCTGACCGCAACCCCTGAGCGAGAAGACGGGGTGAACATTGCTGACAAGTACTTTGACGGCTACGTGGCAACTTCCATCCGCCTGTGGGACGCACTCGAAGACCACCTCCTCGTACCCTTCCAGTACTTCGGTATTGCCGACGGCACCGACCTGCGCCGCGTCAACGTTCGAAGCGGCCAATACGACGAAAACGCCCTTGAGAACCTGTACACCAAGGACGAGGCCGAACGCCGCCTGCGCATCATCGTGGAGGAGCTACGCGAGAAGGTTGACAACCCCCTGCGCATGAAGGCACTCGGGTTCTGCGTGAGCGTGAAACACGCCAAATACATGGCCCAAAAATTCAACGAAGTAGGAATCCCGGCAGACTGCTTGGTGGGTACGGATTCCGCCGAGCGCCGCGCCGAGGTCATGAAAAACCTTGCAGACGAAGCGCACGAGCTGACCACGATCTTCACCGTGGACCTATTCAACGAGGGCGTCGACATTCCGAGCGTCGATACCCTCCTGATGCTACGCCCCACCCAGTCGCTCACCCTCTTCCTGCAGCAGCTGGGCCGCGGCCTGCGCCGTGCACCGTTGAAGTCTGTTCTAACGGTCCTCGACTTCGTGGGACACCAGAACAAGAACTTCATGGTTCACAGCAAGTACCGCGCCTTTGCACGACAGGGTACCCTGACCGAGCAGGACATTGAGAGTCCTGAACTGCCGGCCGGCTGCCACTTCCACCTGGACGAGATGACTCAGAAGCAGGTCATCAAGAAGATTCGCGAGTCCCTACGCATGAACCAGAGCGCCCTCATCGACACCGCAAAGAGCTACCTGGAAGATATGCGCCGAAACTCCACGGACCTCGATATTCGCCCCACCGTCATCGACTTCATCAATCGCTACGGGTTGGGATTGCCGCAGATTTACGGCCGCAACAGCAAGATGACCCTGCCCGGTGTCACTAAGCCCGTCGCAACGACCTGGACCAGCCTCCAGGCCGCGAGTGGACTGTACCCCGACCTGGTGGTTCCCTTCCAGGACAACGTGGCCGTCGAGACGAATAAGCGCGTCAAGGCACTCACGCACGTGCACGACACGTTCCGCATTAACGCATACCTGGAGCTTCTGAATACGGACATCCTGGAGCAGGACATGACCGATGAACAGCGCCGTCACGCATGGATGCTGCTGTTCTCTATCTGGCCGAAGGCCAAGTGGGACGGTTCTACCAAGAAGTTCAGCCTCGACGAGGGCCTGGCAACTCTGCGCAAGAACCGCGGCATGCTGCAGGAGCTGGAGAGTATCTGGAACTTCAACGCCGGTACGGATACCACCTCTACCCTGCCACTTTTTGAGGGTGAAGGCGTCCCCCTGCGCACTCACGCCCTCTACTCCCGCGAGGAACTATTCGCCGGACTGGGCGGCCAGGAGGAGAACTTCAAGGTACCCGGCGGCGTGGTCAACGGTGTTGTACCCTTCGACCCGACGAACACCACCGCGCTACTGGTGACGCTCGAGAAGTCTGAAAAGCACTTCTCCCCGGCCACCATGTACAAGGACTACGCCATCAGCACTGACGAGTTCGCGTGGGATTCGCAGAGCGCGACATCCCCCGAAAGCCCGACGGGTCAGCTCTTCCAACACCACGAGGAGCGAGGCCGACGCATCGTGCTCCTCGCCCGCCAGCACAGGGAGAATAGGCTCGGCCCCGAACCCTACATGTGCCTGGGCACCGTGAAATACATTTCTCACGAGGGTTCTAAGCCGATGCATATTCGCTGGTCGTTAGACCGGCCGATGCCGGCGTCCATGTTCCAGATCGCGAAGATTGCCTCGTAGGTTGTGAATAACCGCAGCAGGCGGCCCCGGATGCGCAAGTGTTCGGGGCCGCTCTGTTTTTTAGACAGAGGTTTTCGATAGGTTAGTGTCTTCTCCGTGGGTCTTTAACCCGCATTAAAGTCACTAACCTATCGACGAAAAGGCAAGGCATAACCCATAACCAGCTCTCACCTACCTGGCACAGCCGGAGATTCGGTCATGGGTTACGGATTTATGCCATAAGTTAGTGTCTTTGGTCGTAGTTAAAAACCATGGCAGAAGACGCTAAACCATGGCACAAATTCCGCAGAAGCGGCGCCTCCGCGGGAGCAGAGATATTTGATACATAAAGCATTGAGAAGCCCGAATAATGACCAACCACCGTCATCATCCTCAAAAGAATGCAAACGACCGCAAACATGCGGTAGGGTGGTAACTGTAGTACTCAATAACGCACCGATGCGCTTAATGGGCGAGCTACGGGGCTGTTTTTCTTCCGGCAGTCAGTTTGACCTGTGAATAACGGCCCGACATGCACATATGCATCACACCATCACCGACGATAGGAGCGTATCTTCTATGGATTCGACCATTTTCAACCGCCGCACCCTGCTGGGCGGCGGCGCACTTGTGGGCCTGGGGGCCCTGCTTGCGGCATGTGGCCAGCAGACAAATAACGAGGCGGCAGCAACCGCATCCGCTGCGCCGAGCGAGACCGCTTCGACGTCTGCGGCGGCGTCTGAGTCGCCTTCGGCGAGCGCTACCCCGTCTACTGTCCGAGGCTACTCGGGCGGCTCCAAGGCACCTGACGGCGAGTACCGCCCTGCGGACGGCAAGGGTCCTGCTCAGAACGTGCCGAAGCCTAACGCCCCTGAAGAGGGCTATCGTGAGAAGTCTATTGAAGGTATCCGTAAGACGATGGATGCTTGGGTGAAATGGACTAATTACGGAATTCAGGTAGGCGATTTTACGGAATCCCGAAAGTACATCTCCAGTAATTTTGAAAGTGAACTTAAGGGATATAAAAGCTTTGAGGACTTGTATAAGCGCGGCGGGTGGATTATTGATGGCATTGACAACTATGTTGCTGATGGAAATCCGTGGTCTGAGGATGGGGAAACCTATTTTTGGAAGGCATATCGCGAGTGGAATTATATAACTCTTGTGGAGCCTACCGGAGAATGGCACCGAAACCGAAATATCCAGAAGGATAATGACACCTGGAAATTTGAGTTTAAGTATTCTGATTCTTCATGGAAAATTATCGGTTACGAACAGGTAGAAGACTAAAATAATGAACAAAATAATAAAATGCAGTGGGATTTTTTCTCTATCTTGCATTCTAGGATTTTGCGGTACCACTAACGTTGATGCATACGTTATTACTGCGCCTTGTTCTGACACATCAGCTAAAGTTTGCCAAATCGAAGTTGAAACAACTACTTCGCGAGGCAGTCAAGATGGTTACGATGAGAAAAATACAGGTGCAGATAATGCCAACCAGGAAATTCAGCAACAATATACTTATTCCACGGTAAATCAGGGAAACGGCGTAAAAGTTACCTACGCCAACGAAAATCACAATATTATGTCATGCACAACCAAAGATGGAAGAATAGGAACATTCAAGTTCACAAACATGTCACTTGAATCTGGCATTCCTGTAGACCACGGAAGTCCTCGAAGCCCCTCCTCAGCTACTTGTATCCCGAATAATACTCGTACTCTCACCAGTGCCGACAGCCCCGGTCCCACCGGTCCGACCTACGAAGAAGTTATGACGGAAATTCGCCACGCAGCAGAATCGCTAGAGCCGGGCAAGCCGACCCTGCACCAGTCCTACAACAACCCCGCAGGCACTGGCCGAGCAGAAGGCGACCCCAACGTCTACAAGGGCGACCAGATCAACTTCTACGTCGATGACGGAGGCCCCTACCGCCTCGAAGCAGACATGCTCGCCGGACACGTCGAAATTGAGCTCATGCCCTCCTCCTATGTCATCGAGTACGGCAACGGCGACACAGATACCAACTACACGGCGGGTAAACCGGTCACCACCTACCCTCGTGAGCGTCCGCGTCAAACGGCTACCAGTTACGCCTACCAGCGCTCTGGCAACTTCCACGCGTACGCGACCGTGCACTACACGGCTCGTTTCCGTGTGGACGGCGGCCCCTGGCAAATGATGATGGTGACTCCACAGGCGACCAGTGACCCGTTGCTGGTCCGTGTGTGGTGGGTTGATGTTGGACGCGTAGCCGATGACTGCAGCTACGACGACACTCGCTGGGGCTGCAAGAACGATCCGACTATGGGCAAGCCGGATAACCCGAACCCGCGCCTGCGCAAGGCCGATATTCGTACCGGTCAGCGATGGCACCTGAATGATAACGGTGACGGGGATACGGAGTATTCGCTGCACCGTGACTGGCCCGATATGTAAACCAGTTCTGACCCAATATATAGATAACCGCAGCAGGCGGCCCCGGATACGGAAGTGTTCAGGGCCGCCCGCTTTTTAGACCGAGGTTTTCGATAGGTTAGTGCCTTCACCGTGGGTCTTTAACCCGCAGTGAAGACACTAACCTATCGACGAAAAGGCTAAGTCATAACCCATAACCAGCTCTCACCTACCTGACGCAGCCGGAGATTCGGTAATAAGCAGCAGATTTCGACCATAGGTTAGTGTCTTTGGCCGTAGTTAAAAACCATGGCAGAAGACGCTAAACCATGGCACAAATTCTGCAGAGGTTCCACCTCCACGCTGGCGGAAATTCGGTAATGACTTAGCAATTTCAGTCATGACTTAGCGTCTTTGGTAATGGTTAAAACCCCAGCCTGAAGTCACTAACCCATTACCGGAAAAGCTAAACCATAACCGACTCCCGCCTACCCGGTGCATTCGGGGCCGCCTGCTTTTTAGACCGAGGTTTTCGATAGGTTAGTGTCTTCGCCGCGGGTCTTTAACCCGCAGTGAAAACACTAACCTATCGACAGGGCCGTAACCTATCGAAGAATCCCCCTATCGACAAGCCCCCGCACCCATACCGCGTAACAACTCGTAACACCCCCTTGCGGTATACCCCCCTAGGGTATATACTGGAGTCATGGAAACCACTAGCAATCAGTGCTGCCACAGCACATCCACCCAGGTCAGCACCGCATCCGGCGCCCCCACTGAGGAGCCCACCGAGGCGCACACCGGCGCATGCTGTAGCGGCGAGGCACCCGAAACCCAGCACGGTTACGCCTCCAACAAAGAGGCGCACCTCAAGCGACTGCGCCGCATCGAAGGGCAGGTCCGCGGCATCGCCCGCATGGTCGATGAAGACAAGTACTGCATCGACATCCTCACCCAGGTTGCCGCGGTCTCCAAGGCGCTCCACGCCGTCTCCCTGAACCTGCTCGAAGAGCACATCGGCCACTGCGTGACCGGCGCCGCCGTCGAATCCGAACGCACCGGCGACCCGACCATCGCAGAGGCCAAGGTCAAAGAGGCAACCGCCGCGATCTCCCGCCTCATGCGCAGCTAAACACGCTGCCCCTAAACACCGGGCAGCCCCAAGTTTTCAACCCATTACCGAAAGGAAATCATCATGAGCACCACCACCGTTAAGGCAACCGGCCTGACCTGCAACCACTGCGCTATGAGCGTCAGCGAAGAGATCAGCGAAGTTCCCGGCGTGACCGGCGTAACCGTGGACGTCGTCAAGGACGGCGTCTCCACCGTGACCATCGAGCACGAGGGCACCCTCAACACCCAGGCTGTTGCAGACGCTATCGCGGAGGCTGGCTTCACCCCCGCCATCTAGCGCGGCAGCCGGCTCGATTAGGAGTCATCATGGCTTACCCTCCGCAGTACATTGCGATGGTTGTTGGCGCGGTTCGCACCCTTGTCGGCACCGAAAACATGCACCTGCGCGACGCGATCACTCGTGTGGCCAGGCAGATGAATCTGGATGCGGCGCTGGTCGATTCGTGGGTGAAGCAGAGCCCCGAATATACGGCACGTGAGGATGCGCCCGGCGCCGCGCGACGTAGCGGCACGAGCGCGAATAAGCGTTCCGCCGAGCACGAGCAGGGCGTGAAGGCGCGTGAGAAGGCGAACGCTTCGCCGTTCCCGCGGGCTGCCGTGAAGCGTGCCTACGGTGTGTCTGATCGTGGCGCGAAGGTGACCGGTATTCGTCCGCATACGAGCAGGCCGGATGGGCTGCCCGGCGACCACTGAGCCGCCACAGCCTTACTCCCACCGCAGCTTTCGCCCTCGCGCGCGTTCGATGCCGCGTCCCGATACTGCACCATACACCGTCCGGGGCGGGGTCCTTCGGGGCCCCTCCCCCGGCTTGGTGTGCGCCTTTTTCTACCCTCCCGTTTTTATTTTTGAGGAAGTATTGTGTCTTCTACACAGCCTTCAACAAGCACCCGTGAGCCCTCATCACAGAGTGAGCGTTCTCTTTTTAATTCCACCGGAACGACCGTAAAATCAACGGAGTCAACCCGAATCATCCACGTGGATATTCAGGGTATGACCTGCGCATCCTGCGTGGGTCGTGTGGAGCGTAAGCTCCGCAAAATCCCCGGCGTTGACCCGGCGGTGAACCTGCCCCTGGAGTCCGCGCGCGTTATCGTGCCCGAGGGCGTGAGCGACGACCAGATCGTTGAGACCATCAACAATGCCGGCTACAAGGCGCACCTCAAGAACGGGCCGCGCGCGGGCGCTGGGACGAACGCGAGCGCATCCGGCGGCGGCAACCAGCACAGCACTCCGAGCATGAATGGCGGCTTCACTGACCGCATTATTTATGCGGCGATTTTGGGTGTGCCGATTTTCTTGATTTCGATGTTCCCGTCGTTCCAGTTCCCGAATTGGGGTTGGGTTGTGGCGGTTCTGACGGCGCCGGTTGCGTTTTGGTGTGCTGCGCCGTTCCACCGTGCGGCGCTTATTAATGCGCGTCATGGCTCGTCCACGATGGATACGTTGGTGTCTCTCGGCGTGGTGTTGGCGTATTTCTATTCGCTGGCGCAGCTGCTCATGAACCCGGCGTTGACGGCGCATGTGCATCATGCGGGCGGTAGTTTCTGGTCGATGTTTACCGGCAACCATGCGCCGCTGTATTTTGATTCGGCGTCCATGGTGACGCTGTTCTTGCTGATTGGCCGCGCGATTGAGCACCGCACTCGCAACCGTTCTTCGGAGGCGCTGCGCACCCTGCTGAGTATGGGTGCGAAGGAGGCGACTCTGCTGCGCACCGATAAGCAGGGTGTGACGAAGCAGGTGCAGGTTCCAGTGGAGGACCTCATGCCGGATGACCTGTTCTTGGTGCGCCCGGGTGAGAAGATCGCCACGGATGGTGTGGTGGTTGAGGGTACCTCCGCGGTGGATGCGTCCCTGCTGACCGGCGAGTCCGTGCCGGTTGAGGTGCATCCGGGTGATGCGGTCACGGGTGCGACGGTGAATACGTCTGGTTCGTTGACGGTGCGTGCGACCCGTGTGGGCGCTGAGACAACCCTGGCGAAGATGGGTGAGCTGGTGGCGAGCGCGCAGGAGACGAAGGCTCCGATTGCTCGCCTGGCGGACCGTGTTTCTGCGGTGTTTGTGCCGGTGGTTTTGGTGATTTCGGCGCTGACCCTGGTCGGTTGGTGGCTGGTTTCTGGTGACGGTGCGGCGGCGTTTAATGCGGCGGTGACGGTACTGGTGGTGGCGTGCCCATGCGCTTTGGGTTTGGCTACTCCGACGGCGCTTTTGGCGGGTACGGGTCGCGGCTGGCAGTTGGGCATTTTGATTCGTAATGCGCAGGTGTTGGAGGCGACGAGCACGGTTGATCGCGTGGTGCTGGATAAGACCGGTACGGTGACGACTGGTGAGATGTCTGTGGCGTTCTACGGCACGTTTGGTGACTATGAGTCGGCGGGTGACTTGTCCGGTATTTCGCCGGAATCCGCAGGTTCCAAGAACGAGCGTTCCCTGTCTGTTCTGCGTGATGCCGCCGCCGTGGAGGCGCTGAGTGAGCACCCGATTGCCCGCGCGATTGCCGGTTTTGCCCGTGAGCAGGGCGTGCTGGCGGAGGGTGCTTCGGCGCCGAGCGTGAGCGGCTTTGAGGGTGTTCCCGGAGGCGTACGCGGCGTGCTGAGCGGCGCGGGTGAAGGCGCTGAGAATGGCGCCTCCCAGCTGGTTGTGGTGGGTACTCCCGAGTACCTGCAGGCGGCGGGTGCGCAGCTGAGCGAGGCTCAGTTGGCCCTGCTGGACCAGGCTCGCCGGGCGGGTCTGACGACGGTGGTTGTCGCCCGCGGTGAGGCCCCTGATGATGCCCCGAACGGTGAGGCCCTGAGCAGCACCTCCGCTCTGCAGCCGGTCGGCATGATTTCGGTTGCCGACACCCCCAAGCCGGAGGCGGCAGAGACCATGGCGCAGCTGCGTGAGCTCGGCCTGGAGCCGATCCTGCTCACCGGTGACGCCCCGCAGGTTGCGCAGGCGGTCGCCTCGCAGGTCGGTATTTCGGCTGAGAACGTGTACGCCGGCGTGACCCCGGAGGGTAAGTCGCAGGTGATTGAGAAGTTGCAGGCTGCCGGTCACCGCGTGGCGATGGTCGGCGATGGCGTGAATGACGCCCCGGCGCTGGCTCTTGCTGAGCTGGGCATTGCGATGGGTTCGGGCACGGACGTTGCCGCGGAGGCAGCCGATATCGTGCTGACCCGTTCGGATGTTGCTTCGGTGGTGACGGCACTGCGTCTCTCCCGCGCTACGTTGCGCACCATTAAGTCGAACCTGTTCTGGGCGTTCGCCTACAATTCGGCGGCTATTCCGGTTGCCGTGGCGGGCCTGCTGAACCCGATGATTGCGGCTGCGGCAATGGCGTTTAGTTCGGTATTTGTGGTGCTGAATTCTATGCGTCTGACGGCGTTTAGGAAGTAGCGAAATATGGCGAGAAATTGCCTGAGCGTATAGCGCGAAATTGCTCGAACATTAGCTCTTCAATAGCCTGAACGAAAATTTCAAAAGTACAGCTCACCGTGCTTTTCGCACGGTAAAAGATATAAAGAAATGCACCGCCCGTGTAAAGGCGGTGCATTTCTTTATATTTAGTTTTCACGGGCGGCGGCTTGAACGTCTAACTTGAACACCTAGCTTGAGCATCCAGCACAAACATCTAGCGCGAACACCCCACCCGATAGCCCGAGCTAACAGCCCGGCAGAACCTTACGCCCAGGTGACCAGGTCCTCGATGGAGCGGCGGCTCTTCGGCGCGATTTCATGGGCACGGTAACCGAAGGTCACAGCCACGGACACGCCGTACTCCTCCGGGTCGAACAGGCCAGCAGAAGCGAGCAGCTCGTTCACTGCTTCGTAGTTCATACCCTCGATGGGGCAGGAGTCGATGCCGAGCATTGCGGCGCCGGTCATCATGTTGCCCAGGGCGATGTAGGTCTGCTTGGATGCCCAGTCGAAGAGCGCGCGGTCGCTTTCCAGGACCTTCATGTCGTTCTTCTGGAAGTTGCCGTAGCGTTCGAGTGCGGCTTCCATCTGCTCCTCGGTGAGGTTGCGGCCTTCGAGGGTGCGGCGCATCCACGGGGTGTCGTAGCGCAGGCCCTTCTTCGCCAGCAGTACGACCAGGTGGCTTGCGTCGTCAAGGGCGCCAGCCATGCCCCAGGCGATCGGCTTGAGCTTTTCGCGCAGTTCGGGGTCCTGGATGACCAGGAACTTCCACGGCTCGGTGCCGACGGAGCTGGGCGACAGGCGCGCAAATTCGAGGATTGCGGCGAAGTCTTCGTCGCTGACGCGGCGGTCGGGGTCGTAGGCGCGGGTTGCGCGGCGGCGGGCGAAAATTTCGAGGGCTTCTTCGCGGGTTACGGTCACGGTTTCATCCTTTGCATGAGGGTTTCAATACCCTGTCATGCTACACCTGCGGAGGGTACGGGCGGTCTAATTGTGAGCCATTACGCCCAGAGCACGTATGTTCGAAGCAATCAGGCTCGAAGGGTTTAGGCACCGGCTTTCATCCACACATCCGAGCGGGCGCGGCGGCCAAAAATGACCGCGCGGATTCCTTGGAAGTACAGAATATACGCCGCCCACAAGCCGCAATACCCGGCGAGCGCATCCATGGCACCGGCGCCGACCGCCCAGTGCAGGCCGAGCATGACCGGCACGTACATCACGAGCATGATGAAGCAGCCGATTGCCAGGTATTTCACGTCCTGCGCGCCCATGAGGATGCCGTCCAGGGTGAACACGTACGCGGCGATGGGCTGGCCGAGGGCGATGATGACGGTGGCGATGGTGAAGAGGAACGCCACCTGCGCGTCCTTGGTGAAAATCCAGGAGCCGAAGAAGCCGATGAGCGGGCAAATCAGGCCGGTGATGACGCCGTAGATGAGGCTCATGCGCAGCAGCCGGTTTTTCAGCTGGCGCACCTTCGCACGTTCGGATTCTATGTTGAGGTCGCGTTCGCCGAGTTCCTTGCCGAGTAGCGCCTGGGCGGCGATGGCGAGGGAGTCCAGGGCGTAGAGGAAGAGGTTAAATACGCCCATGCCGAGCTGGTATGCGGCGGTGTGTTCGGTGCCGAATCGTGCCACGACGAACACGGTCAGCAGGGAGGCGATGCGCATGGACAGGGTGCGCAGCATGAGCCAGGAGCCGAGCGAGAGCACCGAACGCATGCCGGCGACGTCGGGTGCCCAGCGGACGGCGTGTTCGCGGATGCCGCGCATCATGACCACACCGAGGGCGGCAGCCATGCCCCACTGGGTGAGGGAGGTGCCGGTCGCCGAACCGGCAACGCCCCAGCCGACCGGGTAGATGAGCAGCCAGTTCAGCACAATGTTTACGAGCGTGCCGACCGTGGCGACTTTGAGCGGGGTGACGGTGTCTTGCAGCCCGCGGAGCGTGCCGACCTGCGCGAGGATAATCATCATCGGCGGAATACCCCAGAGCGAGTGGTGCAGGTAGTCGAGGGCGTAGCTCATGGTTTCGTCGGTCGCGCCGAGGCCGCGCAGCAGCGGGTCTGCGAAGGCGTATCCGGCGATCATGAGGAGCATGCCGAGGCCGAAGGCGACCCACACTCCGTCCACACCAATCTGCCAGGAGCGGCGCAGGTTCTTCTCGCCGAAGGCGCGCGCCACGGCGGGCGTGACGGAGTAGGCGAGAAAGTTCATGAGGCCCACGACCGTGGTGACGAGCGTGGCGGCGATGCTCATGCCGGCGAGTTCTGCTTTGCCGAGTTGGCCGATGAGGGCGGAGTCGGTGAGCACGAAGATGGGTTCGGCGATGAGCGCGCCGAAGGCGGGTATGGCGAGCGCGAGGATGCGCCGGTTCAGCGAAGGCTCGGCGGCGTTCACTGCGTTCTGACCGGGTTCAGTATTCTGGTGCTTCTGTGTGCTCATCCTTCTAGGCTACTCCCCGCCACCGCCGCGGGTGCCTGCGCGCGGGGTGGGGTGCACTCTGCGAGATAGGCGCGCGAGATGCGCGGTTAGGCGCCTCGGCCGCGCAGTTCGTCGAGGGCGCGGCGGTCCTTCTTGGTGGGGCGGCCGCTGCCTCGTTCGCGTTTGGCGACCGGGGGCATGGAGAGGTAGGCGGGGCGCGGGCCGGAGAGGTCTTCGTAGCAGGTGACGGCGATGGGTGCGCCTACGCGTTTGACGAGGAGTTTTTCGACTTTGAAGACTCGTTCCCAGCCGGGGTAGCGGACCTTGACGATGTCGCCTTTTTTGAGTTTTTGGGAGGGTTTGGCGGGGGCGTCGTTGACGCGCACGTGGCCGCCTTTGCATTCGTCGGCGGCGAGGGAACGGGTTTTAAAGATGCGCACCGACCAGAGCCAGAGGTCGAGCCTGGCGCTGGTTAGTGCGTTGGTGTCTTCTGCGGTCATGTGTTCATTGTGGCGCGAGGCGGGCGGGGCACCAAATCAGGTGCACCCACCTGCCCGTGCTGCGCTTCCACCGTTTTCGCAGTGATTCCACCGTATTTTTGCCGGGGTTTCGGCGGGGTTCCACCATGGTTTTACCGAACCGCTCCGCAACCGGCTCCAAACCCGCCATGCGGCAGAAAATTTTCTATTGCACGCACCAGCCTATTGAGCGCAAACCCGCGTCCACTAGGGGTATTGTTAAGTCACCTTCTCAAGAAGTGTTCTCAAGGCCACCTAGTTCGCGTGGTCTACGGGGGGGGTTGTGGCCGCGACGCCACGGGCTCCCCGTAACAGATTGGATATACACCATGTCAGCTTTGAAAAAGCTCCTGGCGGCTGCCCTCATCAGCACTGTGCTGTCCTCTTGCTCTTTCGGTCCCACGTTGGAGAAGGATGAAAGCGCCCGCGCGATTTTCGACGCAGAAAATGATCAGGTGATCCTGCCCCTGGACGCTTACAACACCGACGGCAAGGACGAATACTTCACCAAGGCCCTTGAGCTCGCCCGCAAAAAGTGCTTTGCCGAACACGGGCAGCACTACAAGATGTTTGTCCGCACCGAGGGGGCCGGCAGGAACTTCGGCAGGACCTACGGAATCTGGAACGTTGAGTACGCCCAAAAATACGGCCTCCACGAGCCCAATGAATCGAATACGCTGGACCTGTCCTCCCCTGCGCCCTCATCCGACCCTGGGAAGGATGTCAGCACCGAATGCTATCAGCGCGCCAGCGATGAGATGAAGCAAATTGGAGAGATACCATTCGGCTCCGCCACGTATAGGCGTTTGGAAACCGATGCTCGAAACGCCGCTGGGGATCGACAGCTCAAAAAATCCCTCGACGACGAGTGGAAGCGATGCGTCAAGGACAAGGGCCTCACCCCCGATAGTGAGATGACGGTCAAGGAAGAAAAGAACATTCCTCAGAGCACCACCCCCTCAGAAGAGGAAATTCGAATCGCCGTCATTCAGGCACAGTGCAATCAGGATGTAGGCCGTTCGCAGAAGCTCTACGACCTGGAGGCGCAGTACCAGAAGCCGCTCGTCGCCAAGAACCAGGCTGCCCTGGAGAATGAGCTCAAAGAATTCAAACGCCGGGACGAGCAGTTCAAGCAGTACGTTCTCGACAACCAGTAACAGCGAATAGCAGTCGGTAATAGTCGGTATGCCGAAAGGGTGTGTGCCGTGTTCAGTGAACACGGCACACACCCTTCTTACGTTGCACCGGCTATATTGCGTCGGCTACGTTGTACCGGCGGTCTAACCCGCGGCGCTTATGCCTCCACCGTTGCGGTGCGGCGCTCCTTGAGAGCCCAGCCAAGCACACCGGTCAGCAGACCGAATGCAATCCAGGAACCGGGCACCAGCCACTGGTCGCTCGTTGCAGCCTCCGGGAAGTATGCAATCGAACGCAACAGGGTCGAGGAGGCACCCGGAACCATCATCTGCCCGATAGCACCCCACGCGCCGGGCAGGAACACGCTCGGCATGCTTGCGCCCGAAATCGGGTTACCAATGAACATGGTGATGACCGCGCCTACAGCGAGACCAATCAGCGGCGAAGACAGTGCACCCACACCCACAATGAAGAAGGCGGTCGCCAGGTAGGTAGCGCCGAACGCAGCCCACAGGGTAGCGAAGTCGCCGGGAATGAAACCGAACCAGGTGCTCAGAATCAGGGCGGTCAGTGCACCACCGATGACGGCGTACAGGGTTGCGGTGGCGAAGCGGCGCCAGGTGCCGTTCACACGCAGTACGGAGAAGGAACCACCGAGAATACCGCCAATGACCAGCGGGAATGCGGCAATAGCCAGACCGGTACCGGAGGAGTCACTCTCGCTCAGGGACACCACTGCGGTGGTCTTCACCGCCATTGCGGATGCCTGCTCGGCCTGCACCTTCATCTGCTCCAGCTGGGCGGCAGCCTGGGCACCCTGCTCACCTCCCGCCTGCACCGCCTGGGTGAGGGCTTCCGTCTTGGCTGCGAGTGCCTTCTGCTGAATCTGCGCGTTCAGCTGGGTGGCAACACCGTTGAGCATCTGGGTTGCTGCGGCGTTCGCGGCGGGGGCGGTCAGCACCTCGGGGGCGGCGCCTTCGGTGAAGATGATTGCGCCGTAGGTTTCGCGCTGCTTGATCTGCCGTTCGGCGTCTTCACGGGAGGATGCCTGCTTCAAGTCGAAGGTTTCAATACCTTGGTCTTTGAGGGACTGTTCAAACTGACTGACGGTCACCTCGGGGCCTGCGATAGAGACGGGCAGGTTTTTGGTTTCCATGGTCTTGGTGGGCCAAGTGAAGGCCAGGACGATGAGTGCTACCAGCAAGGATGCTAGTACGGAGGTACTGATGACCTTGAGCCAGGAGGAGCGCTCGGGGGCTGGGGCGGTCACCGATTCCGCAGTGACTGCGGTGGTAGTTTCGTTGTTCATGACAATCTCCAAACAAAATGCTTATTTCGTTTACGAGACAGAACTCTACTCTCGGTTTTTACCAAGTGCAAACGAAATGGCTATTTTGTTTGCAAAGTCACAAAAAGAATCAGTGTTGTGTTTACGTATTCTTTAGCCTCACCCCCTAGACTGGAACCATGCCCCGATTAACAGACGCCACCAAAGCCGCACGCCGAGCCCAAATCATCGAAGCCGCCATTAGCTGCTTCCTCGAAAAGGGCTACACCAACACCTCCATGAGCGACATCATCAAAGCCTCCGGGCTGTCCTCCGGGTCCATCTACTCGCACTTCTCCGGCAAAGAAGACATCCTCATCAGTGCCATCAACGAGCGCCTCGAAAACGTCAAAAATCTCTACGCCGCACTCCCCGAAGGCGCAGGCCCCCAGGACATTCTCGAAACCATCTACACCAACCAGATGGTGAACGATAACTTCTCCGCCATGCTGCGTATCCGCCTTGAGTCGCTCCACGCACCCGAAATCACCAGGGCAACCGCAGACATCATTCCTCTGTTGCAGAGCATCATCATAAAGACCCTCACCCCCTGGGCCGCTGAACAGCTGAGCGTTCTGCACGAGATTAACCCCGATCCGGCACAGCGCACCCCCGAGCAGGAGTCGCTCATCACCGATTACGCCCGCGACACCGCGGATGCCTTCATGATGGTTTTCCAGGGCTATATGCTCCGCTCCTTCTTCGGCGCCCCCGAGGAAAAGGACCGCCTCTACCGCGTCGCTTTGGCGCTCCTTCCTGAGTAGTTGACCACCCGATAGCCCCTAAAAATCACCCTTGAGCGGTTGTTTTTCAGCATTTAGACCGCGCAGAGGCGACATAGGTCATTCACATCCCGCAGGCGTAGAATCGAGGAATTATGACTGAATCCTGCACCCCCGCAACCCCCGAGCCGCGCGCCAGCGACCCCGCCGAGCTAAAGAACCTTCGTGCCGCACACGCCGATGAGCTCTCCTCACGCACCCGCGCCACGAGCATCCCGGCGGACTCCTGCTCCCTCTACGACGACGAGGCTCTCGGCGGCACCGCCGGACGCGCCACCGCCTGGCTGGCGCTCGAGCACGTGGGCCAGTGGGGCCGCGACGTGCTGGACGGCTCCGCCCTCGGCGAGGAGCTTTCGGAGGCGTTGGGCGAGGCAGTCTCGCAGGCGGGTTTGAAGTTCCTGCTGATCCGCCAGGTGGGCAGGGCGGGGCGTGTACTGCACGGCGTGCTGGATGCATCCGGCAACCCGACCCACCGGGTGCTCTACGCGCTCTGCACACCGGGCGAGGAGAAGCTCTACTCGTTCAGCGTGGATACCCCCGAACAGCTCCTTGAACTGCCCCTGGACAACCCGCAGGAGTTGATTCAGGCGACCGGCGCGGAGCTCATGGACTCCCCCGCCATTCTCGTGTGCACCCACTCCAAGCGCGACCGCTGCTGCGCCCTGCGCGGTCGCCCCATTGCGGCGCACCTGGCGGATATCCTGCCCGGTAACGCGGTCTGGGAGTGCTCGCATACGGGCGGTCACCGCTTTGCCCCGGTCGGCATTATGCTGCCCACCGGCTACACCTACGGTCGCCTCTCGGAGCCTTCGGCGCTGGCGGCGTACCTGTCGCTGGCGGGTCGTTCCATTCCGTCACTGCACGGTCTGCGAGGCCGCAGCACGGATACCCCGGTGGAGCAGGCGGCGGAGGTTGCCGTACGCCTCGAGCTGGAGAAAAAGGGTGAAGAAGTAACCTCTGGAGGTTTGGTTTCACGTGAAACATCGGGGCGGGAGGCATTCATTGCGCTCCGCGAGGCGGGCATCGATGTGAACGTTGAGACAAGCACTGAGTTCTCCCCTGAATTTTTTGCGGCGTTCTCGCCTAAAGATTTCTCCGAGCACCCCACCATGGAGGCGGCACTCACCTCCCACACCGACGGACGCACCTGGGTCACCTTCTTCGAGCGGGTCACCCTTGAGCCGCGCCCCAACTCCTGCGGCAAGGGTCCCGCGGATGCTTTCAGCCGCGAGTTGCTCGCGTTGCACCAGATATAAACCCTGTGCCAGCTATAACCCCTGCGCCAGCTCTAGGCAGAGCCAGTTCTAGCACCCGCGCATAATGTAGACAGCGTGAAGCCCCGACGGGCACCTTCTCGGGTACCCGCCGGGGCTTCGCTGCATTCAGGGTTCGCCGTACCCGGCAAACGGGCTTATCCGGCGAACGGGTTCGGCGCGCCGATGTACTGCAGCTCGGTGTACTCCTCCAGACCCTCGGGGCCACCCTCGCGACCCATACCGGACTGCTTCACACCACCGAAGGGAGCCGCCGCATTCGAAATGACGCCGGAGTTGTAACCGATCAGGCCGAACTCCAGACCAGCCGCCATGCGCGTAAAGCGCGGGTGGTTGCTCGTGTACACGTACGCCGCCAGGCCGTACTCGGTGTCGTTGGCGAGCTTCAGGGCGGTGCGTTCACCCTCCTCACCGTAGCCGCTGAACGTGGCAATCGGGGCGACGGGGCCGAAGATTTCTTCACGCCACACGCGCATCGAATCGGTCACGCCGGTCAGCACGGTGGGGGTCACGAAGTTGCCCTTGTTCAGGTTCTTGGGCATGCCGCCGGTATCGCTCGGAACGTTTTCTGCAAGCTCGGGAATGTACCCGCCGCAGGCGAGGAGTGCACCCTTGCCCAGGGCGTCTTCGACCATAAAAAGCATGGATTCAACCGCTGAAGGTTGAATTAGCGGTCCACAGTCGGTTCCGTCGGCTGTTCCGTCACCCACGACGGTCGCCTCCATGCGCTCCACGAAGGCGCGGGTGAACTCTTCGGCAATGTCCTCGTGCACGATGAATCGGTTGGCGGCGGTGCACGCCTCGCCCATGTTCCTCATCTTCGCCGCGTAGGCGCCCTCCACGGCGGCGGGGATGTCCGCATCCTCAAAGACGATGAACGGGGCGTTGCCGCCCAATTCCATGGAGGTGCGCAGAACGTTCTGCGAGGCCTGCGCGAGCAGGGTGCGACCCACGGCGGTGGACCCGGTGAACGAGACCTTCCGCAGACGCTCATCAGCCATCAGCACGGAGACAACCTCGCCGGTGCGGGAGGTGGTCACCACGTTCAGCACGCCATCCGGCAGGCCCGCCTCACGCATCAGGGACGCGAAGTACAGGGAGCTGAGCGGAGTCAGGGAGGCGGGCTTGAGCACCGCGGTGCAGCCCGCCGCGAGCGCCGGGGCGACCTTGCGTGCCGCCATGGCGAGCGGGAAGTTCCAGGGGGTGATTAGCAGGCAGGGGCCCACGGGGCGGCGTACGGTGGTGATCTGCAGCCCGGATTCGGGGGCGGTGCCGGTGCGGCCGAAGTTGCGGGCAGCTTCTTCGGCGTACCAGCGCAGGTAGTTCGCGGCGTAGGCGACTTCGCCGCGGGACTGGTCGAGGGGCTTGCCCATTTCGAGGGTCATGAGCCGGGCGATAACTTCGGTGCGCTGCGTCATGAGCGTGTAGGCGCGGTTGAGGATGTCCGCGCGTTCGCGGGCGCTGGTTGCCGCCCATGAGGTGCGGGCGTCGCAGGCGGCGTCGAGTGCTTCGATGCCCTGTTCGACGCTGGCGTCGGCGACGTGCGCGAGGATTTGGCCGCAGGAGGGGTTGTGCACGGGGAAGGAGCCGTTGTCGCCGGTGACCCAGCTGCCGCCGATGAGCAGGTCGGTGGGCACGTAGAAGAAGGGGTAGGAGGGTCGTTCGTAGGGGTTGATGGGTTCGCGCTGCGGCATGTTGATGCTTTGCATGTGCGGTTCGGTGCGGCCTCGCAGCTGGGCGGATTTCGCGGAGGGCTGTGCGGCGGGATTCTCGGCGGAGCTTTCGGGTGAGGTGGTCATGGCGTGCCTTTCGGGTTGGGGCGGCCGGTGCGGTCGACTCTGACGCTTTTAATTCTAGTCCCGCACGCTCCCCTACCCCTCGAACCTGCCCCACACCCCATCTATACGTCCCGCGCCCCTACACGTCCCCGCTCGCACTCTCCCCACCCAAAAGACCGAGGGCACGCCGAAGGGGGCCGCATCCACTGTGGATACGACCCCCTTCAGGTGGATTCTCGCTCAGCGCGCGAGTCCTAGCTGGGGATTATGGAAGGCGTTGCCCGGAAGGGATGCTCGGTGTTGCATCCGCTCTGCCCGGTATCCGTATTCTCACCGCTTAGCGGGCGGTGAGGCGGGCACCCAGGTGGACTAGGCCCACCGGTTCTCTCAGATCCAGGACTGGCGTGCCTCGATTCGGGTCAGCTCCAGAGGACCGCCATCGTTGGTGCCGTGGAAGCGGCCGAAGTGTACGTACGGGCCGCGGTAGGCGCTGTGGTTGATGGGGCTGGAGTACTGGCCGTTGACCGTGTAGTAGAAGCTGTTCTTGCTCAGCACGATCTTGCAGTTCAGTGCCTGGCCGGTGGTGACCTTCTGACGCAGCTTCATGGTGTGCAGTACGCGCGGGTTGGTCTGCTTGGGTTCGAAGCAGAGGATCTGCGCTACGGAGCTGCCGCGGTAGTTGGGGCGGATGGCGAGCACGTAGGTGCCGTCTTCCTGGTTTGCGGCGAACTTCTTGCCGATGCCGAAGGGGCCGTCGTGTTCGCGACCGAACGCAATGTAGCCATAGTGTCCCGCCTGCTGCGGCAGTGCACCGGTCCACTTCATGGAGAAGTCGAGGGTGTACTTTTCACGGGTGGTGTAGTTCGCCAGCGGGCCGAGCAGTACGGATTCGTCGTAGCGCTGGTTGTGCACGATGGCGGTGCCAGTCAGGTCGGGCATGTCCGCTGCGACGGACGGGTCGGCGGGCAGCATGCCGTGGGGACGCTGGCCGGTCTTGATCTTGACGCTGGAGTCGAAGGGGTCACCGATTACCCAGTAGGGGTCGGGGCACATGAAGCCCTTAACGCCCAGTGCCTTGTACTTTTCGTAGGCGGAGCGGCGGTGGATTTCCCAGACGATGACTGCCTTGCCGAGGCCGGTGAGGGCGCGTACGTTCTCCTCGCTCATGGAGCCCTGGGAAGCGCCGGTCGGCTTCTCGTAGTAGGGTACGCCGATGGCGTCCACGTTTTCGTGGCGTGCCATTGCGGAGATTTTGTCGATGGGGTCGCCACCGTCGAAGTAGCACCAGGTGGCGCAGCCTGCGGAGTTGGCAAGCTTCAGGTAGCGGGAGGTGGGTTTGAAGCCGCCGCTGCCGTCGCGGTACATCTTGATGACGGTGCGGCGCTGCAGGCCGCGTTCGGTGATGAACTTGACGAGGCCTGCCTGTGCGGGGCCGTCCTTCGCTTCGAGGAACAGTACGACCTTCTTGCCGCCGACGGAGGCGTATTCGCCGCCTGCGGGTACGGCGTCAACCGCTGCGATGGCTTCTTCGAGGGTGGGGATGTCGTACAGGCCGGTCTTCTCGCCCAAGTTTTGGCGCATGTCGACCTTGTGCTGGCGCAGTTCGGCGAGGGTATGGCCGCGCACGTCCATGGACGCACCGGTGGTGCGCTTGATGTTGGTGTCGTGCATGCAGACGAACTGGCCGTCGCTGGTGGTGCGTACGGAAATTTCGACGGCGAGGGCGCCGCGGCGTACGGACTCTGCGTAGGCGTAGGCGGTGTGCTCGGGGCTGATGTTGCCGGCACCGCGGTGGGCGATGAAAAATTCATCGGTCTTGTAGAGCAGCTGATGTGCGGGGGAGCCGCTGTGTACTGCCGCGAGCTGTGCGCGGGTGTTGGCTGCGGCGTGGGCTTCGCCTGCCTGGAGCATGAGGGCGGCGGGTGCCAGTGCGGAGGCGCCGATGAAGCCGCGGCGGCTCAGATTCTTAGAGGTCTTCGGGAATGCAGTCACCGTAGTAGTCCTTTTTCTTTTATGAGTTGAGCGTAATGTGTGTGGTTGTTCATTGAAGTTTTGGTTTATAGCTGAGGGTCCGGATTCTCTCAACTCAAACTACAACTCTATGTAGGATAACGATTTTTTATCGGTGATTCACTGCGTTTACAGGAAAATAGGGTATTATGTGCGCCTCATTCTTACCCGCGGTGTAATGCGGGTGAATGTGTTCCTCCTTTTCCGCCGCTTTTAATAGCGGCATTTTCATACGGTGTTAAAAAATTTCTCGTGTAACGAAAAAGGCCGCGCCCACAGCCCGATTGAGCCTGCAGGACGCGACCTTTTGCGTTAAAACATTTTTCGCGGGTTTTTCACCGCTGTTGAAGCTGAGCTATTTTCGCTGGTTCAGCTTACTTCTTGGATGCCTGAGCGACGCGGTCACCGGCTGCGACGGGGCGGCGTGCCTCAGAGTCCTTGGAGATGTTGAACTTTGCGGTGTTGGTAATCATCACCATGGTTTCCTTGGAGGGGATGCGGCCCTCGATAGCTGCCCAGTCGACCTCGATGATGGGTGCGCCTGCCTCAACCTTGTCACCTACGTTAGCAATCTTGGTGAAGCCGTCGCCACCGAGCTCAACGGTGTCGATACCGATATGGACCAGTACCTCGCCGCCGTTTTCGGTGCGGAGCATGAATGCGTGCAGGGTGTCCTGAATCAGTGCGATGGTGCCTGCAACGGGTGCGACGATGGTGCCTGCGGTGGGGTTCACTGCGTAGCCGTCGCCCATAACGCCCTGAGAGAAAACGGGGTCGGAGACTTCGCTCAGCGGCAGGTACTCGCCGGTAGCAGGTGCGACGTAGACGTCTGCGGACGATGCTTCCTGTGCGGCAGCTTCCTTCTTCTTCTTGCCGAAACCGAACATATATGCTCCTTTTGGTCGTGTGGCGCTATGAATAGCGTGTATTTGTAGCGCTGATGCGTCCGCGTCGGATGCGGGCGTCGTTGCCTTCTTGGTTTCACACCGGGCGGCGCCTGCCTAAATTGCAGGGTTCGCACACTCCGGTGCATATGCACTCAGAATACAACACCTAAACCCGTAGCTCACGAGCTGAGGGTCATTCGACTCGAATTCTGCAAATATTCCGCAAATCTGGAACTTCAACTCACACTTCTGCACTCTTGAGGTCGCGAGTACACTTAGTGAAGGACTGGCACCCCTCCCCCGAGCCGGTGCCCATAAGAGAGAAAAGGCTGAAACTGATGACTGAAGCGGCTGAAACCGTTCTTGAAGTATTTATTCCGGGCCCCGGTGAGAACCCGGAGGATCCGCAGGATATGGAGCGCTCCGAGTTCCTGGGCGCCGCACAGGAGGCTCTGGATTCGGGCGTGGACATTGAGGTGTACTCCACCGACTCCTACCCGTCCGCATTTGAAGAGTGCGCACCGGTGGCGGAGCAGATTGAGATGAACGGCATCGAGGTTCTGCCGCTCATGCTGGTCAACGGCGAGGTGAAGGTGTCCTTCGCGTACCCGACCGCCGAGCAGATTAAGCGTTTCTCCCGCGCCCACCTGGTCGCCCAGCCGAAGGCGAACGCGGCAGCGGCTGCATGCGGCCCGTCCGGTTCCCCGGCGGCGTCGATGATTCCGAACCTGAGCGGCGAACCCGCCGGTTTCGCGGCAACCCTGGCGGGTAAGGCACCCCAGCCGGTCGGCGGCCCCGAGATTGGTAACCGCGTGAACCTCATGGGTGGCGACACTGGCGACGGTATCCCCACCTCCGGTTCGGTGGCTGTGAAGTCCGGTGGCTGCGGATGCGGTGGTTGCGGCTGCGGCGGCAAGTAAACCCGCCCCTGCCGGCAACGAGCGCCCGGCTCGCCCGGTTCTAAACTGCGCACCCAAAGAACTGCATAAACAAAGAGCGGTGCCCGCCTCCTCGTGATGAGGAAGCGGGCACCGCTTTCGCTTAACGAAGCTTAGGTTCACACCCGGCAGCACCTACGAGAGCTGCGGCGGGCGAACAGCACCTTACTTGATGGAGGTACCGACGGAACCGAGCTGCTGGCAAGCCTCGACCACGCGTGCGGCCATGCCTGCCTCTGCAGCTGCACCCCAAACGCGGGGGTCGTAGGTCTTCTTGTTGCCGACCTCGCCGTCAACCTTCAGCACACCGTCGTAGTTGCTGAACATGTGGCCAGCAACGGGACGGGTGAATGCGTACTGGGTGTCGGTGTCGATGTTCATCTTGATAACACCGTAGGACACTGCGTCTGCAATCTCCTGCTCGGTGGAGCCGGAGCCACCGTGGAAGACCAGGTAGAAGGGCTTGTCGCCCTTGCCGTACTTAGCGCCGACCTCGGTCTGGATTTCCTTGAGCAGCTCGGGGCGCAGGTGAACGTTACCGGGCTTGTACACGCCGTGAACGTTACCGAAGGTCAGAGCAGCCATGTAGGTGCCCTTCTCGCCCAGGCCGATTGCCTCAACGGTCTTGATTGCGTCTGCAACGGTGGTGTACAGGGAGTCGTCGATAGCGCCTTCAACGCCGTCTTCCTCGCCACCAACGGCACCGATCTCAACCTCAAGCACGATGTTTGCCTTGGAGGTACGCTCAATCAGCTCAGCAGCGATCTTCAGGTTCTCGTCCAGGTCGATTGCGGAGCCGTCCCACATGTGGGAGTTGAAGATGGGGTCTTCACCGCGAGCAACAGCCTTCTCGGACTCTGCCAGCAGGGGCAGAACGAAGCCGTCCAGCTTGTCCTTGGGGCAGTGATCGGTGTGCAGTGCAATGTTCACGTCGTACTGCTTAGCAACTTCGCGTGCGTATGCTGCGAAGGCCAGGGAGCCAACGACCATGTCCTTCTTGGAAGCGCCGGACCAGTATGCTGCACCACCGGTGGATGCCTGGATGATGCCGTCCGAGCCAGCCTCTGCGAAGCCGCGGATTGCAGCGTTCAGGGTCTGGGAGGAGGTCACGTTCACTGCGGGGTACGCGAAGCCCTTTTCCTTCGCGGTCTGCAGCATTTCTGCGTAAACTTCGGGGGTTGCAATAGCCATATGCTGACTCCTTGGATAGATGCGACCGGTTACCGATGCTGGGCCGGTTCACCATATTTTGTTGGCGCGCGAGACGCCTCCTACTCGCACTATTTTACCAAGATACGACTTATTTATCGTTAATTTTTTGTGGGTTTTTTTGGGTTTACTGCAGCGAAATTTCCGCGAAATACCGCGGTAAAGTAGAGGTGTTAATGACTTGATGTCTTCTGCGCGTGCAGGCCAGCGCACACATCACCCGGACGCGACGAAAGGAACCTCCCATGAGCAAGGCGAGCGCTAAAAATAATCCGAAACAGCTCGACGCAAAACGTGAGAAGCGTGCCCGCCAGGCGCAGCGTCGTGCTGAGCGTGAGCATCCGAATGCGGCGGCTATTGCCCCGGTGCGCGCCCAGTTGGATGAGGTTCTGGAGCGTAAGAGTCGGCATGTTTTGGGGCATGGCGATATGGCGAAATCCCTTGAGTTGATGGAGAAAATGCGTGATGAGGGCGCGAGTGACCACGAGATTGATGTGGCGCTTGCGGAGGCGAAGCTCCCCTCGGTCGTGCAGGTGGGCCGTAAGTCGTTGATGCGTTGGCCGAGCTGGTGGTGGTTGAATCGTCGTGAGCGCGCGTTGCGGGCGAAGATTGATCGCCTGATGGAGGGCTAAGTCCCCGTTGTGAATAGGTTGTGAGAGCACCCCGTTGTGGGTGCTCTTGTACTGTGCGGTGGTGGGGTAATTGATTTTTTGGACTCAGGGTTCAATTAATCTATTTCACAAAACAATGAAAACCACACAATACAACATGAACCAAATATATTCATAAGATATGCGTTATATTTATATAAATTGTTACGTGATGCGGGTTATATTTACCTAAATTACCGTGCTATAGTCATTACAACCCGCAGACGTGTTCCCAACCACATTTCGTGTAGCACGTGCTTCAGACGTAACTATCCAAGGAGGTATAGCGTGAGCACCTCACCGAACAAGAACCCGCAGACTTCTGCAGCGGATCAGTACACTAAGCCCCCCACAGACGACCCGTTCGCACACGAACAGGAAGGCTTCCACAAGGGGCTTGGCGCACGTCAGCTCCAGATGATCGCCATCGGTTCCGCTATTGGTACCGGCCTGTTCCTGGGCACCGGTAGCCGCCTGCAGGACGCAGGCCCCATGCTCGCCGTCATCTACGCCGTCATCGGCTTCTTCGGCTACCTGATCCTTCGAGCCCTCGGCGAGCTGATCCTTCACCGCCCTTCCTCGGGCTCCTTCGTCTCCTACACCCGCGAATTCTACGGTGAAAAGGCCGCATTCGTATCCGGATGGCTGTACTGGCTGAACTGGGCAATGACCGCCGTTGCAGACGCTACCGCTATCGCTATCTACATCAGCTGGTTCGGTCGATACAACCAGTTCTTCGCAGATATTCCTCAGTGGCTTAGCGCATTCATCGTCGTTATCGTCACCGTGGCTCTGAACCTTATCTCCGTGAAGCTCTTCGGTGAGCTGGAATTCTGGTTCGCGCTCATTAAGATTCTTGCCCTGCTGTCCTTCATGGCGGTAGGTATCTGGTACCTGGTCTTCGGTGAACCCATCAACGGCGTCCGCCCCGGCCTTGAACTCATCGCTGCCAATGACGGCTTCTTCCCCAACGGCATTCTTCCCGCTCTTATCGTGGTTCAGGGCGTTGTGTTCGCCTACGCCGGTATTGAGCTGGTCGGCACCACCAGTGGTGAAACCAAGAACGTTGAGAAGGTTATCCCCCGCGCTATCAACACCGTGATCTGGCGTATCGCGATCTTCTACGTTGGTTCCGTGGTTCTGCTCTGCCTGCTCATGCCCTACACCGCATACAAGGATGCAGAGTCGCCGTTCGTGACCTTCTTCGACGCTATCGGCATTGACGGTACCGCACCGATTATGCAGCTGGTCGTTATTACCGCGGCTGCTTCCTCGCTGAACGCTGGCCTGTACTCCACCGGCCGTATCCTCCACTCGATGGGTGTTGCAGGTTCGGCACCGAAGTTCACCACCAAGGTGTCCCGCTCCGGCGTTCCGGTGGCAGGTATTCTGCTGACCGGTGTGATTGGCCTCTTCGGCGTTGTGCTGAACTTCTTCGTTCCCGAGCAGGCGTTCGAGGTCGTGCTGAACATCGCATCCGTGGGCACTATGGCTAGCTGGGCGGCTATCGCAATGTCGCACCAGAAGTACCTGAAGCTGGTCGGCGAGGGCAAGTACAAGCGCCCCAACTACCGCGCACCCGGCGGTCGCTTCAGCGACTGGGCTGTGATGGTGTTCCTCGCTGTTGTGATGGTGCTGATGGCTCTGGATTACCCGGTGGGTACCTACACCCTGGCATCGCTACTGCTGGTTATCCCGCTGCTGATTATCGGCTGGTACACGGTTCGTGACCGCGTCAACGAGATTGCTCGCGTCCGTGAAGGCTACACCGGTTCCGTGCCTGTGATTGCTGCCCGCCCCGTGGTGAAGAAGCTCGTTTCGGAGCCTCGTACCCACATTGACCTGGGTGAACTGGACGCTGAGGACGAGGACAAGCCGAAGGGCAACTAACCCGACGGCAGCCTCCGATCCCGTGATATCCCAGTGAAATCCCGGTGAAGGCGATGAGGGGGTTCTAGACCCTAGCCCGTAGGTTCCAGGAGTTCTAGAACCCCCTCCCTGCACGTCTTTTCGTGTTCGTTCCGTATTACATCCGTGTAATACATAAAGCAAAGTACATATCTACAGCATTTCTAATACGGTGTGTCCTGCAATATATTTTGAGATAATAGATATCCGCAGTGACCACCAGATGCACAAAGAAGTTTTGTGCAGATATTCAAAGGAGAAAATCATGACTGAACGTCCTAGCGCACACGCGGTGGAATTTGTTGACGTCGCCTCGATGGCGAAGTGGATTCAGAAGGACGGCGTAGGCAACATCATTGCCGGCATGGTCGACTTCCTCGAAGAAGACTTCAAGAAGTGGCAGAGCTTCGACAAGATCCCGCGCGTCGCCTCCCACACCCCCTTCGGTGTAATTGAGTTGATGCCCACCTCCGACAACATCACCTACTCCTTCAAGTACGTGAACGGCCACCCGTCGAACCCGGCACGCGGCTTCCAGACCGTGACCGCGTTCGGTTTGCTCGCTGACGTGGACAACGGCTACCCCGTGTTCCTGGCTGAGATGACCCTGCTGACCGCGCTGCGTACCGCCGGCGTGTCCGCTATGGTTGCTAAGCACCTGGCACGCAAGGATTCGAAGAAGATGGCGATGATTGGTACCGGCTCGCAGTCTGAGTTCCAGGCGCTGGGTATGCGCGCTGTGCTCGGCATTGAGGACCTGTCCGTCTACGACGTTGATCCGCACGCGATGGAGAAGTTCCGCCGTAACCTGGAGCCGCTGGGCTTCCGCATCCACCTGGCTAAGGACGTGGATGAGGCTGTTGAGGGTGCCGATATTATTACCACCTGCACCGCCGATAAGCAGCAGGCGAAGGTTCTGCTGGACCGCCAGGTGAAGCCCGGCGTGCACCTGAACGCTATTGGTGGCGACTGCCCCGGCAAGACTGAGCTGGAAAGCGAAATTCTGGACCGTTCCACCGTGTTTGTTGAGTTCCCGCCGCAGACCCGCATTGAGGGCGAGATTCAGCAGAAGGACCCGGACTTCCCGGTGGTGGAGTTCTGGAAGGTTCTGACCGGTGAGGAGCCGGGTCGCGTGTCGGATGAGCAGATTACCCTGTTTGATTCGGTGGGCTTCGCGATTGCTGACTTCTCGGGTCTGCGTTATGCCCGTGCGGCTACGCAGGACACCGACCTGCAGCAGTTCATTGACCTGGTTGCTAGCCCGGATGATCCGAAGGATCTGTACTCGCTGGTGAACGTTAACGTTCCGGTGGGCTAAAGGACTAAGCAGCCTGACGCTGAGTGGCCTTGAGTTGGCGAGCCGGTAAGGTGCGCCAGCATGGGCTGCGAGGTTGAGAGTGAATAAAGTGAGGGCCGGGGAGTGGTAACACTCCCCGGCTCCTTCTTATGAAATTTGCTTGTGGGCATTCTGCGGCTGGTTCACCCGTTCTACCCTTCAGGTGGGTGCGACTACTGGCGGGTGGCGATAATTTCGCGCGCCTTCGCTATCTTCGCATCACGATCGGCCTTCAATTCATTCAGTAGCGCCTGATTCTTCTCAATCAAAGGACCCTGATAGGACGCCTCAAGATCACCCAAACGCTGAGCCAACCTCACCTTCTCACTACATTGAGCTTCAATGGTTGCCAGGCGGATAACCTCCTCCAATACTTTGGGATCATCAGCATTCAGATTGGCCGTTTCTTGGCTCGACCATTCACCATCCCCGGTGCGAGGCGTCAACCCTTTCTCACGCTGACAGTCCCACCAATCTGAGCGGGCTTTCTTCCATTCAGGGTCACCCTGCGCACGCTGGTACGCTTCACTACGGATACGACCGACAGGGCGGTACTTTTTCTCATCATCCTCATCAAAATAGAGCATATCCAGTTCTTCCCGATGCTCTTCGCGGCAGCTAGCCTTGACGTCTTCAGGGATGCTCTCATAAATCCTATACTGCTCTTCTCTGACTTTGCTGGACGTAAAATGATTCGCCGCATGCTTCACATTCCAGGAGCCGTACTGGGAGGCGTCGCCAGAAACGAAGCCGTTTTCTAGAATTTCAAAATCGTATCCCTTTTTCGCGTAGCACTCTTTAAGAATCAACAAATACGCCCTATATGTTATATCTAGGGCCTGGTCACTCATGTCGTATTCGTCGAGCGGAAGAGTAATATAGTTATTTTCAAAATCTAGCTGGGCTTTGAGGCTAGTATCTTTAGGCGCAGCGGCGCAGGAACTTAAAGCTAAAGCAAAGCAGGCGAGTAGGGCAGCAGATTTCTTCATTGTTACCGACTCCTTTCAGGGGAATGACGCCGCGGTCATTCATATGCACAACCCGCAACCATTGGCGAGCCGAAGCCAGGAAATCCATCGCATGTCCCAAACTGAAGTTGAGAGTGCGATTCTCATATCTCCTGTGATTTGCGTTAACACTAACACGCCTAGGTAATTCCATGCGTGGTTTAAGCCGCCCAAACCACAACGAAAAAGGTTCCGACGCGCACACAACGCATCGGAACCTTTAAACACCTCATAAACAGCCACCAAACTACGACGGAATCTGGCCAAACACATGGCGGCGAACCCACGCATGCATCGCAATACCCGCAGCCGTCGCCGCATTCATCGAACGCGTCGACCCAAACTGCTCAATCGACAACGTATCCTTAGCCGCCGCATGCAACTCCTCCGACAAGCCCGGGCCCTCCTGACCAAAAACCAGCACGCACTTCTTCGGCAGATCATACGTCTCCAGCGGCACCGAATCCGGAAAAATATCAATACCAATAATTTCCAGACCCTCAGCCTGCGCCCACGCCACAAAATCCTCAATCGTCGGATGATGACGCACATGCTGATAACGATCCGTCACCATCGCACCACGACGATTCCAGCGGCGACGCCCAATAATATGGACCTCCTTCGCCAACATCGCATTCGCAGTACGCACCACCGTGCCAATATTCAGGTCATGCTGCCAATTCTCAATCGCCACATGAAAATCATGGCGGCGCGTATCCAGGTCAGCAATAATCGCGTCCATCGACCAGTAACGGTACTTATCCACCACGTTACGGCGGTCGCCCTCACGCAGCAGCTCCTCATCCCAATGGTCGCCCTCAGGCCACGGGCCCTCCCACGGGCCCACACCCACCTCAAAACGGGCAGTACCCTGCTCAGTACCCACAATAGCCTCAGCTACAGCCGCCTCACGATTCTCAACCATCACAACCGCCTTCACGCCAACAACCGGCGCCACGACCGGCGCCCACAGAGCCATCTTACAGACAAAAACCCGCACCACCAGCCACACACAGTAGCCAGCGGCACGGGTTCACCCGCCGCAACGGGAACGTCTTAAAAATTCACGAGGTCCTAGTCCAAGCCAGTAGAGACTAGTCCAGGCCCAGCTCATCCTTCGAGTACGCGTACAGGCACGGGACGCCCGCAACCTCTTCCACATGCTCCTTAGCGCCGGTCGCACGGTCAACAATCACAGCAACCGCCACAACCTCAGCGCCAGCCTTACGCAGAGCCTCAACAGCGGTCAGCGCAGAACCACCGGTCGTGGAGGTGTCCTCAACAGCAACCACGCGGCGGCCCTCAACGCTCGGGCCCTCCACCTGACGGCCCATGCCGTAAGACTTCTGAGCCTTACGCACCACAAACGCGTCAATCGCACGGTCCTGATCGCCAGCGGCACGCATAATCGCGGTACCCACCGGGTCAGCGCCCATGGTCAGGCCGCCAGCAGCCTCAAACTCGATGCCGTTCTTATCCAGCAGGTCCAGCATGACCTGACCGACCAGGCGAGAAGCCTCGTGGTGCAGGGTGATGCGGCGCAGGTCAACGTAGTAGTCGGCTTCCTTGCCGGAGGCGAGGACCACGTGCCCGCGCACCACAGCCAGCTCCATAATCAGCTGGCGCAGGCGTTCACGGGCTTCTTCAATGGGGAGGTTTTCAGAAAGCTTAGTCATAGTTCAAGTGTAGCGGCTCACGTGCAGGCGGCGCAGGCTATTCCCTGCACTATTCCAGCGCTAGGCTATTCCACCACGCGACCCACCGACGGCGGCAACGCGGCGCGCAGCTTCGTCAGCATCTCCTCATACTCGGCGGTCGGGTCGGAATCAGCCACGATAGCGCCACCCGCGGCAAGAGTCACCGTGCCCTCATCGTGCGCCACGAGCGTGCGAATCACAATCGACAGATTCGCCGAACCATCCGCAGACACAAAGCCCAGAGCACCCGAATACACGCCGCGAGCGCGACCCTCCAGACCCTCAATAATCTGCATGGTCGAAGGCTTCGGCGCACCCGTCATCGAACCGCCCGGGAAGCACGCCCGCGCGGCAGCCACCGCGGAAATTCCCTCACGCAGACGCGAACTGACCGTAGACACCAGCTGATGCACCGTCGAATAGCTCTCCACGCCCATAAGCACGGGCACGCGCACGGACGCCGGGTCAGACACCGTAGACAGGTCATTACGTAGCAAATCCACGATCATGAGGTTCTCGGCGCGGGTCTTCTCATCGGTACGCAACCATGCCGCTGCTGCGGCGTCTTCCTCCGGGGTGGCGCCGCGAGCAATCGTGCCCTTAATCGGCTTCGTCTGGGCGTTACGCTGCTCATCCACACTCAAAAAACGCTCCGGCGAAGAAGAAAGCACCGAAAAATCACCGCACCGCAAATACGCCGCATACGGCGCCGAATTGTGGGCGCGCTGGCGGCGGTACAGCTCAAAGAAAAGCTCCGGGCTCGGATTGGGGATGCGCGCGACCGTCTGCGCGGTCAGGCACACCTCGTAGCTGTTACCCTCGTAGATTTCGTGCTGACTAGCGCGAACGGCATCCTTGTAGGCTTCCGCGGCGGGTGCCGGGAAGAGCAGGAGCTCGGCGAGCTCAGGGGCATTGACGGGGGCGTTGACGGGAGTATTTTCGGAGGCGCACTCCCCCGCCGCAGTCAGCACCGCGCTCAGCAGCCGCTCCGCCGCCTCACACCACGGCTCATCGCCCACCAGCCAGCTACGCGCCGCAACCCCCGGGCGGGCATGCTCATGCACCAGGTAGCGGACCGCCGGCAACCACAGAGAATCCGGGGTCGGCGCCTCATGCGCCGGCAGGTAGCCCGGCACCGGGTGGCCGTGCTCCATGCCCATGGCGGCACGCGCCTCATAGCCGAAATAGCCCACGTAACCGCCACGCAAACCCGCGGGCAGACCGGTTGCCGCCGCGGTATCCGGGTGCACGCGCGGTGCGCGGGCGAGCGCCGCCTCCAGCTGGGCGAAGGGGTCTTCCCCGCCGGACTCAGCCGCCGCACGCGCCGAATCCACGCGTAGGGGCGACAGCTGCGCCGGGACCACACCCACATACGAGGCAACCGACATGGGCGACTCCTCGCGCGCCGAATCCAGCCAGAAGGAATACTCGGCACCACCGCTCAGCAACGGGTACGCTTCCTCGCAGTTCACCGCGAAAGGAAGCGGGCGCACGACAAGCTCCCGCGTCTGCGCATCCCACGGGATGCTCTGCAGAATACTCGGCAGGGCATGAGGGGACGCAGAAGCGGGAGCGTTCGGGGTAGAAAAAATACGGTCCGCGGAAGTTTCAGTCACGGACTCCATTGTATGGCGTGCAGGCGAACTGGCGGTTTAGTGAACGACTGCGGGTGCTTCGCCGTTTTCGCTGGTCATCGGCAGACCGGCAGCGAACCATGCGCTGGTGCCGCCCGCAATGTTGTGTGCGGCGTAGCCGTGCTCGCGCAGGAAGGTTGCAGCGCGGTTCGAACGGCCGCCACCGTGGCAGATGACGTAGAAGTCCTCGCCGGGTGCGGGCAGTTCTTCCAGACGCTCAGCGATGGTGCCGAGGGTGATGTGCTTGGCGCCGGTGGCGTGGCCACCCTCCCACTCGTAGTCTTCACGCACGTCGATGATGGTTGCGCCTGCGGGAACGTCGCGGGGGTCAACCTGGGATACAGCGGTCATGGGGTTCTCCTTTGAAATGGTTAAAAATGAGCCGGTCGGCACGGTGGGGTGCCGGGTGGGCATAGTTGTGGTTCCACTCTAGCGCTTTGGGGGTGTGTGGCGCATCTAGCCCGGTATTTGGGGGTTTGTGAGATTCGGAAATGATGCATACGAAAAAATCGAAATGGTTTTTCATGCACTGATTGATAGTTCAATCTTTGAAATACAGGCACACACCATGTATACATATGCACCTATAAGGGTATAGACTTAAACACATATTGCCCGGGTCACATAGAACCCCGGGCTTGCACAGAAAAGAATTACCACCATGTCTCACACCATCACAGGTGCCGAACCCAAGGACACCAAGACCTTCTTCGGCCACCCGCGCATGCTCGCGAACCTGTTCACCGTAGAAATGTGGGAGCGCTTCTCCTTCTACGGTATGCAGGGCATCATGATTTACTACCTGTACTACACCGCCAACAAGGGCGGCCTGGGCCTCGACAAGGACCTCGCCACCGGCGTTATCGGTGCGTACGGTGCAGTCGTGTACCTCATGGCAATCCTCGGCGGTATCCTCGGTGACCGCATCCTCGGCCCCGAGCGTACCCTCTTCTACTCCGCCATCGGCATTATGGCGGGTCACATCTCCCTCTCCCTCATCCCCGGCATCCCCGGCGTGGTGATTGGTCTGCTGCTGGTCGCTATCGGCTCCGGCGGTCTGAAGAGTAACGCATCCGTGCTGGTCGGTTCGCTCTACAGCGACAACGACTCACGCCGCGACGCAGGCTTCACCATCTTCTACATCGGCGTGAACACCGGTGCACTGATCGGCCCGATTCTGACCGGTTGGGGCTGGAGCACCTGGGGCTTCCACATGGGCTTCGGTTTTGCCGCAATCGGTATGGCTGCCGGCCTGATTCAGTACTCGCTGACCCGCAAGAACCTGCCCGCCTCCGTGCACCACGTGGGCACCCCCTTCACCGGCGCCCAGAAGCGTAACTTCTTCCTGGCACTGGTCGGTATCGTCGTCGTTCTCGGCATCCTGCTGGCGACCGGTCTGATGACCGCAGACAACCTCAAGAACTGGGTCATGGGCTTCATCTTCATCGGCGCTATCGCCCTGTTCGCACAGATGCTGACCGCCAAGGACGTCACCTCCGATGAGCGTTCCCGCGTCACCGCGTTCATCCCCCTGTGGATTGCAAACGCCGTGTTCTGGGCACTGTACCAGCAGCAGTTCACTGTCATGGCGGTGTACTCGGATGAGCGCCTCAACTGGAACATCCTGGGCATGGAGCTGAGCCCGAACCTGGTCAACTCCATCAACCCGATCTTCATCATCGTCTTCGGCATGATGTTCTCCGCCCTGTGGACCAAGTGGGGTGACCGCCAGCCGGTCACCACCCTGAAGTTCTCCGCAGCGCTGATCATTATTGGTCTGGCGTTCTGGATCTTCCTCGCTCAGGCGGGCGTTCAGAGCGTGAACGTCGGCTGGATCGTGCTGATTCTGTTCGTCTGCACCATCGCCGAGCTGATCATTTCGCCGGTGGGTATTTCGCTGGCGACCAAGCTCGCACCGAAGGCGCACCGCGTGAACATGATGGCGCTGTACTTCACCTCCGTGGCAATGGGTACCGTGCTCTCCGGTTGGCTGGCTCCGTTCTACAGCATGGAGACTGAGGTTCCCTACTTCACTTGGATGGGTATTATCACCATCGCGACCGGTATTCTGCTGTTCCTGGTGCACAAGCCGGTTCAGAAGATGATGCGCGGCGTGAAGTAGCCACAAAGTTACTTGCCTGCACTGCTGACTCGCTGTTTCAGGCGGCGTGAGCGTGTATAGGCTTAGGGCCCCGAATCCTTGAATTACCAAGGGTTCGGGGCCCTCACTGTACGCCCTGGTGCATGCCCCGGACAGCCGGAGTAACGACAGGTTCAGGGGGCGTTTTCCTTAATGAGACAATCCGCACGGATTTTCTTATTAAGCGCCTTAATAAGAAAATCGAGGGCAATTGTCTCAATAAGCATCCCTTCTGTGACAGGCGGGTTCCAATGTGCGGAACTGTGACGATTTATGTCTCCTTATGTCTCCGCGTGAACGCGCGTGACGAAACACAGGGTCAAAAAGGGACGCATTAAGCCACGAACAGAAATCTACTAGACAGCCCTCAAGCACAGGTCTAAGGTGAATCCAGAACGAGCCGGAAAACCTTCCGGCACGACCCTTCAACCCTTAGCCGAGGAGAAAATCATGGCACTTTACCTGGTAGAACTGACCCCCGCACAGCCGTCCAAGGACGAAGCAACCGCACTCATCGAGACCGTCAACTCGTCCCTGACCAACGGCGCCGAGCTCATCGAAACCCAGGTCTCCGCAGACCACAAGATCGTCTTCGTCATCGTCGAATCCGAGAACACCGCATTCGGCCCCGACCTCGCCGCAGCAATCGGTGAGCGCGCATCCGTCGCAGGCCCCGACGCAGTCCGCCTGGTCGGCGCAGAGCTCGAAGACATCAAGAAGCTCAAGAAGGACGCAGACTACCTGGTTGAGTGGGACATCCCCGCAGAGATCACTATGGAACAGTACCTGACCCGCAAGAAGGCAAACGCCCCCAAGTACGCTGAAGTTCCCGAGGTTTCCTTCCTGCGCACCTACGTTCGCGAAGACACCGCAAAGTGCCTCTGCTTCTACGACGCACCCGACGAAGAAGCTGTTGTTCGCGCCCGTAAGGCCGTCAGCACCCCCATCGACCGACTGTTCAAGCTGCACGCATAGACGCGATGCTCCCCGCTTAGGAGAAACCCCATGTCCGAGTTCACTCTCGAACCCCTCTACGATTACCCCCAGCGCGAGCAGGTGCTCGCACTCGCCCGAACCCACGCAGATGCTGTTGACCGCGGCGAGCGTTCCCCCTTCGAAAACCTGCGTGAAATCGCTAAGGACGGCCTGATTACCCTGGGCCGCGACGGCGGTTCCCTGGTACCCCAGGTTTCGGTGGCTTTCGACCTTGCCACCGAGGACGCCTCCACGGCGTTCTCCCTGTGGGCTCACCGCTCGACCATTGCGTTCTTTGACGCTGTGGGTCGCGACCTGCCCGCCGGTCTGGCGGATGCGACCGTCAGCGGCACCACCGCCATGGCGGCGGCATACAAGGAGGCTTCGGGTCTGGCACCGATCAAGGTGGAGGGCACCCTCGTTGAGGGCGGTCTGAAGCTGAACGGCTCCGTGTCGTGGGCGTCGAATCTGTACCCGGGCGGCGTGATTGTTCTTCCGGTGGCTGTGCAGAACGCCCCGGAGAGCCACCCGAACCGCTACATTGTGACTGTCCGCCAGGACGTCGAGGGTCTGAGCGTTGACTACCACCGCAACCTGCTGGCGCTGAACAGCACCGAGTCCGGCACCTTGAAGTTTGAGGACGTTTTCGTTCCGAGCGAGGACATTCTGAGCGACAATATTGAGGCTTTCCTGCACGATGTGACCGCGCCGTTCCTGCTGGTTCAGTCGTCGTTCTGCCTGGGTCTTGCCGCTGGTGCACTGCAGGAGGCTGCTAAGCACCTGGACGTCTCGCAGGGCGTGTTCCGCCCTGAGTTCCCGCTGATTCTGGCGGAGTACCAGAGCCTGCGTGAGGAACTGGTTCGCCTGGCTTCTGAGCCGGAGCGTGCTGAGCGTCGTGACCTGCTGAGCCTGCGCCTGGGTGTTTCGCACTTTGCAACTATTGCTACTCACTTTGAGCTGCAGGTTGTTGGAGGCGCCGGTTACGTGGCTGATTCCCCGACTGCTCGTCGCCTGCGTGAGGCGTCGTTCCTGCCGGTTCAGTCCCCGACCGAGGGTCACCTGCGTTATGAGCTGGCGCGTTACGATCACCTGGAGAACCTGCGTGACGCTCTCTAAGCTACTGAGCTGTGTGTAGCGAGTGTTTTTATTCGCTCTTTGCATCAATACCCCGTATATGCCTTGAACCGCATATACGGGGTATTGATGCTTTCTGGGCTATATAACGGGATACAGAGCCCACGATAAGAGAATATACGCCCCGCTCAACGTATCCCTGCTCATATTTACACCCGTTTAGCTGAGACCTAAACCCATATGCGCGTAGAATTATGTGGAATTTTATACACCACCACATTCACCTCAGGAGCTCCCTTTGAGCATCTCTAAGCTTCTCGGCTTTGACTGGTCGATCCACGGCGACGGCCGCAGCATCAAGCCCGGTTCCTTTGTTGCCCCGAACGAGCGCCTCGCATGGCCGATTACCATCGGCATCGGCGCGCAGCACGTGGTCGCAATGTTCGGTGCAACCTTCCTCGTGCCGATCATTACCGGATTCCCGCCGGCAACCACCCTGTTCTTCTCGGGTATCGGCACGATCCTGTTCCTGCTGATTACCCGCGGACGCGTCCCCTCCTACCTGGGCTCCTCCTTCGCGTTCATTGCGCCCCTGGCGGCTGCCATGAACTCGCACGGCCCCGCTGGTGCCCTCGGCGGCATCGTCATGGCGGGTGTGGCGCTGTTCCTGGTCGGTCTGATTGTTCAGTTCGCTGGCACCGGCTGGCTGACCAAGCTCATGCCCCCGGTCGTAACCGGTTCGATTGTGGCGCTGATTGGCTTCAACCTGGCAAAGAGCGCTAAGGACAACTTCATGGTGGCACCGGTGACCGCGCTGGTGACCCTGTGCTCCATCATCCTGATTTCGGTGCTGTTCAAGGGCATCATTGGTCGTCTGTCCATTCTGCTGGGTGTGGGTATCGGCTACATCACCGCTGTGATTCGCGGCGAGGTGGACTTCTCCAAGATTGACAAGGCAGTTGAGACTCAGGGCATCATCGGTCTGCCGCACTTCCAGACCCCCGAGTTCCACTGGGAGCTCGCCGGCCTGTTCATCCCCGTGATTCTGGTGCTCGTGGCGGAGAACATCGGCCACGTGAAGTCTGTTGCTCTGATGAGCGGCAAGAACCTGGACGACTATTCGGGTCGCGCCCTCATGGCCGACGGCCTGGCAACCACCATCGCGGGCATGGGCGGCGGTTCGGGTACCACCACCTACGCTGAGAACATCGGCGTTATGGCTGCAACCAAGGTGTACTCCACCGCGGCGTACTGGGTGGCTGCTATCTTCGCGATTGCGCTGTCCATGTTCCCCGCATTCGGTGCGGCAATTGCGACCGTCCCGGCGGGTGTTCTGGGCGGTGCCGCAACCGTTCTGTACGGCATGATCGGTATGCTCGGCGCACGTATTTGGAGCGAGAACCGTGTGAACTTCTCGAACCAGATCAACCTGACCACCGCCGCCGTGGCGCTGATTGTGGGTATCGCGGACTACACCTGGACCTTCGGCGAGCTGTCCTTCGCCGGTATTGCTTTGGGTACCGCGGCAACCCTGATTATCTTCCACCTGATGACCTTCATCGCGAAGTACACGAAGGCCGCTGGCGACCCGCTGGAGCCTTTCGACGCAGAGAAGAGCACCGAGGTGCACTAGGCACCTCACCGCCCGTGGGAGTGATACTCCTGAGGCGTAAGCTGTAGAAAAGCGGCCCGGATGGATTGGTTTCCATCCGGGCCGCTTTTGCGTCTTCTGGACGTTACACACAACTGCCATTTTGTTCAGACACAAATCAGATGTAAATCAGACACAAAAATTTAAGTCTAGACATAAATTTTTATGTCTAGACTCAAATTTTTTATGTGTAGACATAAAAGTTTATGTCTGAGTTATGTCTGCGGAGGATACCTTGCCGCGCACCCAGCCACTCGTGCTGGATAGCCAGCACTGGGTGGTTAGCGCTGCTAGGCGCCTAGGACCGTTCGGCGAGCATCGCCTCAATCGTCTGCGCCACACCGTCCTCATGGAAGGGCGGGCAGGTGCGCCCCACCTTCGCAATGAGCGCCGGCTGACCCGACGCCATGGCGAAGCCCTCCCCCGCCCAGCAGAGCATCTCCGCGTCATTCGGCATATCACCAAACGCCATCACCTCGTGCGCCTCAATGCCGTGGCGTGCAGCAAACTTCTCCAAAATCCGTCCCTTATTCACGGTCTTAGAGCCCATCTCCACGAGCGGCTCACCAACCACGCCGCGGGTCACTGACACCAGCGAACCCACCGCCTGATGCACGCGCGCCTGCAGAATATCCGGGTCCATGCCGGGCACACGAATCAGGTACTTAATGACCGGGGTTGAGCCGATACGTTCGAGCGCCTCGGCGATTTTCGCCTCCACCACGCGGGCGCCCTCAAGCACCTCGCCGCCCTCGTGCGGGCCCTGAATGTAGACGGTATCCACGGTTTCGAGGGTGTAGGTGGCGTCGGGGAACATGGGCTCCAGCAGCTCGTGAGTACGCGCAATCACCGCGGGATCAGCGCCGTTGACTTCTTCCACCTCGTTCGCACCCAGGTGGTACACCACCGCGCCGTTGGAGCAGATGGCGTAGGAGTCAAAGTCGGTCTGTTCGCGCAGGGGCGTGAGCCAGCGGCTCGGGCGGCCGGTGACGAAAACGATCTCGATTCCGGCGGCGCGGGCGGCCTCGAGGGCGCGCAGGGTGCGCGGGCGGAACCGGAAGTCGTGCCCGATGAGGGTGCCGTCCAGGTCGCTGGCGATGAGTTTAATCATGCAGTGTTTGCCTTCAGTGATGGGGTGTGTCGGCGCGGGTTAAAGCGCGAGGCTGGTTAGGGCTACGTGTTAGGCTGCCGGTTCCGCGTAGGTGACGGTCAGGAACGCGCGACCCAGGCCGTGGCCGAGCAGGTTGAAGTTCACGACGGCGGGGGTGGCGTTCTCGTCAATGTCGAGCTTCTCCACGTCCACGGCGGTGACGCAGAAGATGTAGCGGTGCGGGCCGTGACCAGCCGGAGGCGCAGCACCCAGGAAGCCCGCCACGCCGGCGTCGTTGCGGTGTGTCAAGGCGCCGGCGGGTGCCTCCGCGCCAGTGTCAATGCTGGTCACGTCAGCGGGAATGTTGGAGACGGTCCAGTGCCAGAAGCCGCTGGGGACCGGCGCATCCGGGTCGAAGCAGGTCAGCACGAAGGACTTGGTGCCCTCGGGGAAGCCGCTCCAGGACAGCTGCGGGGAGCGGTCCTGACCGCCCGCCAGGCCGAAGAGGGCGGACCGCATCCATTCGGGGGCGGTGCCGCCGTCCTGAATGTCGGTGGAGGTCAGGGTGAATTCGGGCAGTTCGGGCATGCCCGCGTAGGGTTCGCGGGGCAGGGGTGCGGTGCCGATGTTGGTCATGGTGCTCCTCGTCGGTGGGGTGCGGGTGGATATGGCGACGCCGGCGGACAGAGTGAGCTATCCGCCGGCGAGGCGCAGATAATTTAGCCGTTGAGTACGGCGGTCAGTTCTTCGCGGGTGGGCGGGTTAGCGCCCGCGCGGGAGACGGTGATGCCGGCTGCGGTTGCGGAGAAACGCAGCAGGTCGGCGATGTCTTCGGCGGTCAGTGCAGCGACCTTGGCGCGTGCCTCAGCACCAGCGATACCGCGGTCGAGCAGGCCCGCGATGAGTGCCGCCATGAGGGAGTCGCCGGCACCGACGGTGTCCGCAACCTCAACGCGGTGTGCGGGCTGGCTGATGCCCTCGGGGTACTTCTTCGTGAAGGCGATGGGGCCGTCCTCGCCGCGGGTGATGACCATCAGCTCGGCGCCGAGGTCAAGCCATGCGCGTGCGGTGTCGTCGAGGGAGCGGTCGGGGTAGAGCCACTGCAGGTCCTCGTCGGATGCCTTTACAACGGTGGAGAGGGACACAAACTTTTCAGCCCAAGCGCGGCCCTCGTCAACGTTGTGGATGAGGGTGGGGCGGCAGTTCGGGTCGTAGCTGAGCAGGGCGCTGTCGCGAGCGGCTTCGAAGGCTGCTGCGACCACATGCGCGCCGGGTTCGAGCATGGCGGCGATGGAGCCGGTGTGCACTGCGTCGGAGGTGCGTGCCAGTTCGGTGAGCTTCTCGGCGACGGAGTCGAGGGACCAGGTGATGTCGAATTCGTACTCTGCCGCGCCGTCGGCACCGATGGTTGCCTGGGCGACGGAGGTGCGCTCAGCACTGTGTTCGAAGGGCAGGGTCACCTGGGATGCTTCCAGATGCGCGTCAATGCTCTTGCCGTAGGCGTCGGGGCCGTAGTGGCCGACGAAGTTGGTGGGGTGACCGAGGCGGCGTGCGCCGACGGCTACGTTCATGGGCGATCCGCCGGGGTAGGCGCGGGTTTCTCCGTCGTGCTGGTGGACGACGTCTACGAGTGCTTCACCGATTACAGTCAACATGGTTTCAATTCTACTCATGTTTTCCGGGTCGTGACGTGTGTTTTTGTGGGTATTTAAAGTGGTTTTGCTTTCCCTTTTGAGGGCTTATGTTGGCTTGCCGTGTGGGTTCACAAACTGCCTTCTGTCTCTTCTGACTTTTAGCCTCAATATCGCTAATTTTGAGGCTCTGAAGGGGTCCACACGGGTTAGACTTAAACCGACGCCGGGTCTTAACGCCCGGCACGGTATTGACGCGACAGCATCGTCGCGCCTACCCTCCAACGACGAAGTTAGGAAGAAGGTCATACGTGACGACTGCAACCGCTACCTGGGTTAACCGTGAAGCTACCGCAGAGGAGCTGATCCCCCTCATCGGTAAGCTGCACCGCGAGAACGGCGTGGTGCTGAGCATTCACGGCCGCAGCCTGGTCAACAAGTCTGTCATTGAGCTGCTGAAGCTGCACGATTTCGTATCCCACATCGATGGTGCGCCCCTGAACCCCGCGCACTCCCTCGAGCTGGTTCGCGCCCTGGTTGAGCTGAACCTGGGCGCGTGCTCGATTAACATTGCTGCTCTGCACAAGGCACACCACGAGGCTGGCTCCCCCGAGCTGTCCATGTGGCTGCCCGAGCAGCTGGGTTCCTCCGTGAACCACCAGGGTGACCAGCCGAAGGAGCAGGACGTTGTGCTGTACGGCTTCGGTCGTATTGGTCGCCTGCTGGCTCGTATTCTGCTGGAGCGTTCCTCCTCGCCGCTGGGTTCTGGCCTGAACCTGCGCGCTGTTGTGGTCCGTAAGAACGGTGACCAGGACCTGGTCAAGCGTGCGTCCCTGCTGGAGCGCGACTCGGTTCACGGCCCCTTCAAGGGCGTTATTGAGGTAGACGAAGAGAACAGCACCATCATCGCTAACGGTGTTCCGGTTCGCTTCATCTACTCCTCTGACCCGACCACCGTTGACTACACCGAGTACGGCATCCACGACGCTCTGCTGGTGGACAACACCGGCCGCTGGCGCGACGTTCCGGGCCTTGAGCAGCACCTGAACTGCCCCGGCATTTCTCGTGTTCTGCTGACCGCTCCCGGTAAGGGCGACATGAAGAACATCGTGTTCGGCGTGAACGACAACGTCATCACCGCTGAGGACAAGATCCTCTCCGCAGCATCCTGCACCACCAACGCGATTACTCCGGCACTGAAGGTTCTGGATGACGCATACGGTGTTGAGCGCGGCCACGTTGAGACCGTTCACGCATTCACCAACGATCAGAACCTGATCGACAACTTCCACAAGGGTGACCGCCGCGGTCGCTCCGCTGTGCTGAACATGGTCATCACCGAGACCGGTGCAGCGAAGGCTGTTTCTAAGGCTCTGCCGCAGCTGGAAGGCAAGCTGACCGGTAACGCTATCCGCGTTCCCACCCCGGACGTCTCCATGGCAATCCTGAACGTGAAGCTGACCAAGCCCGCAGGTTCCGCTGAGGAACTGAACGAGCTGTTCCGCCGCGAGTCCATCGACGGCGAGCTGCGCCGCCAGGTGGGCTACTCGGATTCCCCCGAGGCTGTTTCCACCGACTTCGTGGGTTCCCGCACCGCAGGTGTTGTGGACTCGCTGGCTACCGTGGTGACCGATGACTCCGCAATTGTCTACGTCTGGTACGACAACGAGTTCGGTTACTCCTGCCAGGTGATTCGCGTTCTGGAGCGCATGGGCGGCTACGACGTGCCCTCCTACCCCGCTAAGTAAGCTACCCCAGCTCATCTAGCACACATATAACAAACCCACCGGTACATATAGCCAATTGGCTATATTGCCGGTGGGTTTGTTTATGAGGTTATCTACGCAGATGAGCGGTGCCGCGCAGAAGCTCAGAAGAGCTATGCGAGCGGTAATTAAGCCTTACGGCGGTACACCACACCCTGATGCGCCCGCAGCGTGAAGCTTGAGGGCACCGGGCGGTTTGCCGCATCCACCTCAGACATGCTTATGAAGGCATGCAGGCTTAAAACCCTTACGCCTGACCGAAGACCTCGTTGAGGTGGGCAGTATAGTCAGCGAGATACTGTTCGACCTGCGGATTTTTAATCACGTCATAGCAAATAAAGGTGGGCAACTGGGTAGTCCCCATGAACTCATGGGCCTTATGAAAGTGCATATAGAGGGCATCTACCCCGAGTCCCTCAAAGAAGTCGCCCTCCCGGGTAAAAGCTTCGCGAGGCGCGTTCCACGTCAGCGACAGCATATGACGCCGCCCCTGAAGAAGACCGCCCGTGCCGTATCCTTCAGTGGGGCTGACCCTGTGGCGACCATCATTAGCGTACAGGGTACCCGCACCGGCGGTAAACACCTCGTCCATATATTTTTTCACGGTCCACGGCTCGTGCATCCACCAACCGGGCATCTGCCAGATGACCGCATCCATCCACTGGAATTTTTCTACTTCCTGGTGAATATCGTACCCGTCGTCAATCACAGTTTCTCGCACATGATGACCGAGCGCCGATAACGTATCACGGGCTACTTGATGCAGGGTGTGGTTCAGACGACCCGCCGAGTGGGCGAATGCTTTACCGCCGTCAATCAAAAGAATATTCACTGTAGTTCACTCCTTAAACTCAACACCGCGAGAACGGTTGGCTATATTCCAGCCGCTTGTTTCATAGTACAGGGCTACTACGCTGTGAATCAGCCCTTAAAATTAACGCTTACGGTAAATTACGCCTTACGGCGGTACACCACACCCTGATGCGCCCGCAGCGTGAAGCTCGAAGGCACCGGGCGGTTTGCCGCATCCACCAGATGAGAGGGAACCTTCACGGTCACATCCTTCGAGCCGGTGTTCAGGGCGGCCCAACCGCGCGTAAAGGCACGAGTCTGAGCGGTAGACTGAGCGATAATACCGCCGACCGGATCCCCCAGGTCGTAGGAAAGCTCTGGGGCGTGCGGGATCTCGTCGTAGGCGTCGTGGTGGGTTGCGCTGATGCCGGTGAAGGCGCCTCCACCGAACACCCAGAAGCCCGCCAAACCGTACAGGAAGTTCTCATCCGTACCGGTAATAGCAGCCTTGCGGTCGCTGAGCGGGGTACGCAGAATCGTCACCTTCTTCTGCGAGGCGGCGCTACGGCCACCCAGACCCGCAAAAGTAGCACCCAGGTTCACGTCGCCCGCCGAGCCGTTCGCAATCTCACGACCCTGCATCACGGCGTACGGCGAAGACAGGTAGTCGTTCGGACCCCAGCCGAGCCACACCTCCTCAAAGCCGCCACCGTAGGCGCTGTGACGCTCCCACTTGCCGTAACGCAGACGAGACTCAGCAATATTGGGCACCAGAATCTTGCCGATTTTATTCAGCTCAATACCGGCATACGCAACCAGAAAATCCAGGTGCTCACGGATCTTCGTCATAGACTCCACACCCTGGATGGGCAAGTTCAGGTCGTAGTAGTCGTTCTCCACGTCGTTATCCGCCATGACCCCGTCGAAGGGTGAGTTACGCATTTCGCGCACCACAGCGTCCACCCAGTGCCAACGGTAGTCGGCGTTCCACACCTGCATCTGGAAGTGCTTGGGGTAGCCCTTCCACTCGATACGGTCACCGTTGAGGCGGTGGGCGAAGAAATCCTTACCGGAGTTCGCCATCGACTGCGCCAGCGGGTAAGAGACACCCGAAGAATAAATCGGGCCGGGCTCATAAGAGCGGGTGGAGGACAGACACTTGTACGCCAGCACCACCATTTGAGGTGCACGCTTCTTCAGGTAGCGTGCCGCGTCCAGTTCCCAGGGCTGCAGGATTGCGACAGAGTAGTTCTTGACCGCAAAATCGAGCTGCTGCTGGGTAATGGGCTTACCGCCGTAGCGGACCCAGGCACCAAATTTGCCGGGTCCGCCCAAGCGGGTGAGTTTATTCGCCATCGTACTCCGGGTCGAATTCGGGGGCGCGAGGGGGCAGCTTGCCCAGCTCGCGGTAGATCGTGTTGTAGCGGTCCATGACCAGTCGCAGCTGGAAGAAGCTGACGATACGGTCGTAGGCGTTCACACAGTAGCGTTCGTAGATGCTGGGCTCCTCCATGAGGGTGCGCAGCGCCGCCGCGAAGCCGTGAATATCGCCGGGGATGGTCAAGATACCGCAGTTACCGATTTCGTGGCCGTCGGGGGCGACCAGCACATCGTCGATGAGCTGGGACATACCGCCCACGTCGGTGCTGACCAGCGGGATGGACGCAGCCATCGCCTCGAGCGCCACAATCGGCTGACCCTCATTGTAGCTGGGCATGAGCAGCAGGTCGAAGCGGTCGAGCATCGCACGCACGTTCACGGTGCCGTGGAAGGTGATGTACTCGCCCATGTTGAGCTCTTCGATGGTACGCAGGCACAGTTCGTAGTACTCGGGCAGGTGGTCCTTGGGGCCGAGCACGTCCAGGTGGAAGTTCACCAGACCCTGATCGCGCAGCACCGCGAGGGAGCGAATCAGATCGGTCAGGCCCTTAATGGGCACCACGCGGGCAATGAACACAAAGCGCCACACGTGGCCGCGGCCCTCAGCGAGGATGCGGGCACGCGCCGCCTGGCGGGCGTAGTAGGCTTCCGCCACGGACTCGATGAGCATACCGTTGGGCAGAATGATCGCGCGGTCCTTCTCACCCTCGTTCATCTGGTCGATGGGCGCGCCAATACCGCGTGCCTCTTCCAGAGCCTTGGGGTACAGGTAGGTTGCCATGTCAGCGCTGGGGTAGCAGAAGCGTCCCATTTCGACGAACCAGACGGACCAGGCACGCTCGTCAAGGGTGACCGGGCCCAGGCCGGGGTGCTCACGCTCCTCGTTGAGGAAGGCGTAGTCGGTGGTGACGGGTTTCGCCATGTTGCGTTCGAGCTTGGTGTTCACGGTGTCGCGAATGTACAGGTTGTGCTCGGTCAGCAGGAAGCTGGTACCGTGGTCACGTGCGGCTGCGGCGGCGATGAGTGCCGCGTAGCCGGTGGTGTGGGCGTGGTAGACGCGGGCGTGCGGCATCCGCTCGTGCAGGATTGCAAAGAGGATGGAGACGAAGTCGCGCACCTTCCAGAAGAGCTCACCGAAGGGCACCTCGGAGAAGAAGCCCAGACCCGCAATCGCCTGCATGAACTCGCGGGTTCCGAAGAGGCCGAAGAGGTTGTAGCTGCGGGTTGCGGGGTTGATGCCCTCGTCGTAGAGCTTCCAGAGGGGGTTCACGTCGCCGGCGATGAGGGCGCTGAATCCGTCCATGAGGCGCTGGGTGAGTGCCTGACGCTCCGCAAAGTTCATGCGCAGTGCGGAGGGGTCGCAGGCTTCCGCGAAGGCGTCGCGGTTGACTTCCAGGCTCAGGTACAGCACCTTGACCCACTTGACGTTCTCGGGCATGCCGTAGAGGTCTTCGTGGGGGGAGTTCTTATCCCAGGCGATGTGAATAATGCCGTAGGTCAGATCCGGGTTTTCGCAGACGATATCGTGCACCACCGCGGACACACCACCCTTGAGGTAGGGGTAGGTGGATTCCATGATGATGGCGACGTCAACGTCCGGGTATTCGGGGTCGCTGTAGTGGGGGCCGGGAGCCGGAAGCTGCAGCGGCGCGTAGTGGTTTCGGTACATCTGTTCAGTCATTGTCGTATGTATCTTTCGCGGACCGTGCGGTTCTTACCAGGCGAGGGCTCGACGCCAGAAGAGGGAGTACTCGGGTGCTGCCCACGCCTGACGGTAGACGCGGTAGCATGCGAAGGCGAGCACTGCCTCGCCCGCGATGATGGGCAGGTAGCCGGTCTCGTTGGGCAGGATCATGAAGGAGATGAAGAGCAGCACCAGGTGCGCTGCGGAGAGCAGCTGCACAGTGACGTACATGGTCATGTACTCAATCTGGTAAATCAGCAGTGCCACTGCAACGAAGAGGAACGCCACGACCAGGCCGGAGAGCGCCAGCGGGTAGGACTGCGGCAGGAAGATAAACATCAGGATGCCGGTAACGATAGCGCTGGCGATGTAAATCAGCAGGGAGTTGCGGATAGCGTGGTTGGAGGTGCGCAGAGCCTTCGAAGACTCCGCCTGAACGCCCTTGTAGGGCAGGCGGTCGAAGATGGTCCACAGGTGCTGGATGCTTGCGTTGACGCGGTCTGCCTCCACCACGAAGAAGTAGTTGTAGGCGATAACGCAGGGGATCAGGCTCAGGTAGATTGCCACGACGTTGATTTCGCCGCCGGTGACCAGGAAGAGCATGTACTTATCAGCCCAGATAATGGAGCCGGTGAAGAAGCCGCGCAGGGCGTCGAGCGCAATGTCCTTGAGCGGGATGCGCGCGAAGTGCAGCAGGTGCACCAGGTCCTTACCGAGGCTCACCAGCAGGATGAGCGAACCGACCAGCGGCGGCAGGAACCAGATGATGGGGTAGCAGTACAGGGCAAGAGTGTAGCCAAGCCACGCGATGAACCAGATGATGCGGTTCTTCGCGAGGTTCGGGATGACCAGCAGCTGCGCGAACGCAATGTTGAGAACGCCCAGGACGAAGAACGCACCGAATGCAGTCGGGCTCCAGTGAAGGACGAGGGCGACCGGAATTGCGAAGAGCAGCACCAGCGGCATGGTCATGAAGAAGAGGTAGAGCCAGTTGCGGGTGAACGCAGTCAGGTCGGTAATGTCCTGGAACTGCGGTTCGGACATGCGTGCGCGTACGGCTCGTGCTTCGGCGCGCTTGAGCTGGTGCTCAAGGGTTTCAGCGTGAATACGCAGGCCTTCGCGGGCGTCCGCAATCTTCTTGTGCTCCATCTGGATAGCACGGTAAAGGGGCAGGCAGGCAGCCTGGCTGAGCCAAGGAACGGTAATGGACGCTGCCAGAATCACCTGGATCAGGGGTACACCATCGAGGTTGTACCGGTTAATGGTCGGGGTGACCATGGGGAAGACGGTGGTCAGCAGGGCGACCGGAGAGACGTAAAGCAGAAAGTTAATGAGGAGGCGCCATGCGCTGTTGCTTTTTTCCTCAGTACCGTGGTTGGTAGACAATCTTGCAGACTTTCAGTCGATAATCGTAAAGATTAGGGGCAGTGTGTTTGAACAGCACCGTGTGACGCGCCAGGGGAAAGAGTCGTCGTACCGAGAAGTGCCGGGTCCCCATGGCTTGCGCTGATGCCGCCGTGAATCAATATACGGCATATATCAACTAAAACCTTTGGTTTCCTTAACCCTCTACTTGATATTTGGAGGGATTTAGGACACACCCACATAATGTGCATCACACAAGAATGCAAAATACCTAGTGAGAGCAATATTCTATGCAATATACGCGGGGTGCAACAACCTTGATTTGGGTGCTCCACGCGAGGTGCTGACGCGCTGGCACACCGGCACAAGGTTCACCCAACCAAGGGATCCCCCCCACTACCTGTGCACGCACCATGTGTCCCTGCGCAAAAGCATCCCGGCCCCTCCCACAGGGAGGGAACCGGGATGCTCTAAGCGACCCTAACGGGCCTTAGCTATTTAGGATGCACTCGAGAGAGTACGCAGTGCCACGGACACTACAGCCAGACGCGGGTGACCGGTGACGTCCAGAGCGGCCTCGCCAATCTCCTTCAGGATGCGGTCGATGTTACCCACGCGGGTCGGGTGCTCTTCAATCCAGGTAGCCAGTGCCTTCTGCGCACCGTCCACGGTGGAGAAGTCACCCTTCGCGCCCTCAGCCACGGACAGTGCCAGACCTGCAGCGGTCTCGTAGAGGCTGCCGCGCAGTGCCTGACGTGCCAGGATCTCCCAGCGGTCGCTGCGGGGCAGGTCGGAGATGAGGCCGAGCAGTTCGTCCACCTTGAAGCGGTCGTAGGTTGCGAAGTAGACCGGTGCCAGCGAGGTTGCCTCGAAGTCGTGGTCGCGTGCCGAACGAATGACGTCCAGCAGGGCGTAGCCCTCGAAACCGCGGATCCAGATGACGATGAGTTCCTCGGGCAGGCCCCATGCCTCGCCTGCGTCGCGCTTTGCACGGACGCGAGCACGGGAGGTGCCGGAGAGGTACTCGGGCAGGTTGTGGCGCATTTCGACGACGGATCCGAAGATCTCCAGCAGCTCAGAGATGCTGGTGCCAGCAACCACGCCACGCTCGGTGATGAACCAGCGGACAGCACGATCCAGAACGCGCTGGTTGTCGCGCAGAACGGTGAACCATGCATCCAGCGGGGTCTTCGGGGGCAGTTCGCGGTGCAGCTTAGCTGCGGTGCCCAGCTCGAAGAGCTCGCGAGCGACGATGAAGGCGCGTGCGACGGAATCGATACCGACGTTGAACTCCTCCATCACGCGGTATGCGAAGGTGATACCGCCGATGTTGACCAGCTCGTTAGCGACGCGGGTGCAGATGATTTCCTTACGCAGCGGGTGCGAGTCCAGGTGCTGACCGAAGCGCTCGACCAGTGCTGCCGGGAAGTAGCTGCGCAGAACGCCTTCCAGGTAGGGGTCGTCCGCGAAGTCGGTCTGCTCCAGTGCGTGGGTGAGGTAAATCTTCACGTACGCAGCCAGGACGGACAGCTCGGGGCGGGTCAGACGCTCGCCGGTGTTCTCCAGGCGTGCATCCAGCTCCTCGTCGGTGGGCAGGAACTCGACGGCGCGGTTCAGGCCGGCGTGCTCTTCCAGGTCGTGCATGAGGCGCTTGTACAGGTTGGTGCCCAGGAAGGAACCGTGGAACTCACCCTGCAGCAGAACGTTCTGCTCAACGTTGGTCTCGAGGACCTTGCCGCCGACCTCGTCCTGCAGGGACTCGATGAAGGAAGCACGCTCTTCGCTGGACAGCTCGCCGTGTGCCACGAGGCGGTCCACCAGAATCTTGATGTTGACCTCGCGGTCACTGGTTTCCACACCTGCGGAGTTGTCGATTGCGTCGGTGTTGAGGATGACGCCGTTGAGCGCAGCCTCGATACGACCCAGCTGGGTGAAGCCGAGGTTACCACCCTCGCCAACAATCTTGGCGCGCAGATCCTTGCCGTTGACGCGCAGTGCGTCGTTAGCCTTGTCGCCCACCTGTGCGTTGGTCTCGGTGGAGGCCTTCACGTAGGTACCGATACCGCCGTTGTAAATCAGGTCGACCGGTGCCTTCAGGATTGCGGAAATCAGCTCGGTCGGTGCCAGCTCGGTGACGGACTCGTCCAGGCCCAGGACCTCGCGCACCTCGGGGGTGATCTCGATGGACTTCAGACCGCGAGAGTACACGCCACCACCGGCGGAAATCAGGTCGCGGTTGTAGTCCTGCCACGAGGAACGGGGCAGATCGTACAGGCGCTGACGCTCGTCGAAGGACGCTGCCGCGTTGGGGTTCGGGTCCAGGAAGATGTCGCGGTGGTCGAATGCTGCGACCAGGCGGGTTGCCTTGGAGCGGAGCAGACCGTTACCGAACACGTCACCGGACATGTCGCCAATGCCGACTGCGGTGAACTCTTCGGTCTGAGCGTCGTGGCCGAGCTCAGCGAAGTGACGCTTGACGGACTCCCATGCACCACGTGCGGTGATGCCCATAGCCTTGTGGTCGTAACCGACGGAGCCGCCGGATGCGAAGGCGTCGCCCAGCCAGAAGCCGCGCTCCAGGCTGATTGCGTTTGCGGTGTCGGAGAATGCTGCGGTGCCCTTATCCGCTGCAACCACCAGGTAGTAGTCGTCAGCGTCGCGTGCTACAACACCTTCGGGGCGGACAACGGTCTCGGTGCCGTCGGTGCCAACTGCGAGGTTGTCGGTGACGTCCAGCAGGGAGCCGATGAAGACCTTGTAGGACTCGCGGCCCTCGGTGATCCATGCGTCACGATCCACTGCGGGGTCGGGCAGCTGCTTGGGGTAGAAGCCACCCTTCGCGCCGGTGGGGATAATGACGGCGTTCTTCACCATCTGGGCCTTGACCAGGCCGAGCACCTCGGTGCGGAAGTCGTCACGGCGATCCGACCAGCGCAGGCCACCACGTGCAACGCTACCGAAGCGCAGGTGAACACCCTCAACGCGCGGGGAGTAGACGAAGATCTCGAACTTGGGGCGGGGCAGGGGTGCGAAGTCGATCTCCTGCGGCGCCACCTTGAATGCGAGTGCGGGGCGGTCAGCAAGGTATGCGTTGGTGCGCAGGATAGCGCGGATGACCTTGCCGAGGGAACGCAGGTAGCGGTCAGCGTCCAGGGTGGGGATCTGGTTCAGTTCCTCAACCAGGGCTGCTTCGATTTCGTCACGGCGTGCATTGCGCTGCTCATCGTTGAGACCGTTGTTCGGGTCGAAGCTGACCTCGAAGAACTCGACCAGGTGCTTGGTGATGGCCGGGTTAGCGAGCAGGGTGTTCGACATGAAGGACGGGGTGTAGCCCAGGCCCAGCTGAATCAGGTAGTGGTTCAGGGCACGGAACAGACGTACTTCCTGCCAGGTCAGGCCCTCAGCCAGGATCAGGCGGTCCAGGGTATCGGACTCGCGCTCACCGAGCAGGTAGGCGTTCAGGGCGTCCTCGTACAGGGAAGCCACAGCGTTTGCGTCCACGCCCTCGGGGAATTCAACTCCGAAGTCGTAGAGGTAGCCGTAGTCTTCGCCATCCTCAGGCTTGAACTCGTAGGGCTTCTGATCAACAACGACCAGGCCCATATTCTGCATAACCGGCAGAAGCTCGGTGAGGGTGTGAGGTGCGGACAGGTAGGTCTTCAGTCGGGTGGTGTTGGCTTCGCCGGCTTCAACCTTGATTGCGGCGGGCTTCTGGCCCGAGAGAGATTCAAGAATCACGATATCCTCGATTGCTTGTTCTACTGTGTAATCGGCTCGGTAGGCTGCACTAGTCGCATCTGCCCAGGCTGATGCGAGTCGGCGGCCTGCCGCTCCGGGTTTCCATGCCTCAATAGCAGCTGCGGTTGCTTCCACCCAGGAGCGGGCGGCTTCTTGCAGTCGCTTTTCGAGAGCTTGATGATCCGTCTTCGGCACATCGTTGGGGTTGGTGAGCCGAATGCGGAAAAATAGGCGCGCCAACGATGAGGAGGACAGGTACACCTCATGGTCGATGGCACTAAGATCAAATTCCTGTTGGAACACCCGCTGGATTCGCGCACACACGTTCGTGTTGTAGCGGTCCCGAGGCAGGTACACCACAGCGGAAATAAACCGGTTGAACTGGTCTGCGCGCAGGAACAGGCGGGTCTTGCGGCGCTCCTCCAAGCCCATGATGCCGCCGAACGTATCGGTCAGATCATTAGCGGAAGCGTGCAGCAGCTCCAGGCGCGGGTAATCCTCCAAGGCACCCAGAAGCGCCTTGTCAGAGTAAGAACCGGGGTGGTAGCCGAGGCGGCGGCGTACCATCGCGATACGCTCACGCACCAGCGGAGTCTCAATAGCGGGCAGTGCGTACGACTGACGGGTGAACAGACCCAGAATGACGTACTCACCAATCACGCGGCCATTCAGGTCGAAGCGGCGCACACCAATGTAGTCCAGGTAGTCGTTCCGTGCGACGGTGGAGCGGGAATTCGCCTTCGTGATGTACAGGGGGCGCGGGAACAGGGCACGCTCCAAGGTCTCGCCCGAAAGGGGGATGCGGCTCTTACCCTCCGTAGTGCGCAGAATACCGAGCGCCGAACCGGGGCGGTCCACCAGAGAAATAGCGCCGGAGGTGCCATCCAGCACGCGCTCCTTAACGCCCATGAACACGAAGTTGCCGCGGGTCAGCCAGCGCAGGAAGTCCTGTGCCACCTCCACACGGGAGGCAGGCTCCACACCGCGCGGGTTGGCGGCGTAGGATTCCTCGCCGTGACCCAGGGTTGCGCCGCGCAGGTCGTACATGGACTGCGCCAGGTCGAAAACGCGGGTGACCATGGCATCCAGGTCGGCGTGGCAGGCGCGAACATCAGCGAGGACGCGCTCAACTTCCTTCTCGCAGCGGCGCTGCTCTTCCTCAGTGAGGTAGCGGGTCAGGCGAACCGCAATCCAGGCTTCAATAGCGACAGTGGTACCCGCCGGGGCGTTCTCGCTGAGCTTGAGGGAGGGCACGCCAAGAGTGGCGGTATCGCCACTGGCGAGGTTGCCGCGCATGCCGGTGCCGCGCAGGCTCAGGAGGGTACCGTCCGGGCCGCGTTCAGCGAGGAAGGTGGGGTGAAGAATGGTGACGAAACCACCAAAGTGCGCGGCAAGGCATGCGGTCAGGGAGCTGACGATGTGCGGCATGTCGTCGGTCGCGACGTACAGGGTGGTGTTGTACTCGTCGTTGCGTGCGGCAACGACAGGGGTCTTGGGCAGGCGGATTTGAGCCAGCGCACGGTGGGTGCGAGCCAAATCCTCTAACTCTGCCGGGGTGAACTCTTCACGCTCATCTTCGGGGCTGTTCAGGAAATACTGCTCGACCCATGCATCGGCGCCAGCGAAGTGTGCCATAGCCTTGTCAGTCATTGACAATCTATCCTCCGAATATCGGTATCACTTCACTGTGACGGTGTCTGTGTGGTCTCATGTGCGCGCCGTGGCGCGCGAGCACTTATACCAAGCTTATACCTTCGAGGTGTTTCTGTCAGACATATCGCTCTTGTGAGCGTAGAAATTATTTTTATCTTCTTCCCAAATCCAGCACGCATTTGGTACGGGTTCAAGAAAGTAGGTGCATCTTGAGGGATGGACACGTACAGTGAAACTATGAGTTTGCGTACTGAATCTTTCCTGGTGGGTCTCATTGGTGACGGCATCACCTCCTCCCTGACCCCTCCCATGCATGAGGCGGAGGCGGACGCGCACGGGGTGCGCTACCTGTACCGCCCTGTCGACCTGGACGCCCTGAACCTGGATGGCGCCTCCGCACCGGCGCTTCTGGATGCTGCGGCACTGCTCGGCTTTAACGCTTTCAATATCACGCACCCGTGCAAGCAGTCGGTCATGGAGCACCTGCACGAGCTTTCGGATGCGGCACGCGCCCTGGGTGCGGTCAATTGCGTGGTGATTGGTGAGGACGGCAGCTTCTACGGCGATAACACGGACTACTCCGGGTTCATTGCGGGATTGAAGCGCGGCCTGCCACAGGTGGCGGAGAATCCGGCGCGCCTGGAGCACGTGGTGCAGCTGGGCGCTGGCGGTGCCGGTAGCGCCACGGCATACGCCCTGTGCCGCCTGGGGGTGCGCCACCTGAGTCTCTTTGAGCGTGACGCGGCGAAGGCGCAGGGGCTTGCGGAGCAGCTGGGTGGGCTCTTCCCGCAGACCCGGATCGAGGTGCTGAGCGATGACGAGCGCCTCATTGAAGCTCTACTGGAAGCTCAGGGTTTGGTGAACGCGACCCCGGTGGGTATGCACGTGCATCCGGGTATGCCGTTGAGCGAGTCGGCATTGAGCGCCGGGGTGTTGCGCGAGGGCCTGTGGGTTGCGGATGTCATCTACCTGCCGCAACAGACGCAGCTGGTGCGCGCGGCGCGTGCCGCCGGATGCGAGGTGCTGACGGGCGGCTACATGGCGGTGGGTCAGGCGGTGGATGCGTTCCGTCTCTTCACTGGGTTGGAACCGAACGCTGAGCGTATGGCGGCGCATTTTGAGGCGCTGATTGCGGCTCAGCAGGGGGCTTAGAAGGTTAAACATACAGGTGGGGTTGGATAGCTAGCTATCCAATCCCACCTTTATTTATTCTATATTCGGAATATATTCTGTGGGCTATGCATCCAGCTCAGCCAGGGACTTCTTGTACCCTTCACGAGCCGTCAGCGCGCCCAACGCCACGAGCACACACATGGCGACCGTGAACACGGCGGGCAGCACCGCGTTATGCAGGTCGGCACCGGCGAGGCTCGTCGCCACGGCGGGCGCCACGCCTCCAGAAATTGCGAAGCCAATCTGGGTACCCAGCGCCAGGCCGGTCACGCGCACGCGGGTCGGGAACATCTCCGCATAGAAGGCGGGCCACACGCCGTTCGCCATGGAGTACAGCGCGCCGTGCATGAGCACGCCGTAGGCGAAGATACCCACCCAGTTACCCTCGGTAATCGCGCCGAGGTACGGGAACATCACCAGGGACGAAGCAACCGCACCGGTAATGAACACGGGCTTACGACCGATCCGGTCGGCAAGCATGGCGGCGAGCGGAATCGCAATCAGGCCGAGAGTGTTGGAGGCGACCGGCACCAGCAGCATAGTGCTGCGATCAAGACCGTAACCCTTGGTGGCGAAGGAAAGCGCGAAGGTCGTGAAGACCATGTTCACGGTGTTGACCATGGCGCATACGGCAATGGTGAGCACGGCGCGCTTGTGGTGCTTGAAGACCAGCATGAGCGGGGATTCGGTGAGCTTTTCGCGCTGCAGGTATGCGGGCGGTTCGGAGAGCGTGCGGCGAATCAGCCAGGCGGTCACCACCACGAAGGCGGAGAGCCAGAAGGGTACGCGCCAGCCCCAGCTGAGCAGGTGCTCGTCCGGCAGGGCGGCGAAGGGAATGAACACGGCGGTTGCCAGCAGCGAGCCGAACTGGGTACCCTGCAGGGTCCAGCTGGTCGTGAAGGCGCGCTGATGCTCGTTGGCGTGCTCCAGGGAGATGGAAATGGAGCTTGCCTGCTCACCGGCGGCGGAGAGGCCCTGAATCATGCGGCAGATGACCAGCAGGGTGGGAGCGAGGATACCCGCCTCGCTGTAGGTCGGCAGGCAACCGATTGCGAAGGTGGCAAAGCCCATCAGGAAGAGCGTGAGCATCAGAACGAATCGGCGGCCGTAGCGGTCACCGAGGGGTCCAACAATCATGGCGCCGAAGGGGCGCACAACGTAGGCGACACCCACAACCACCATGGACTTGAGGATGCCGATGGCGGCGGTGTCTTCGGGGAAGAAGATGCGGTTGAGCACGATTGCCGCGGCGGTGCCGTAGACGGCGAAGTCGTAGTATTCGAGGGCGGAGCCTATCCAGCTGGCGAGGGCGGCTCGTCGTGGTGATCGGGCGGGCGCGTCGGTGCGTCGGCTCATGGGTGGCTCCTTCGGTGATATACCCGTTGGGAGGGGCGGGGCCGCGGTGTAGGCGGCCCGTGCGGTTTGTCAATGTGCCCTTCCAGTGTAGGGAGCGCACCGCCTGTTTTCCATAGGGTTACCTAAGTTCCCAAGGTTTGAAGTAGTAATAGCGGCGGACACCTCCAGCCCCAGCCAGTTCATGAGCAATAAAAAATGAGGGGTTGGGCATAACTATTCGTTTGCTCAACCCCTCATCATTTATTTATTAAATATTCTCCAGCTCAGCGTTGCCGCTATTCGACGCAGAACGCGCCTGCCACACCATCGCACCCAAATGTACTAGCAGGCCAAGAATCGGCCCCACATACAGGGCAAGAAGAGTGCGAGTCAGAAGAGGCAACGGCGACACCGCCACCACACAAGCAACTACAGCCGCCAGCACCCAACCAGCCACATACGACCGGTGCATATTCAACGCAATCACCAGCGACCCCGACAACACCAGAAGCGCCAGGAAAGCAGAAGCAAACACCAAAAGCGCAAGCACCGGAGAAGTCACCACCTGAGCGTACGCTCCAACCTCTGAAGGCTTCGGCGGGTAAAGCAGACCAAACAGCCACGGGCCCAGCACATAAGCCGCCGCAGCGCCCACAAGACCCACGCCCAACAGCGCACCAGCAGGCTTCGCAAAAGCACGCAACGGATGGTTCTGTTGCTTCAAGAAAGCAGACACCGCCACGCCCTGAAAAGCCTGCAAAGGAATCATAATCGGCGAGCGCGTAATCGAAATCGCCAGAATCAGAACCGCCAAAATAACCTGCTGTAGCGGGTCGTTTGAATCGATGCTAACGTTCAGCAGAAGCGGCAAGCCCATCATAAGAACCGCGTTAGCAGTCGACGACCCCATCGACAGCGTGTAGTTATACAGCAGACGGCCCGAGGAAACATCCGCACGAGAGCTAAAAACTCGCCGAGCCTCTGGAAGCAGAAGCACCATCAGCAGCCACAGAAGTACCGGAGAAACCGCTGCGGCTTCAAGACCGATTAGATGTGCAGAGACCAGACCGACCGCACAGATAGCTACGATACGCCAAATAGCGTCGAATCCCGACACACTCGCGAAGAGGTACCAGCTTTCCTGGCCAGCAGACGCACCATAGAGAGTCATGTGCATGGCGTAGAGGGCCACACCGGCACTCAGGAGCAGCACACCGCTAAACCCGCTCAAAGGAATCTGGGCAGGAGCCCACAGAGGACTCGTCACTAAGGTCAGCCCGCCCACAATAAGACCCACCAGAGCACCCACGGGTGCAATACGTGCACCAGTTTTACCGTCTCGGCGTGCGGTGCCCACAGCGCGGGTAGCTTCCTGCTGGATACCTACCACCACACCGTAGAGGGCAAAAAGAAGCGACCAGAAGAGAAGGAACTCCGTCAAGCTTTCGCCCTCCAGAAACCGTTTCACCACAACGGTAATTCCTAGAGAAGATAGTGCAGCTAAACCGGACGATCCCAAAATTGCCATCGAATGACCACGAGTCATTTTCTTCGGCTGGGACTCTGCCGATGATTCCACGCTATCTCCGTTCTCTACTGGTCGCACCTATAGAATTGAAGTCTTTACTTTACGACGTGCTCGGCAAGGTTCTTAACACCCTGCCACTTCTTCGCCAGAGCCGCCTTCGGTAGCAGAGTCAGCGCGTGAGCACGCGAAGAGAAGCGAATACGAGCCACACGAGCAGCCTTCGTCCAACCCAGGGCAGTCATCTCTTCAACCATGGTGTTGTAGTAGCGGCGCTCCTCCTCAAAGCGGGTACCCTCCAGGGCACGCCAAGACGAGTCAGAACCACCGTGACGGCGATACATGAACGCAACCTGCGGGTCGTAGTACAGGGAGCCGCCGCGCATCGTAATGTCGAGGATCAGCGCCATGTCCTGAATAACGTTCAGGCCCTCACGGAAACCGGTGCCCACGATAGCGTCCTTACGCCAACCCAGGGACGGGAAGTAGAACCACGCGCCGCGCAGCAGGGAGGTAGCCAGCTCTTCACCCTGCAGAACAGCCTCACCCTTGGGACGGTAGAACGCCTTAGTCTGCTCCACCAGAGTGTTCGACAGGCCGTTGTTCTCATCAATCACGACCACGCCGGGCTGGAAAATGGACGCCTCGGGGTGCTTAGCCGCCGCATCCACGAGCCACTGCACATAGTTGGGGAGCATGACGTCGTCAGCACCCATGACGGTGACCAGCTCGTTCTCCACGAAGGTCAGGCACTTGCGGTAGTTCGCGTTCGCACCCAGGTTGGTTTCATTACGCATGTAGGTGATGCGCTCGTCCTGCAGTGACTCGAACCAGCCGGGAATCGAGTCGTCCGGGTAGCCGTCATCAACAACAATCAGGCGCCAGTCCGGGTTGGTCTGACCGACCACAGACAGCACAGCCTGCTTCATCATGGCGACGTCGCCGTAGTAGGGGAACAGAATATCAACGGTCATGAGGTATTACTCCAACTCACAAAATGGAAAGTCTCGACAGTAAAGCTTTAAGAATCCTGCTGGTTACGCTTCTTCGCACCGGAGGCGCCTCCCGGCTGCTCCTGAAGTGCCTTCAAAATGGCGACTTCCTCAGCCAGGATGCGGGTCTTCTCCGACAGGCGCGACAGCTCCAGGGTCAGGTGAATACTCACACCCATCAGCAGCAGAATCGACAGGAGGAACAGCAAGTTCACCGGCAAGGCGACGCCCACAAAGTCCGCCACACCGTTAAGAAGATTCGGGAAAGCACCCAGCACAATGATAATGGCACCAATAATCAGCCACAGGGCGGCGTACCGCTCCTTCATGCGCTGGTGACGCACCTGAATAATCACAAAAGTGCAGACCAGAATGGCAAGAATCAAGAAGAAAACACTGGCGCTCACGGCTACTTCTCCTCGGGGCGGCGGCTCACCGAAATGCCGTAGGCAAACAGTGAACGAACCAGATAGACAGCAGACTTCAGTGGACCGGAGGAGGGGGTACCTCCCTGACGTTCACGCATATGCACCGGCACCTGACGCACCTTCAAGCCATTGTTAATGGCCATGGCGGTGATGTCGATCGTGTCGCCCAGGTATTCGGCGGGCAGGTTACGGCAGTAGAAGTCGATACCGCGGCGGTTAGCAATCTTAAAACCACTCGTCACATCCGTGAATGGGGTACCCGCCGCGCGGGTAAACAGGAACGACAGCAGGCCCATCGCCCACTTGCGCGGACCGGACACCTCATAGTCCGCCGCACCATCGGCAAAGCGGGAACCGATTACGATGTCGTAATCCTCCACCGCCTTAATGAGCGAGGGGATGCTCTCGGGGTGGTGCTGGCCGTCTGAATCCACCTGCATGGCGTAGTCGTAGCCCATGCGCTGCGCGTACTTGTAGCCGGTGCGCATAGCGGCACCCACGCCCATGTTGTAGGGCAGGTCAATCACAAAAGCGCCTGCCTCACGAGCTACAGCGGAGGTGTTGTCGGTGGAACCGTCATTGACCACCACCAGATCCACGTAGGGCACCGTCTCCTGCAGCTCTGCGATGGTGGCGGGTAGTGCCTCTTCCTCGTTCCAGGCGGGCATAATCACCAGCGTACGAGGATACGTGCGGGGGGTAAGAGGCGATGTGGGAGAACCCATAGGGCAGCTACCCCTCCTAACGAATGTGTCTTACCGTGCGTGTGAAAGCCGGTATGCCCTAGTGGACATACCGGCTTTCATCATATCAGTGGTTCCGCACCATCTCAGATTCGGCGACAGATTGTAGACTGCACCACTTATTCTCTGAGATGCATACACCCTCGCAGGTGTGCTGGCACACCGTTAGTTATCGCAGGCACTAATGCGGTACAGAGTCATCGGACCCGAGGAATAGACCGGGGTCAGAACGTCCGTATCAATAGCAGCCACCATGCCGTCATAGTTCTTCTGCTGAGCAGGGCCGAAATTACCCTGGTTCTCCAGGTGAACATACCAGTGAGCCTTGTACTGGTTCACCTCGCGGCAAACTTCCGGGTTCGTGCGGGCATCCTTCAAATCGTTCAGGATCGCCGCGTACTTCGGGGAAGTCTGGAATTCGAAGTGGTAGCTGGTCAGGTGACGGTCAGCCAGCGCATAAATGTAGGCGCTACCGTCCCAGGGGTTGTTCACAATGACGTCGTCCTTGGGCACAATCTTCGGGATCTCGTTAATGACGTTCATCTCATCCTGATTTAGGATGTCGGAGGTCGGGGTCACCTTGTACCTCTCCGCCACCTGCAAGGTTGCGTCATGCATCGCGGGAGTACGGGAGGACAGGCCCGCAACCGCAAGCACCAGCACCATGGAGGCGCCCATCATTGCCGGGGCGACCTTCGCGTGCTTCTCACGCGGAATAGCGTGCATGATGCGCACGAAGATGCCCTCCACGGCGCCACCCAGGCCAATACCGGCAAGAAGCACTGCAGGGAACACCACCAGAGCCGCCAGGCGGAAGTGGTCGGTGTACCAGGGAGCAACCATCAGCAGGCGGAAGTCACCGCGCGGCACCGAAGCCGCAATAATCCACATGTAGCCGACCAGCATCCAGCTACCAATCAGCCACAGGTTACGGCGCTTGTACAGCAGGTAGCCAACACCCCACAGCGCCAAGAAACCCAGCAGATATGCGGGAGCAAAATTACCACCCAGCGGGTTTGCGTTCTCCAGGCCCAGGAACAGGAACTGGTAGACCGCCTCGCCTTCGCTCATGATGGCGGTCCACAGGTCGCTGGCTTCCTCGCTCGGGCGCAACGACAACCAGATAGTGACACATCCGGCGATGAGCGCCACCAGCACGCCGGTACCCACCAGACGCTCACGCGTGGACGCGCCGCGGGTACGCAGCACCTGCACCACACCACCCAGGAGCATGGGCACCGCAAACACTGCGGCAGAAACCACCGCGTTCGGATGCACCAGAGCCAAACCGCCCAGGCCCACCAGAATCGTCAGCGACAGGGACAGCACGAAGGAGTACTCGCGGCGCGCCATGAGCTGAATCATGTGTAGCAGTAGCGCCACGAACGCAGGCAGCAGGGCGTAACCCAGAAGGTTCGGGAACAGCACACCCCAGAACAGCAGCAGGCCGGGGAACGCAAAGAAACCGCAGGTCAGAGCCGGGATGGCGAGCGCCTGCAGGGGGCGCAGGTGCGGAATGCTCAAGCACATTGCCACCAGGGAGCAGGGCCAGATAATGCCTGCCGCCAGCAGAATCATGACGATAGTTGCCGTAGCGATGCTCGTGCCGGTCGTGCTGTAAATCAGGTACACGAAATCGTGCCAGCCGGCAGGATAAAAAGTAGGTTCTTGATTCGCGGCGGCAACTGCGCCCAGAGTCAGGCTGGAGGCGTCACCGTGCTCCTGAATCCAGCGGATCGCGTTCATATGGAATGAGTTATCGAGGGTCTGCGAGAACGCCTCGGGCCCAAAGACCATATGCTGGGTTGCGTGCAGGGTCAAGAAACCACCCAGCACCGCACCAATAACGGGCCATGCGAGGGGCACGGTGTTACCCGCCCAGTTCTCTGCAGACTCGCTGGAGGCATCGGGTACGGCGGAGGGCCAGCGGCGACCCACCAGGTGCATCACACCCGCGGCGGCAGCCACCATCACGGCAGCGACCGGCACAAAAGAAATCAGGCTCCACGCGATGCCGGTCTTACCCAGCACAATCGCAGAGACAGCCACCAGGGCAAAAGTCAGCAGCGGCGCATAAAAAACGCGCAAACGTGCAGGAACACGCAACGCCCAGCCCATCGCATAGCCGGGACCGAAAGCCAACACGACCGCAAAAAGTAGCAGCGGAATAGTTGCCAACCAGCTCATTAACCCTCTTCTCCCCACAGTTCACGCACCGAAAAACCCCTTAAATACGGGGCGCGGCGCGCTTTCGAGTACCTAGCAAGGATACCCCAGAGGCTTCTTTAACCCGGCGAAACCCCGCGGAAGAGAGAGGGACAGCACCCGCAACCTGCTACTCAGACCCCGAAGCGGGACAATCGGCGGAGTGCATCTTCGAAGCTCCCAAAAGACGAAGATTATGACGTAATATTTCACGCTCAATGTCACGAAAGGGTCACCTAAGAAACATAGGGCAATAAATAAGGTGTTCACCACCCTTTAGCTTTACCCTGAAACATATCTCCCCTTAACAAAGGGTCGCCCAACGCATACACATCTGGACGAACCCTAAACGCAGCCGCAGAAGAAAGGGTCGATTATGACCGAAACCATTGCAGCACAGGCACCCATCGCCGACACCTCCGAGCAGTTCAAGCTCGCCTTCGGCCACCAGCCCGCCGGCGTCGCCATCATCACCGCAACCGATGAAAATGGCGAACCCGCAGGTTTCACCGCCTCCTCGCTGACCTCCGTCGCCGCAGAACCGCCCATCATCGCCTTCTCCCTCAAGGCAAACAGCGGCTCCGCAGCAAAGATTGCGGCTGCGTCCTCCTTCCTCGTGCACATGCTCGATGCTGAGAATGTGACCCTCGCGAAGAACTTCGCAACCCACGACTACCCCCGCTTCGCAGACACCAGCACCTGGGAATTCGTCTCCACCGGCGAACCCCTCGTCCACGGTGTAGGCCGCGTACTGCGCGCAACCCCGCTCAGCCGCGTTGAGGCTGGCCCCGCAATCGTCTTCACCGCGCAGGTTGAAGAGTTCATCCGCAACGACTGCGAAGGCACCCCGCTGGTCTACCACTCGCGCAACTTCCACGCGCTGGGCGACCACTCGAACGTGAACAACTACAGCATCTAACCCCGCGCAGGGGTCACGGGGCGGTATTCGACGACCATGAGGCGACGAATACCGCCCCGCGGCGTACCCTGAACATAACAGCGCACGCAGCACATGACAGCGCACAGCATTACATTGCAGAAGGAATAGTTATGACGGCTCAAACCACCCAGCCCGCATCCCTCCCCTGGCTCGAAAAGCTCATCGCGATTCCCACCATCTCCGGAACCTCCAACCTGGAACTCATTGAGCTCATCGAAGCCGAATTTGCCCGCTACGGCTACAGTGGCGTGCGCACCTACAACGAGGACCGCACCCGCGCCAACCTGCTGGTCACCATCCCTGCCGCTGACGGCACTACCCGCGGCGGCGTTATCCTCTCCGGTCACACGGACGTCGTACCCGTCGCCGGACAGGACTGGGACGCCGACCCCTTCACCCTGCGTGTGGAGGGTACCCGCGCCTACGGTCGCGGCGTGTGCGACATGAAGGGATTCCTCGCCGTGGCGCTTTGGCTGTTGCCGCGCGTGGCTGAGGCGAAGCTGCGCACTCCCCTGCACTTCGCGTTCTCCTACGATGAGGAAATCGGTTGCATTGGTGCACCCTCCCTTATCGAGGAGTTCGTGGCTCGCGACCTCGCCCCCGACTACGCGATTGTTGGTGAGCCCTCCAGCATGCGCATTATCGACGCGCACAAGGGCGCACACCGCGGCCGCGTCACCTTCACCGGCGTGCCCAAGCACGGCTCCCTCGCCACCCATGGCGTGAACGCGGTTGCCGCAGCAGGCGAGTTCATCACCTTCTTCACCGACATAGCGGACCAGTGGGAAGAAGAAGGCCCGTTCGACGAGTCGTTCATCATTCCCCACTCCACCGGCAGCGTGAACCTGGCAACCGGCGGCCTGCAGTACAACATCGTCGCTGAGCAGGCGGTCGTAGAGTACGATGTGCGCACCCTGCCGCAGGTGACCACCGAATCCTTCGTGGAGCGCATTGACCGCGAACTTTCGGAGGTCATCCTGCCCGACCTGCAGGCGCGCGCCGCACGCGCCGAAAAGCTGACCGGTGCAGAGCCCGGTAGCCTCACCTCCCGCGTGGGTGTGAAGCACGAACTGCTCGCAGCCGTGCCGGGCCTGGGTACCGAGGACGACGCACCCATCGTGCACCTCGCCCACGAGTGGCTGGGCACCAATGACGCACCACAGAAGGTCACCTATGGCACCGAGGCGGGCCAGTTCCAGCGCGCCGGCGTGCAGAGCATCATTTGCGGTCCCGGCGATATTGCCCAGGCGCACTCCCCGAACGAGTGGATTGAGCTGGAGCAGCTGAGCGAATGCGAGCGCTTCTTCGAGGCGATTCTCGACTGGGCGAGCGCCAAGTAGAAGCCGTGTAGCGGCCATGTAACAACCGTGTAGCGGCGTAACAGCCAGTCCACCGCGGTTCGCAAGAGCCGCAGTTAGAGCCGCATAAAAATTACAGAAACTGCCCGGGTACCCCGTGAGGTGCCCGGGCATTTTTATGCTGATGGCAAGTGGTGTGGGCGGGTGCTGATGGCGGGGGTGAGTGTTGGTTTGATCGCGGGTTTATTCGTGAGTTTCTCCATGGGTTCAACCGCGAGTTTATGGAATGAGTCCAAGGTATGGACTATGACCGATTTTCCCCTCATTCGCCACATTTATTTTTAAACGAAAAACCCGAAAAACCGCTTATGTCTAAGGGTGAAATAACACCAAAGTATTGCCCTTCTAGGGCATTCAGGGTTCCATAGATGCCAAAGGTTTAAACACGCCACTCGGGCGGCATAACCCCACACAAAACCACACCTCCCTCACGCTCGGCACTGCGCACCCGACCGAATCCCGGTTTACCACCCGCAGTTCACTACCTGAAGGACACCCCGTGTACACCATCAGCCCCTACCTCGCCGAATTCCTCGGCACGCTCATCATGTGCACCATCGGCTGCGGCGTCATCGCCAACGTCGAACTTCGCCGATCCAAAGGCCACGGCGACAACTTCTTCACCATCGCCTTCGGCTGGGGTTTCGCCGTCACCTTCGGCGTCTACGCCTCCCACGCCTACTCCGGCGGCCACCTCAACCCCGCCGTGTCTATCGGCCTGGCAGCGTTCGGCGAGTTCTCCTGGGAGAAGGTCCCCGGCTACATCATCGCCCAGGTACTCGGCGCAATGGTCGGCGCCGGACTGGTCTACCTCAACTACCTGCCGCACTGGAAAGCAACCGCCGACAAGAAGATTAAGCTCGGCGTTTTCGGCACCGTCCCCGCTATTCACAACTACTTCACCAACGCCCTCTCCGAAATGATCGGCACGTTCATGCTGGTCTTCTCGGCACTGTACACCGGCGTAAACTTCAAGCCGTCCATCAGCGGCGGTGTGGAACTCTCCCTCAACCTCAACGACGTGCTCAAGCCCCTCGCCTTCGGCTTCATGGTCACCGTACTCGTCATCGGTCTGGGCGGTCAGACCGGCTACGCTCTGAACCCCGCCCGTGACTTCGGTCCGCGCCTCATGCACGCCCTGCTGCCCATCCACGATAAGGGCACTTCACGCTGGTTCTACGCGTGGGTTCCGATCTGCGGCCCGATTGCCGGCGGTTTCATGGGTGGCGCGTTCTTCAAGCTCTACTACGAGGGTCAGGTCAGCCCGTGGCTGTTCGTCTCTAGCGCTCTGGCGATTGCGGTTCTGCTCTTCGCGTGGTGGGCTAATAGCCATCTGTACCGCGCACCCAGTGCCGAGGTCATCCCCGAGTTTGAGGACACCCACGCTACCGCGGCGGCACGCGCGGCAACCTACACGCCGACCGGTTCCATGCCGATCCTGCTGCCCGAAGAGGTCAAGGGCAACCGCAGCACCCGCGTCGTGAACCGGCTGACCGAGGACGAGTAGTCTTCCCGCCCGAGAACTTCCCTGTCTAGGGTTTCATCGAGCCGGGTTTATCTGAATAGATTGATCCGGCAAGGTTTCATCTAAAAACAGCGAACCCCTCATTTTCATAACCTGCACAATATCGGTCAGGTTATGAAAATGAGGGGTTCGTTGCGTCTACCTCACGGAGGGAGGTTCATTCAGGGGTGCCGAAAAGAAATACAGTCTAGAAAGGTCCTAGCTTAGGAATAAAAAGAGTCATCTCCTGAACGATATACTCTGCATCTTCCAAAGCCGCTTCAGCTTCCTCCACAGCTATAGGCTCATAATCCAGACCGGGGTACTCAACCTCATGACGAGTTCGACGCAAGCGAGAATACAGCTTACCCACCGCATCATGAGGGCCTCGCTGAGCACGCAAGGCATCACCCACCACGATATGACCTCCCCGAGTAGTCGGACGCAGACCCTGCACCGCCAAGGCGGCAGTCATCGCTAGTCTCGAAGCATCATAGAGGAGCGTATAGGCACCTTCCGAATCATCAACTACCAGACGATGCGCCGTCTTTAGATGCCGGCGAGCACGCAACAACAGGCCTTGAGCATGCTCACGATTTACAACGACCCGCTCCAGCTCGCCAGATTCAATCAGCTCAAGAATGCGTTCCCGGCCTACAGTCCAGGGACCCGGGGTTGGGGCATTAGGCTTCAGCGTGGACATCGTTTACCTCCAGCTGCCCAAAGAGAACCTCCATAGGACGCGACCGCACAGTCTGCACGAAGCCGTCCTGCGAGTTCCAAGCCTCAGGAGATAGCCGCTTCACGTTTACCTCATAGCCAAGCTTCTGCTCAGCATCATCGATAGCCTCATACAGCTTCTGCCGTGAAGGGGAGCCCACAACCAGCACATCAATATCATTCGGCACGTGCCCCGCCACCCCAGAACGACGGCTAGCCCACGAACCATAAATAGCAGCACCCTCAATATTGGAAACGCCCTGCAAAGTATCCCGGAGCACCGGAACGGGGCCATACGTTACCAGAATCAACTGACGCATCGCCTGGCCCACCGGATTATCAACCTTGGCTTGCACCATACGGGTCCTACCAACATTCTGGACAGCCACCAAACCGGACTGTTCCAGACGATTCACCTCTCGGGAAACAGTCGGCAACGATGCACGTGTCGCATCAGCAATCTGTGACACCGTGTATTGCTGCTCAGGGTGAGAGAACAGCAATGCCATCACTTCACCCTGCAGGTCACTACGCAAGATGGGAAGGAGGCTAGGAGCAGACGTTTTCATAACATGAATTATATCAATCATGTTATGAAAACATCTGCTAATTTGGAGGGGTACTAGGCCGCGGCGGTAGCCATTGCCAGCGCCCGGTCATGCTTAGCCGCGCGGCGCTTCTGAATCGCGCGCACCACCCAGATGCAGACCGCACCCAGGACCGCGCCAGCAGTATTATTCACAATGTCATCCACATCAAAGGTGCGGTAGGTGAAGCCCGCCAGACCCCAGTTGCCGGTCAGCTGGCTCAACTCAATGAAGCTCGACAGCGCGAAGCCACTCAGCGCCGTGGCGCGCAGACCCCAGCGCAGGCAGCCCGCAGTAAAGAAGCCCAAGGGGATGAACATGGCGACATTGAAGAAAAGCTGCGCATACACGGTCGTTGCGAAGCGGCGCAGACCCATACCGGCAGTCAAATCCCATGCCTGCTGCCAGCTCCAGCCCACGTAGAAACGCGGGTAGTACAGCTCGGGGTTCGTGACGCTATTGGAAGAGCCAATCGGGGTCAGCGTCAGAGAAAGAATAGAAGCAAGGAACAGTGCAAAGGACGCAGTCAACAAGTACTGGCGGATGCTGTGCGCTCGACCGGTCTTCTTGGCGCGCAGGCGCATACCAATGAACCCGATGATAGAGAGTGCGACAGTAAGCGCCGCAATCTCGATGGCGAAGGTGCCAATCATGTGTTTACTGAGCAGTTCCTGCATGCTGTGTGTTCCTTAGGTCGTGAGAGTGAGTTATATGAACTCCACCTGCATATATGCCTGTTCTAACATATATTCTTGGTGGTATATAGCGGGTTACCGTTCATACCCGCCGCATATCGTTCACCACCAGTGTAAAAGACCGCTCTATGGCTCGCCCTAGGCGAAACTGTGAAAAAGCTGTACACACCCACACACACCATGAGAACCACCACAGCTGGCGCGGTCAGTACAGAACATCCGGCGGGAACACCGGCGCAATATACCGACCAAACAGCAACACAAACAGCAACGCACCCGCCAGAGCTGCCACCATCGCACCCACAACCTGCACCAGCCACAGCATCAGGAACTTCACCATCTTGCCCTCAGAGCGGGCGGTCAGCGCCTCCACCATGGCGGTTGAGAACGTCGTAAACCCACCCAGCAGACCGGTCGTAATCACCGTGCACCAGAACGCCACCTGATCCGTGGCGTTATAGTGCACCCCCAGCGCGCGAGGATTAGACACCGGCATAATCAGCAGGCCGTACAGGAACGAGCCCACCAGGTTAATCACGAACACCGGGCTAATAATCGACGACTCCGTACGCAGGCGAGGCGACATCGCCTTATCCAAGAAGAAGCGGGTCATCGCGCCCAAACCGCCGCACAGGAAAACCATCAGAGCGAAAAACATTAGCGGCCCCCCTCAACATCAGGAGCGGGCACCAAGCGGGACGCTACAAAACGGCCCGTCAGCATGCCCGCCGCGGCGGCAACCAAACCACCCACCAGCAGCACCGCCACCGCCAGCATCATGTACGTGTAGTTGATGGTGTACGGCAGAAAAATCGTCTGCGCCAAAACCGCCGCAATCGACGAATACGTCGTATAGCCGCCCATCATGCCGGCACCAAAAAGCAGACGGAACGAATGAATCCGCTCCTCACCGTCACGGCGCGCGTAGGCGTTCCACACCATCGTCAGCAGGCCCAGCGTAAACGAACCCAGCAGGTTCGCCACCAGCACGCCGCCGGGAGTGTACACGCGGCACAGCGCACCCGTACCGCCTCCCAAAAAGACAAGAAAAGGGGCAGGCACACGGCTCAGAACGCCTCCTATCCGCTGTCGGATACTCGCGCGGTTCCTCATCGCCCTGCACCTGCCCTTTCGTCTCGTATTAGTCTTCAGAGTGCGCCGTAGCGCACAAACGCACACTAATACTTTACTCTGACCCGAGCTTGCTACCCGAGTCGGCGGCAGCAGACTCACGCTCGTGCTGAATATTCTCGCTCATCTTCTCACTCAGCGCGGCGCCCTCAACATCCATATTCGGAGTGAGGTGATCCAGCCACTTCGGCATCCACCACGCCTTATCACCCAGCAGAGCCATAATCGCCGGGATCAGCGTCATGCGCACAATGAACGCATCCACAAGCACACCAAACGCCAAACCAAAGCCCATCGGGCGGATCATCGTCGAATCAGCAAAGATGAAGCCACCAAACACCGAAATCATGATGATCGCGGCAGCCACCACCACACGCACCGCGTGGTTGTAACCGCTCACAATGGCGGTCGCCGCATCCTTGCCGTGCACGTACGCTTCACGCATGCCGGTCACCAGGAACATCTGGTAATCCATGGCAAGGCCGAAAAGAATACCGATGAGCAGGGTCGGCAGGAAGGACAGCACCGGACCCGGGTGGTCCACGCCAAAGAGGGAGCTCATGAAGCCCAACTGGTAAATCGACACCACGGCACCGAAGCTCGCCAGCACCGAGAAGAGGAAGCCGACCGAAGCAACCAGCGGAACCATAATCGAACGGAACACCAGGATCAGCACCAGGAAGGACAGGCCCATCACCACGCCCAGGTACAGGGGTAGCTTCTGCGCGAGCACCTCGGAGACGTCAATATTGCCGCTGGTCTGACCCGCAATGCCGAGAGACACCTCAGAGCCCTGAACCGGAACGGTCACGGCTCGCAGCTCGTGGACGAGCTCTTCAGTCTCCACGGAGCTTGCACTGTGGGCAGGAATCACCTGGAAAATCATGAGGGTACGGTCATCGGTCATACCGCCGGGAACCACAGCCTGCACATTCGCGCCACCGCGTTCCTTGACCGCAGAGGCGATATCAATCTGCGCCTGCTGAGCCTGCTCCTCGCTCATGTTCGCAGGCGTGTGCGCGACCGCGACCAGCGGGGCGCTCATACCCTCACCGAACTTGTCCTTGACCAGCGCATACGATTTGTACGCGGCGCTACCGGAGGGGTAGTTCGAAGCGTCCGGCAGGCCCAGGCGCATCTGAGACATGGGGGCGGCAACCGCCAGCAGCGCCAGCGTACCGGCCACCAGAGTCAGTAGCGGACGCGCCAGCACGAGGCGCAACCAGCCGTTCGGCTTCTCGGTGCGTTCGGCATCCTGTGCGCGGCGTTCCGCAATCTTCTGCGGGGTATCAATGGAAGCCCACAGCTTCTTCGACATGATCTTGGTACCCGCCAGGGACAGCACCGCCGGGGTGAGAGTCACCGCAATCAGGGCGGCAACAACCACGCAGAACGCGGCGGCATTACCCATCACGCCCAGGAAGGGAATACCGGTCACGTTCAGCGCAACCAGCGCAATAATCACGGTACTCGCCGCAAAAATCACCGCATTACCGCTCGTACCGTTCGCCAGAGCAATCGCCTGGACCTTCGGCATGCCGTCCAGCAGGTTCGTGCGATAACGGTTCAGAATGAACAGCGAATAGTCGATACCGACCGCCAGACCAAGCATCAGGCCCAGGGTGTAGGCGGTGGAGCTCATCTGAACAACGGAGGACAGGGAGAGCGTGCCGAGCACACCCACCACCACGCCCACCAGGGACATGAGAATCGGCAGGCCGGCAGCCACGAGGGTGCCGAGCATAACCATGAGCACGATGAAGGCGATGACCATACCCGCCACCTCACCGGTGTGTGAGCCGCCACCAAGCGCGGATTCGCTCAGGTTCACGTCGAACTGTACGGTCGCCCCGTGCAGGTTCGCCGACTCAATGTCGGACATGACCTTCTGCAACTCGGCGGACGGCACCTCGTAAATCTTCTTCTTAAACGAGACAGTCGCAATCGCCGTGGACTGATCCTCAGAGACCATACGGTAGCCGGAGGTAAAGTCGTAGAGCTTCTGCTGACGCTCCAACTGCTCACGCTGTGCCGGCAGGTCGTTTTCGGTCTTCTGAAGCTGGTTGCGCTGCTCGTCCAGCTTCTTCTTACCCTCAGCCAGCTCATCCTTCTTGGAGGCGATTTCTGCGCGACCCGCGTCAACCTGCTTCTGGCTCTCGGTCAGGGTATCGCGCTGCTGATTGAGTGCGTTCTGTTGCTCGGTCAGCTGCGCCTGCTGGGCGTTGAGCTGCTCCATCATGGCGGCGGGTGAGCCTGCCGCCTCCGCCTGGGCGTAGCCGTCCTTCAGCTGCGCCTGTGCGTCGTCCAGTTGCTTCTGCGCGGAGGCGAGCTGCTCCTGACCTGCACTAATCTGTGCCTGCGAGTCGTCGAGCTTCTTCTCGTTGTCGGCAATCTGCTTCCTGCCGTCCTCAAGCTGCGAGGTGGCGGCATTCAGCTGCTTTTTGCCGTCCTCGATCTGGGAGGGGGCGGCGTCAATCTTGGCGTGCGCCTCGTCGAGCTGGGTTTTCGCTTCTGCAAGCTTGGAGGTGGTGGTGAACGGGTCGGTGACCGCATCCACGGAGGGCACCTCACTGGGCAGCGCGCTCAGTGCGGCGGAGAATGCCTGCTTCTGCTCTTCGGTGAGGGCGGTGCCGTCACCGGTGGTGAGAATGATCTGGCCGGAGCCGCGGTTGGCACTGGGGAAGCGTTGGGCGAGCTCGTCGGAGAGCTGCTGGGTCTGCGTTCCGGGCATGGTGAAGGTGTTGCTGAGCTTGCCGTGGAACGCGGTGTAGGCACCCGCTACACCGGCAACGATGAGTACCCAGGTGAGGATGACAGCCCATGCGCGGCGGGCGGCAGCTTCACCGATGCGGTAGAGCCATGTAGCCATGATTCAGTCCTTTGAAATTGAGTGAGTGAAGAGTTTGGGTGGTGGGTGCGTGTGAATACGGCGTGTGGTTTGCCCTGTACGGCGAACGCTGTGTCCTGTTTTTAGACAAAAAATACCCCGCCCCGGGCACCTGCAGATGAAGTGCCCGAAGCGAGAGTGTTTGAGCGTTGACGCTATGGGGCTTAGCTTGCGAATTCGCCCTGGACCAGACGACCCAGGTAGTCGAGTGCTTCGAGGACACACTGGCGCATCGCTTCAATGGCGAGTGCTTCGGGGTGGGTGCCCTCGGGGGCTTCTGCTGCAACCTTGACCGTCATTTCTTCGGCGCGGGTGAGGTAGTAGTAGACGCCTTCACCGATGGTTTCGGCGAGGTTGGAGGCGAAGACTGCCACGCGCAGGTAGGGCAGGTCGGGGTATGCCGCGAGGTACCGCTCGAGGAAGATGTCGTAGGTGCGCTCGAGGATGACGTGCGAGTATTCTTCGAACTTCGCGGGGCTGTCCATTTCGAGGGCGTAGAGCAGGTGCGCGAAGGGTGCGATGTACTCTTCGAGGGTGTTGCTCTTGAAGACCTTGCGGGCGATGGAGAGCATTTCGGCTTCCATGCTTGCGTTTTCACCGGAGACGGTGAAGTCGCATTCTTCGAAGATGCGGTTGAAGTACTGGTTCATGCGGGTGACCAGTACGTCGTCTACGGAGGCGAAGTGGTTGAAGATGGTGCGGCGGGAGACGCCTGCGCGTTCTGCGAGTGCTTCTGCGTTGAGGGCGCCGTAGCCGCCCTCGAGGATGAGGGATTCTGCTGCCTCAACGATTGCGATGCGGTTCTCTGCCTTGCGAGCGGAGCGCTTGTCCGTGATGTTTGCGGGAGATTCAACAAGATTAGCCATGTTTTTTACAATACGCGCATTGTTTCACTGGGGGTAACTATTTGGGGGTTAGATTCACCACATATTTGCACTCTGGGTAATAAACTTGAAGTGCAGATTTAACGTTTACTCAACAAGTAATTTAGCGTTTTAGCATGTCAAGGCGCTATAAACCCTCAAAAACGCCGCAGGGGAGCAGAGTGCGCACACAACATACCCCACCCCCTCAAGCAGCCATTCACAGAATAGACACGCGCAACTCAGGCAGTAGACCAAGCACTGAACTAGGCGACAACTGAACTAGGCGACAGGCTGAAGACGGGCATCCAGCGGCAAGCGCACCGTAAAGACCGTATGCCCAGGCTGGCTCTGCACCTGAATCGAACCGCCGTGCGCCTGCACAATCGCCTGCACAATCGCCAGACCCAGACCGGTCGTTCCATCCGAACCGGAACGTGCCTTATCGGCACGGGTGAAGCGGTCAAAAATCTTCGGCAAGAAGTCCGGGGTAATACCCGGGCCGTTATCGGTCACGGTCACCACAGCTTCACGGCGTGCAGCATCCACCGACAGGCCCGCGGTCACGCGTGTACCCTCGTCCGTGTGCTTGCGAGCGTTCGAGAGCAAGTTCAGAATCACGCGCTGAATCTGGGAGCGATCGGCAACAACCTCAACCGGCTCGTCGGGCAGGTTCAGGTGCCATTCGTGGGTGCGCACTGCCGCCTGCATGTCGGAGGTGCATTCAAGCACCAGCTCGGTCAGGTCAACCTGCTCCAGCTTGGGTTCGCGCCCCTCGTCCAGTCGAGCAAGGGTCAGCAGATCCTCCACGAGGCGGGACATACGTTCGGTCTGCGAGTCGATACGCGCCAGGGAGGACTGGCCGGATTCGCTGAGCGGCTCGGTCCAGCGGAGCATATCGGAGTACCCCTTAATGGCGGCAAGGGGCGTGCGCAGCTCGTGGGAGGCGTCCGCAATAAAGGCGCGAATCTGATGTTCGGTGCGTTCGCGCACCTCCAGAGCAGAGTTCACGTTATCGAGCAGCTGATTGAGGGCGTAGCCTACGGCACCCACTTCGGTGCGCGGGTCGGAATCTTTCGGATCCACGCGCACCGCCGAGGAGATGGTGTGCTCTTCCAGGTCCAGGTGCGCCACATCGGTTGCCACCGCGGAGACTCGCTCCAGGGGCTTCATGGTGCCGCGAATAATGTAGGAGCCCGCCACGCCAGCACCAACCATGACGGCGATGGAACCGAGGGCTACAACAATCACGAAGATGGTGAGGGTCTGCTGTATGTTGGCGAGCGGAATACCGACCACCTGGGCATCGGCATCGCTATTAGCCTTCGGGGTGATTTTCACGAGGTACAGACCGGATTCCAGCTTGACCTCTCGGACTTCTTCTTTGGTGGCATTCAGCGCCATGGTTCCGAGGGTTACCTGGTCGTTGGCGGAGAGGGCTTGTACGGTGCCGTCCTTGGTGAGTTTGCTGGCGATTTCTACGGCACCTTCGGATTCCACGCAGGTGATGATAGTTCCGGACGCCTGACCGGGCGCAAAGAGGGATTTACTGCTCTGCAGGTCACTGCAGTCCACTTCTTCTCGCTTGCCGTCTCGGGAGGTCGGTTGCACTACGCGGTGGCTGGTTTCTTTGAGGTCGCTTTGCGCCTGCTGGTAGAGGGAGTTCTGCAGGGTCACGTAGGTGGACAGGCCGATGATGAGGCAGGCAATGCCGAGGGCTGCCACGAGGATGGCGATAAGGCGCGAACGCAGGTGAGGTACGTACCCGAGTTCTTCGGGGGATGCCTCGGGATTCCTCATGCTCTTCCAGGCGGCGCGTAGGCGCACGAAGAAGTTCCCCGGCGAGCGCGTGGCACCGTCTCGTGCGGGGGTACCCACGCGCAGGGGGCGGGTTGCTTCGTTATCCGGGGAGGCGGGGTCACCGGGTGAGTAGGAGCCCACGAGCATCCTTTCTTTCCATATTCGAAATACGGAATATAACTGATATGGCGCGGTATAACCGGGTGTTATACCGCGCCATATGAAGAGCAGAGAATAAATTTAGACAGCGGGACGCAGCACGTAACCGGCACCGCGCACGGTGTGAATCATCGGTTCGCGACCCACGTCAATCTTCTTACGCAGATAGGAGATGTACAGCTCCACAATATTTGCCTGACCACCGAAATCGTAGTTCCAGACATTATCAAGAATCTGACTCTTGGAGACCACGCGCTTCGCGTTCTCCATGAGGTAGCGCAGCAGGTCGAACTGGGTTGCGGTGAGGTTAATCTGCTCGCCACCGCGGGTCACCTCGCGGGTGTCCTGGTTCAGTACCAGGTCGCCGACGACCAGCTCAGCGTCGTCTATGGCGGCAACACCGGAGCGCTGCACCAGGCGGTGCAGACGAATCATGACTTCTTCCATAGAGAAGGGCTTGGTCACGTAGTCATCCGCACCTGCAGCAAGGCCTTCGATACGGTTATCGACCGAATCCTTAGCGGTCAGGAAAAGGCAGGGAACTTCGGGGTAAAACTTGCGGATACGGGAGAGCAGCTCCAGGCCGTCAAAGCCGGGCATCATAATGTCCAGAACGAGCACGTCGGGGCGCCAATCGCGGGCAATCGCGAGCGCGGAGGGGCCGTCACCGGCGGACTGCACCTCCCAGCCGATCATTTTCAGACCCATGCTGACGAGTTCCTTGAGCATCTCCTCATCGTCAACGACGAGGGCGCGGATGGGGCTACCGTCCGGGTGTTCGAGGGCGGGAAGGTTCTTTGCGATTTCGGTTGCTTTGCTGCTCATGTGATTAAGAGTATCGCGATTTAGGGTTCACGGCGGGGCGGGAGCCGGTTTTCAGCCGCAAACTTATGGAATGCTTGCCTGCATCACAGCTGGGGCACAGTTTCGCGCCGCCCATTATCCCAACCACGCGCGTTAACCCTTCAATACGGGTTCAATCTTTCGGTAAAATTTGTAGTAGCTTAGGTGATACTCAATCGCCTTTTATCGTTTCAGTGTGCCACCCCGACACAGGCGCCCCGACACCCGCAGAGGAGGACACATGCGCATTAGCCGTATTTATAACAACAATGTTGTCCTCACTGTGGATCATTACGGCAAGGAGTCCGTGATGATTGGTCGCGGCATTGCCTTTGGTAAGCGTAAGGGCCAGCTGATTGACCCGTCTGCAGTGGAGCAGACGTTTGTGCCTGAGAAGGGTATGTCGGGTGAGCGCCTGAGCATGACTCTTTCTGAGATCCCGGCGGAGATTCTGTCGATTGCCACACTTTTGGAGTCGAAGGTGCGCGCCGAGGGTGCGCTGGAGCTGTCGAACTCGTTTATTCTTCCGCTGGCTGATCACCTGCACTATGCGGTGGTTCGTGCGCGTGACGGGGTGCGGGTGCAGTATCCGCTCGCCCCAGAGGTGACTGTTCTCTACCCGCGCGAGGTGGAGTACGGCCGCACGGTTTTGGAAATGGTTCGCGAGCGCCTGCAGGTTGAACTGGACCCGAATGAGGCTATTCCTTTGGCGTTGCACCTGGTCAACGCGCAATTTGCGACGGCGGATATGTCTCAGGCATTCCGCATGACTGAGGTTTTCGCGCAGGTTTTTGAAATTATTGAGGCAAGCTACGAGCGGAAGATCGACCCGGACTCAATGAGTGCGGCACGTTTTGTGACGCATCTGAGGTACCTGTTTGTGCGGGCGAGCCGCGCCTCCGCGAATCGCACGGAGGATATTGATGAGGTGTCGCAGCCGAGTTTGTTGGCGGCTCTTCGTGCGGATGTACCGCGCGCCTACGCGTGTGCGCAGAAGGTTTTGTTGGTGCTGCAGATGCAGCTGAAGCAGAGCCTGACTCGTGATGAGTTGACGTATTTGACGATTCATATTGCGCGTCTGGCGCGGGATATGTGGGGCATTAACGCGTAGCGGATGTTCGATAGAAAGCGACCGGGAGGGTTCTCGGTCGCTTTTTCTATACCCCAGATTTTTTCTACACCTCGGCTTTTTCTACGCCACGAAATCTATACCCCGGGATTCCGGTGAGGGGTTCGGGTGGTGGAATCTGGGAGTGAGGATTCTAGAGGGGTGCTGCCGGGCGGAACGTGGCCGTTAAAGGTGGGTTGCTATTTATACATACAACCTGTCACTAAATTGTCGTTTTCCTGGGTTTTTCTTCGCGCGTTAGCGCGTCGATTTAAATTTTGAAATGACGGTTTATAACGGCGTATTCCAGAAATACCATTCTGTGGACAGACCGCAGGGAAATGTGGGTTTTTTATAAATCCCACATCTTTTGACTCGCATACCCATTTTTTGTTCGGTATTTTCTTTGTAAATTATTTTCTTGCACCATCGCAGTCAAAATATCCCGCAACAAGCACCTCGTCAGCCCGCGCATAAGATGCCGTCATTCCTGAAATTTCACAAAAATAACGCTTCACCCTCCACTTCGGCAACCATTCTTCGGTGTTCTGTTTAAATTTTTTACACCCTGGCAATAAATACGTGTTTTGACATCAAAAACCCATATTCCAACACTTGAAAAAATGTCACAAGAACCTAAAGTGTGCATGCTCAGAAAAAACCCACAAAACACAAAAATAACGTGTTACTATCTGAGAATTATGAGGCCCTTCACGGGGCCACTACACACCATGTCACGAACACGAGAGGACCACTATGGTCACTATCATTGTGGCGGCACACGGCGAGTCAGCTCCGGCTCTGCTGAAGACCGCCGGCATGATCCTCGGTAACTTCGAAAACGTCCACCCGGTCACGTTCCTGCCGGGTCAGGGCCCCGAAGATCTCGTCGAAGAGTACACCCGCATCGTTGAGGCATCTGAAGCAGAAGAAACCCTGCTGCTGGTCGACCTCTTCGGCGGTAGCCCCTACAACGCCGGTGCGCAGTTCGCAGCCACCCGCGAGGGCGTCGACGTCGTCTCCGGTGTCAACGTACCGATGCTTATTGAGGTCATCTCCGGCGCAGGCCGTAAGAACGCAACCCTCAAGTCCCTGGTCGCTAAGGCGCACAAGGCTGGCACTAAGGGTATTCGCTCCTTCCAGGAGGCGAACCAGCCCGCAGCCGCCAAGCCCGCCGAGGCGAAGCCCGCAGAGACCAAGGCGGTCGAGGTTCCGGCTGCTCAGCAGGTTCCCGGCGGCACCATGGACGCTATCTTCACCCGCATCGACTCCCGCCTGATTCACGGTCAGGTGGCAGGCACCTGGGTTCCGCATATCGCACCGCAGACCTTCATCGCGGCATCCGATAATGCGGCACACGATCAGCTGCGCAAGTCCCTGCTGCTGCAGGTCGCGCCAACCAGCGTGAAGACCAACGTCCTGGACATCGCCAAGGCGGGCCGCGTGTACAACAACCCCAAGTACACCGGCATGAAGACCATGTTCGTCGTAGAATCCCCCGTTGACGTGGTGCGGCTGCTCGACGAAGGCGTCAAGATCAACGAAGTGAACGTTGGTGGCGTCACCTTCAAGACCGGCATGGTTCAGCTCTCGGACGCAGTGTACGCCTCCGAGGAGCACCTGGAAGCCTACCGCGAACTCATTAAGCGCGGTGTGAAGCTGACGGTGCAGCAACTGCCCAACCACTCCCCGGTTGATTTGGAAAAGATCCTCAAGCAGAAAGGCCTGGACGCATGAGCGCCCTGACGTTTATTCTCGTTGTTCTCGTGGCGTTCATTGCGGGCGTCGCATCCGTGGTGGACGAGCGTCAGTTCCACCGCCCCCTGGTCGCTTGTACCCTGATGGGTTTTGCGCTGGGTGACCCGACTACCGGCATTATGCTCGGTGGCGCACTGGAGCTCATCGCACTGGGCTGGATGAACGTCGGTGCGGCTATGGCTCCCGACTCGGCCCTGGCATCCACCATCTCCGCTGTTGTTGTGATTCAGGGTCACCAGGACATCACCACCGGTATTGCTATTGCTGTGCCGCTGGCTGCGGCAGGTCAGGTTCTGACCATTTTCGTTCGTACCATTACGGTGTTCTTCCAGCATCAGGCTGATAATTTCGCGAAGACCGCTAACTTCCGCGGTATTGAGCTGATGCACATCAGCGGTATGGCTCTGCAGGGTCTGCGTGTTGCTATCCCGACCGCTATTGTGGCCCTGATTAGCTCCGAAGAGCTGACCCGCCTGCTGAACATGATTCCCACCGAGGTGACCGTTGGTCTGCGTATCGCCGGTGGCATGATCACCGTGGTCGGTTTCGCGATGGTCATCAACATGATGCGTTCGAAGGCTCTCATGCCCTTCTTCTTCCTCGGCTTCATTGCCGCCGCCGCTATCCCGGCAACCCAGTCGATTTCGATTGCTGGCACCGAAGGCGCGAAGGACCTCGTCGCAACCCTGTCCGGTCAGGCACAGTTCAACCTGGTTGCTATCGGTATTGTGGGCGCTTGCCTGGGTCTGCTGTACACCCAGCTGAACCCGCTCTTCCATAAGAGCGAGGCACCCGCCGTAGCACCGGCAGCCGCAGCAAACGACCTCGATAACGAGCTCGAGTAAGGAGCATCATCATGACTGAGAACAAGAACGTCGAGCTCGTTGAAGTTCCCGAGCTCACCCAGCGCGATAAGGTCGAAACCTACTTCCGCTCCACTTTCCTGCTTGGTTCGTTTAACTTTGAGCGTATGCAGTCCATCGGTTTCGCGGTTTCCATGATTCCGGCCATTAAGCGCTTCTACACCAAGAAGGAAGACCAGGCGGAGGCGCTGACCCGCCACCTGGAGTTCTTCAACACCCAGCCGTGGGTCGCATCCTCGATTATGGGTGTGACCGCTGCAATGGAGCGTGAGAAGGCAGCCGGTAAGGACATTGACGAGGCCGCTATCACCAACGTGAAGGTGGGTCTGATGGGCCCGCTGGCTGGTGTAGGCGACCCGATTTACTGGGGTACCGCACGTATTGTGCTGGCTGCTCTGGGTGCTTCCCTGGCGGTGACCGGTAATATTCTGGGCCCGCTGCTGTTCTTCTTTGGTCTGACCGCGATTCGTTGGGCGACCCGCTGGTACGGCTTCAAGTACGGTTACGAGAAGGGTACCCAGATTGTGACTGAGGCGGGCGGTAACACCCTGCAGAAGATCACTCAGGGCGCTTCCGTGATGGGTCTGTTCGTGATGGGTGCGCTGGTGTACCGCTGGACGAGCGTGAACATTCCGTTGCCGCTAACCAGCTACAAGAACCAGGCTGGCGCGATGGTGGATGTGACCGTTCAGTCGGTGCTGAACGACCTGCTGCCGGGCCTTGCGTCGCTGGGTCTGTGCTTCCTGTGCATGTGGCTGCTGAAGAAGAAGGTCAACGCTATCTGGTTGATTTTCGCTCTGTTCGCCGTGGGTATCCTCGGTTCGTACCTGGGCTTCCTGGCTCTCTAAAAATCTGAGGAATAAGCCCTTTCACCCTTCAGTGAAGGCGTGAGATTCAGGGGCTATATCTCAAGTGGTGGGGGTGCGGTCGGTACACTTAAAAGTACCGGCGGCACCCCCGTTTTTCATGGGCGTTTTCTATCGGTTGCGGCGCACAATTCGCGGCAATGCAGCCCTCCCGCGAAGGAGTTTTTATGACCAAGTTGATGGCTTTCGACCTGGACGGCACGATTCTGTTTAACCGTGCCGTGGAGCCTGCCAATGAGCGGGCGATTGCCCGCTGGCAGGCGGAGGGTAACCTGGCGGTCTCGTGCACGGGCAAGAGCATTTTTGCTACTCAGCTGGCGTTGAACCCGACCGCCATCCGCTTTGATTACCACGTGCTGTACACGGGTGCGGTGATTACCGACCGGAAGTACCGGGTGATTTACCATCAGCCTCTTCCGGTGAGTGTTGTGCAGGCGTGCTACGAGCATTTCAGCACCGTGGACGGCGTGGCACTGTTCGCGACCACCCTGGATAACGATTACAGCCTCTGCGACCGGGTGGGCTCCTCGACGAATATTCTGCCGGAGTTCACTCCCCTGCCGGCTAATGACCTGCAGAACCACGAGTACGTGGGTGTACCCCTGTGGATTCCGGATGCGCAGGTCCGCGAGGCGGCATACACCTGGATTCTAGAGCGTTTTGGTGATTCGGTGGACTGCCACAAGAACCAGGATTTCCTGGATATTGTGCCGCCCGCCTGCACGAAGGGCACCGGTCTGCAGCATCTGGTGGAGTACCTGCAGGCTGAGCATCCGGGTAGCTCCTATGAGGTGCATACGATTGGTGATTCGTGGAACGATATCGACATGCACCGCTACGCTGACCGTTCGGCGTCGTTCAGCTACTCCCCCGACGAGGTTAAGGCTGTCACCACCGATTGTGTGGATAAGGCGTACGAGTTTATTGAGGCTTCCCTGTAGAAGCTCCGCAGAAGCTCCCGAGCCGGCGTTCAGGCGCGGCGAGCGCAGAGCGCCTGCCACCCGCTTCCGCGTACTCGCCGCTTCTCTCACGCGCACTCACCGCCTACTCCCCCGTTTCACGTGAAACACCCGCTTTCCCGTTACTCCCCGTGTACCCCCCCGTGAGGTTTCTATGTGCCCCGCTCACCCCCCAAAGAACCAGCCCGGCAAGAATCAGTCCAGCAAGAATCAGTCCCAGAAGAGCCAGCAGGCCGATTCTGCCCAGTCCTACGACCCGTCCAGCTTCTCCGACACCTTCCGCGCTATGGCGCGTGAATCACTCGTGAAGAACCAGAAGAACCGCCCGGACTCCCCCATCGTCTCCATTTCCCCGGTGCTGATTGTTTTGGGTGCCATTGCGGCGGCACTGTACGGGCTGTGGCAGAGCTGGGCGTGCCTCATTCCGCTGGTGCTGATTCTGGTGCTCATGTGGGTCCGCTACACGATGCAGCGTCAGGCGCTCAACGATTTCGCCGAGCTGGAGGCGGCACGCACCGCATGGAAGAAAACCCGCGACAGCCAGTACCTGGAGCTGATGGCGGCGCAGTCGGCGCGCATCCTGGATGAGAATAAGGCGCTGACCAAGCAGGCTCGCGCGCACGTGCAGGAGTACGCGGATTTCGCGGCGCAAAAGCTGGGTACTCAGCGCTAAAGACCCCGTTGCGCTCACCCCTCCCCAAAAGACAAAAGTATTCGACGAGCGTTAGTCGAGGTGAGCGTTCAGGCACCCAAAAGACCGTAACCACTCCCCTGTACGGGGGCGGTTACGGTCTTTTATTCACGTCAGATACCCTCTGCGGGGGTCTTTTACGTCTTAGGGGGTTACACCCTAGTTGGTCTTCTGCGCGGGTGCTTCAACGGGCTCTTCTGCGGCTTCCTCGACGGACTCCGCAGATCCTTCGTCTGCGCTGTCAGTAGCCGGAGCCTCGTCCAATCGCTGCACCACAGCGGGGCGGTCATCAAAGCCGCGGCGGGTGCCTCGGGCAGCCTTCGCCTCCATGGTGTACAGCTGCTCGCGATTCGTCAGCACCACCAGGGTCATGGCGTTCAGGCAGACACCCACAATGCACAGAATCCAGCCGATCAGCATGAACCGACCACCGGAAAGCACCGCGCCGGAAAGCATCAGGGCAACAGAAACCAGGTACGCCGGGGAAAGCAAAAACTTCGTATTCACTACCGACCTACCTAGCGTGCGTTGGAGCGGGGCTTGGGGGCACGACCCGAACGGGGACGCGAGGGCAGAACGCTCATACGGCCGGGGGCATGATCAACAATCGGCTGAGATTCGGTGGGCTCTTCCTCGCGGACCTCTGCAGTTTCAGCAGGCTCGGTCGCCTCAACGGTTTCAGCAGCCTCAGCGGGAGCTACTTCCTGGTTAGCCTGCGCCGCAGCTTCGTGCTCAACTGCCTCATGCTCAGCAGCTTCACGCTCTTCACGGCGGTGCTCCGAGCGCTCGCGGATGCGGTTCTCAACGGAGGATTCGAAACCGTCCAGGTTGGTCACCAGTGCGGGGGTTGGGTCACCCTTCGCCTTACCCACGGACAGCACAAAAGCAAGGACGTTCAGACCCAACGCAAGAATCAGAAGGATCCAGCCGAGCCACAGGAGCCAGGGGTTGGAGGTTCCGATCAAGAGTGCGCCGCAAAAAATCACGCCGAGGGAGGTCAGGTACGCAGGCGAGAGAGTCTTGAAATCCATGTCTACTTTCAATGTGTTCGTGAGTTTGAGAGAGCTAACGTACGGTCACTACGTTTCCTGTCTCATTTTAGGTGATAGTTGAGGCTTAATCTGCTTCTGCCCTTGTCTATCGCCTGTGAGCTAAAGACCAACGGGCTTATCTCGGTGGCGTAGGCAGGGGCAGAAACGTAACGTGCATGCACGCGGTGCAGGTACCGGCTAGGACGTGGGGGTTACCTCATTGGTGACCAGAGGCGAGGCGGGCGCGTTCTCAACCACAGGGATTGCGCGGGTGCTCAGGGCGCCCTGGTGCTTCTTCCAGAGGTTGTAGCGTTCCATGGCAACCGCGCCGGCAGTCATGGCGGGCAGAATGAACATGCCGGAGGAGCGGATGCTTTCGGCCTGCGCCAGGATATCCAGCTTACGCACCACGCGGGTCACGTCGTGGGAGTCGTAGCGGTCCTGAGCAGAAATAACCTCGTTCTGCGCGGCGACGAGGGCGGCGTCGCGCAGGCGCACGAAGTCGTTCCTCTTGTCCTTAAGCTTCTCCATGTGCTGCTTGTATTCTTCGGGCAGTGCCTCGCTGATTTCGTCGCGGCGGGTAATGGCGGAGCACATTTCCTTCACGCGGGCGTAGGTCTCAGGGTCGGTGGTTGCCTTCGCTTCTGCCTGCAGCGCCTCGAGGGCTGCGACCTGCGCGATCTTGAGCAGTTCGGGTACGGCGGTTTCTTCTTCATGGTTAGCCCGCACGCCAAGGACCTTTACGAGCATGGGCAGGGTCAGGCCGGGTAGCACGAGGGTGAAGAAGAGCACGGAGAGCATCATGACGATGGCGTCCTGGCGGACCTGTTCGGTGCCATTGACCACGGGGATGGACAGGGCAAGAATCAGGGTCACGAGGCCTCGCATGCCGGACCAGGTCATGATGATAACTTCGGCGAAGCTTTCGGGGGCACCCTCGTGGATGGGGTTCTTGCGTCCTGCCAGCCAGACGATGGTGAACCAGATGAGGCGCACCAGGATGGCGACCAGTGCGACCAGGGCACCGTCAGCGAAGAGGCTTGCGATACGGGAGGGGTCGGCGGTGGCGATGATGCTACTTGCCTGCAGGCCGATGAGGCCGAAGGCGACACCGGTCATGAGCAGCTCAATGATCTGCCAGAAGGAGGTGGAGGAGAGGCGTTCTTCCGCTTCGAGTGCCGCCATGTATTTGGTGCTGGTGAACTGGATAGCGCCGATGACCACGGCAATAACGCCGGAGGCGTGCACGCTTTCAGCAGCGAGGTAGGCGCCGAAGGGGATCATGAGGGTCACGGCGTTGCTGGTGACCACGTCGTGGGCACGCTGGCGAACGTAGCCGCCAAGCCAGCCGAAGATATAACCAATAATGACCGCGAGGATCGAGCCGAGCACGAAGTCCTTGGCGACCGAGAGCGGCTCGATGTGGTGGCCGCTGGTCATGGAGTGGATTGCGGCGTGGAAGAGAACGATTGCGATAGCGTCGTTGAAGCTACCTTCGGTCTGCAGAGTACCGATGAGGCGGCGGGGGATGCCGACGGGCTCAGCGACTGCTTCCACGGCGACGGGGTCGGGCGGGGAGACGGCGGCACCGACGGCAAGGGCGACGGCGATGGTCATACCGGGGACCCACCACATGGCTGCGCTGGCAATTGCCAGGGCGGAGACGGTGGTGAGAAGGACCGAGTAGAGCAGTACGGATCTCCAGCGGCGGCGCAGGGTGCCCCAGGAGAATTTAACGCCGATGGCCCACAGTAGCGGCGGAAGGAAGATCGGCAGGATGATGTCGCTGTCGATAGTAAGATCCGGTCGGTTGGGGATGAAGAGCGCGGCGGTGCCGAGCAGGGTCATCATGACCGGCCAGGGGAGGTTGAGTCGATCACCGACGCTGACCATAAACACGGTCGCAATCAGGATGATGACAATAACGGAGAGGTAAAGCATTGGTCCGGTGTTGTTCCTTTCGCGCGGCTAGGGTTAGTCGGCTACGTCTTTCTACTCTACCGGAGGGGCTCATTCCGCTTTTCGGATATGGGGGTTCTGCAGCGTTTATTGTGGTGTTGTTTACCTCTAAGCCTAATGCTCTTTACGGAATATAGAGTTTTCCCCTGAATATCTCTGCTTTTCAGCAGGTTATTCAGGGGAAAATTCTATATTTGGAATATATCGATTGGGGTAGCTACCTCTAGCAGATTACTTAGAGCCGCATCCACCAGCACCGCAGCCACAACCGCCAGCGGGAGCTTCCTCCACGACCGGTTCAGGCTCGTCGTGGCCACCACAGCAGCCACCCTTTTCTTCCTTTGGTTCGTCGTGGCCGCCGCAGCAACCGCCACCACCGTGGGAGTGACCGTGAGCCTCAGCCGGAGCTTCAGCGGAGGAACCGCATCCGCCCGAACCGCAACCGCAACCACCGGCGGAAGGTGCCGGCTCCTCGTGGCTACCGCAGCCACCCGAACCGCATCCACAGCCGCCACCGTCGACCGAACCGCAGGCGGAGCCGCGTGCATCGCGGTGACCCATGAGGTCCACGCCCAGGTCGGAGAGGTAGCGCAGGTAGCCTGCGAGGGCGTCGCGTCCACCGGTGCCGGAGATGACGATGCCGCCGTGACGCAGTGCCTTGAGCACCTCGTTGACCATGGGCCACTGCTCAATGTCGTCGGTGATGGTGATAGCGCTGACCACGTGCATTGCGAGGGAGGTCAGCGAGCGCAGGGACTGTTCGTAGCCTTCGGGCAGGTGAATGACCTTGGAGGGTGCCGCCAGGCGCAGGATGGATAGCACGCGCATGAGCATCATGGGTACTGCATTTTCGGGCAGTAGTACGGTCACGCCGATGGCGGAGGATTCTGCAATACGTTCAATGCTTGCCGCGAGTTCTTCGGAGTCGATATCGCGGGAGATATCCAGTACTTCGTAGGAGTCCACGGCGATGGAGCGGGTGCCGAGGGCGTCGGCGAGTGCTTCATCTTCGGTGTGGATCGCAATCATGTTGCGGAATTCGTTGCGGCGCACGACGGAGGCTGCCTCGATAAGGGTGAAGTCCTGTCCGTCACCGTCCACGAGGAGGGTGTGGATTTCTTCGCGGTTGAGGCCTTCGCCTGCGGTGGCGCGCTCGATTAGTTCAGAAAATGCATTGCTCATACCGAATATTAAACACCTGATTTTGGGGCGTTCGCCCGCGAGGTTTACCTGTCTTGGCGGTTTTGGGCGGTTTAAGACGTGATTTTATGCCGAGAGCGTGGGCGGCTACCTATTCTGTGTGTGCTGAAGCGTTTTTGGTGGCAAAAGCGCTCATGAAACGCGAACCGTTCGCTCCGGGTGAGTGAGAATCAACATTGCTTTTTGGGTTTGTGCCGCGTATTTGTTGGGTTTTTGTTTGCCGCGGGGTGCATCTTGCTCAAGATATAGAGTTGAACACCCTAAAATGAAAGGGTGGTACTTTCCCGTGAAAAGATTCTAGATACCGCCTACGAGGTCTTGGCGACCTACGGTTTGGCGGACCTTTCCATGCGCCGACTCGCTCAGGAGCTTCACGTGGCTCCCGGCGCTCTGTACTACCACGTGAAGAATAAGCAGCAGCTTCTCATTCTGTTGGCGGATTACATTCTGGCTCGTGCCCCGAAGTCGATGTCTGAGGAGGCTGAGCCGAATCCGGAGGCTATTCGCGCTTCGATGATTCGCCGCGGTGATCTTCTGTTCTCCCTGCTCTACCCGATTCGTGAGTGCCCTGAGGTGGTGCGTTTGAGTTTGACTCTGCACCCGCGTGAGTTGAAGCCGGTGGTGGCTATGGCTCATGAGTTCCAGGCTCTTGGTTTGGGTCATGCGGAGGCGCTGCGTCGTGCTCGTTTGTTGACTCATATTGCGCTGAGCCTGGTGGAGGAGTATCAGACTCTGCCGCTGATTTCGCCTCAGGAGGCTGTGGCGAGCGGCGATGTTCCTCTGATTGAGAATGCGTTTAACCGTTACCGCCAGGATTTGCTCTCTGCCATTGACACGATGATGGTGGTGCAGGAGCCTTATACGCATGATGCGTAATCACTTAGCCCTTCTTTTGGTTTATTAGTTATGTATGTCGCCCCGTGCCCCCTTGTGGGGGTGCGGGGCTTTTGCGTGCGTTGGTGCTGGCTGCTCTGCCGCGCTCTGATACCGGCGCGGTTTGGCGGTTGAGTCGATGTTCGCTGGTTTTCTGCTTTAGTCTAGAGGTGACACGTGCTTGTACCCGGAGTGTATCGGGTGCGCGAAGGGTGTCGTTTATGTTTTAGTGCCCTGTTGGGCTTTATCAGAGGTGTTCCATGTCGATGACCGCTACCGCCCAGTGGGCGGCTCTTCCAGACCATAGCGCGGAGATTGCGCGTGTGCGTGAGGAGTTTATTACTGCGTATGGTTATGAGCCGGATGGTGTGTGGTCTGCGCCTGGGCGTCTGAATCTTTTGGGCGAGTACATTGATTTTTTGGGTGGCTCGTGCCTGCCGATGCCGTTGCCGTACCGCACCTATGTGGCGGGTGCGTTGCGTCGTGATGGTGTGTTGCGTGCGGCTTCTTTGCAGATGCCCGGCGATGAGCGCACGGTTGTGATTCGCGATATTCAGCCGGGTCATTTGAAGGGCTGGTTCACCTATGTGGCGGGTGTTGCGTGGGCGATGAATCAGGAGGGCGGCAGGGATATTATGCTGCCCGATGAGTTTGGCGCTGACCTGCTGATTAATTCTCGTGTTCCGGTGGGTGGCGGTTTGTCGTCTTCGGCGGCTTTGGAGTGTTCGACGGCGTTGGCGTTGTTGGAGCTCTCGTGTCCGGTGCGTGAGGAGTGCCCGCAGGCGGATGCCACCCCGGCTGATAGTGATGCGTTGCGTGCGCGTCTGGCTCAGGTGTGTATTACGGCTGAGAATAAGATGGCTGGCGCGCATACGGGTGGTCTGGATCAGACGGCGTCGTTGCGTTCGTATCCGGAGCAGGCTCTGGTGGTTGATTTCCGTGATTTTTCGATTGAGCCGGTTGCGGTGGATATTGCCCAGCATGGCCTGAGTTTTTTGGTGATCGATACGAACACTCCGCATGAGCTGACGGATGGCGGTTTTGCGGCTCGTCGTGCGGCGTCTGAGGCGTGCGCTGATGCTTTGGGTCTGCGTTTTTTGCGTGATGCCCTACCGGAGGATTTGTCGTGTGCGGGTATGGATGCGCGTGCGGCAAAGGCGTGGCGTGCTGATTTGGTGGATTCTTCGGTGAATCGTGCCTTGGATGCTCTGGAGGATGCGGGTCGCCCGTGTTCGTTCCCGCGTGGTTGGGTGCGTCATGCGTTCCACGATATGACTCTGGTGGGTCGTGCGAGCTATTTACTGCAGCATGCTGATGAGTTGGGTTGCGCGGCGTTTGAGGAGGCGGGCCGTATTTTCACGGAGTCGTTTGTGTCGATGCGTGATGAGTTGCGTGTTTCTCGCCCTGAGATTGATGATGCGGTGCAGGTGTGCCTGGATCGGGGTGCACTGGGTGCCCGTATTGTGGGTGGCGGTTTTGGCGGCGCGGTGATGGCGCTGATTCCGACCTCTCAGCTGGAGGCTGCTGCGGATGCGGTGGCGACTGCGTATGCTGTGCGCGGCTATGCGGCACCTCGTTTTTTGCCGATGGTTGCTGGTTTTGCGGCGTCTCATGATTGGGCAGCGGGCGCTGATCCTACGGATATTCCGGTGTTGTAGGGTTGGGCGCTGAGGTCTGTCATAAATCGGCGGGGTGTCATAGGGGCGTTTTTTGGGGTTTTGAACGATATTCATAGCTGGAAGTTTCCTGCGAGTTTCTGCAAATTTCCTCCGCTCATCCCCTGTAATAACGCGCTGATAAGCCATAATTTTTTGGTCGTTGGTCAAAAATGGCGCCACGTTTTCTGAGGGTGGTTTTTCTTGCCTTCGCGGGTATGTACACTTATCGACGGACGCAATCCGTGAGCTGTAAAGTTTCGATGCGCATAGTCCTGCATATGGATAGCATCTACACTGGGTTCGACCGTCACATACAAGCCCAGCTTGCAGGTTTCGTCCACCAAAGCATCACACTCCAGTTTTCTGCCCGCCCCGGGCAGGTACCTCACCAAGAGTGAGGCTTTAGAGCGCGAAAGCGCAGAAAGGAGGCCCCCGTGGGCTTCGATATCAAGGGCACCGTTGAGCAGGGCCTCGACAAGGCTCAGGAAGTCATCAACGAAAAGGCTGGCAAGGAGGTCGTCACCGACGAGCACGTTGCCAAGGTTGAAGAGGTCGTGACCGAGAACGTCTCCAAGCTGACCGAGAAGTTCGGCAAGTAAGGCGACAGCCTCCTTTGGATTGGCGCCCTGCCTCGCCTCCTCATGGGGTAGGGCGCCATTTCCCTGGGTTTGCATTACAGGCTTTCACTCAACATCTCTCTCAAATAATGGGGCGTTCTGCCCCGCCTGGGTTCTTTCATTCACCGACTCACTCGGCATATTGCTCAGCTTCGGTTACCGTCTGGTAGCCTGTTTTCACTCTTCTTTTACTCTTACTCAGCACAAGTACTCGCGCTTTCTCGCGAACTGTATACGCCCCGCATCATTGGTCCGGCAACCTTGGTGTGGGGCGTATGCCGTTAATGCGCGGGGGAAGGCATCTGGGGCGGGGCACAGGCTTCTGGAGAGCAGGGTGAAGGCTTCTGCGGGAGTGCTGCACGGGCTGCCGGGGTGCGCCGCGGACGTTCGCCCTATGAGGACCTCTCCCCCGCCCCTGCACGCTCAGCTATGCTTGATATATCAACTTATTGAGCTGCGCCCTCAGGTAGGTTTCAGTGCCTCCTGAAGACCGCGGAGCACCCCGTCTATGGAGGAACTATGTTTGAACGTCAGCAGTCCGATCAGCAGAAGGCACGCGAGGTCATGAAGGATGGCGGCGTCGTCATTTATTGGCGCCCCGGCTGCCCTTATTGCGAGGCTCTGGATTCTAAGCTGGGCGAGCTGGGCGACCACGCTACCTGGGTCAACATTTGGGAGGATCCGCAGGCTGAGGCGCACGTGAAGTCCCTCAACGACGGCAACGCGACCGTCCCCACTGTGGATACCGGCGACACCCACTTTGTGGTCGCTGACTTGGTGAGCCGCAACAAGGTGAAGAAGCTGATTGAGAACACCCTCAACTCTGGCGGCGAGGCTTAAGATGGCTCGCCCGGCGCTGAACCGCGATACGACGGTCTGCATTTCCTTGTCTGGTCGCCCGTCGAATCACGGTATTAAGTTCCACAATTACCTGTACGAGAAGCACGGTCTGGATTACCTGTACAAGGCGATGACCACCACCGATATTGAGGGTGCTATCGCCGGCGTGCGTGCTCTGGGTATTCGTGGCTGCTCGGTGTCTATGCCGTTTAAGCAGGCTGTTATCCCGCTGATGGACGATATGGACCACTCGGCTGCGGTTATTGGGGCGGTGAACACGATTGTGAACACTGACGGCTTCTTGAAGGCGTACAACACGGATGTGATTGCGGTGGCTTCCCTGCTGCGTTCGCATAACGTGGATCCGTCTCTGCCGTTCCTGCTGCGCGGTTCGGGCGGTATGGCTGCGGCTGTGGCTGGTGCGTTCTTTGATGCGGGCTTCTCGCAGGGCATGATTATTGCCCGCAACGAGGAGACCGGCCGTGCGCTGGCTGAGCGTTACGAGTACGCGTGGGCACCGGAGGTGGGTAACCTGCGCGCACCGATTCTGGTGAACGTGACCCCGATTGGCATGGCTGGCGGTGAGGAGAGCGAGGAGCTGTCCTACCCGCAGGAGGCTATTGCTGAGGCGCAGGTGGTCTTTGACGTGGTGGCGATGCCTGTAGAGACTCCGCTGGTTCGTGCGGCTCGCGCGGCGGGTAAGGAAGTTATTCACGGCGGTGAGGTGATTGCTCTGCAGGCTGCTGAGCAGTTCCGCCTGTACACCGGCGTGGAGCTCACCCCCGAGGAGGTTGAGGAGGCGGAGGCTCAGGCGAACTAGGTTCGCGCCCGCTGCTTCTTCGCCCCGTGAGGGGCTCGATACGTGAAAGTGCCCGGAAGGTTGATCCTTCCGGGCACTTTTTGTTGGTGCGTAGCACCGGAATTTTTTGTAATTACACACACCCTGGTATTTAAGGTTTTCCACATCTGTGGAGAAATCTGGGGAAAACTCTTACACCCGTGTAATTCACCCCGTGTAATTCGGTTGTTTTAGCCTGTATCCACAGGTTTTTAACATGTACTCACACTCGTGGAATTACACGAATGTAGTTATACACAGTGTGGAAAACTGCTGTGGATAACGTGTCTCTGCACCGGATTTCTGCGGTTTTCCAGGCTTAATACCTGCCGTTGAGCCACTGCTGCGGGCTCTGCGGCGGCGGATTCGAGGACTCGGGTTTCTTCACGAACGGGATAATCAGCAGGGTTGCTAGTGCGCCACTGACAAGACCGCCAAAGTGTCCCGCATGGGAAATATTCGGGTGGAAGAGGCTCTGCACCACACCAATGCCGATGAGTAGCATAAAGAGGCGCGCAGTGTCCTTTTGCCTCCTGAGAAGCAGGATCACGAAGAAGGCACCGTAGAGGCCGTACACGCCGCCTGAGGCGCCCACAGCACCACGAGAGTAGTCGAAGAGGTACACACTGAGGCCAGCACCCAAGGTAGCAGCCATATATACGAAGAGGAACTTCCAGCGCCCCATCATGCGTTCGAGAGATACACCGAAGATGAAGAGGTAAATCATGTTCCACACCATATGCATCGGGTCATTCTGCGAGTGAATAAACCCGTGCGTGATCAGGCGGTAGTACTCGCCGTGGTGAACACGGGGACCAGACATCATGCCGAGGTTGTACATCCAACGGAATGGGATGATTAGCTGCAGACCGTACACCACAACGTTAATCAGAATGAGCGTGTACGTAATATGCCAGTGACGGGCGATGAAGGAACGCTTCGGGCTCGAGGCGCCTCCATTGAGCTCGCTGTAGCAGTCGGGGCAGACCACGCCCGCATCCTGTGCCGTCTGGCATTCGCCGCAGATGGTGCGGTTGCAGCGCCCGCACTGGGCGTAGCTGACACGGTCGGGGTGGTTGACGCAGACTGTGGGGCTCTGCCCGTAGTTCATATAGTTGGGAAAGTTCTCCACTGCCTCTCCAAAGATTTTTGTGCCGGATTTTCCGAAGATTTTTCACGTATTTTCAGGCTTAGTACCTGCCGTTTTGCCACTGCTGCGGACTCTGTTGCGGCGGATTCGAGGACTCGGGCTTATCCACAAGCGGGACAAACAGCAACGTCAGCAGCACACCACCGACAAAACCACCCGCGTGGCCTGCGTGAGAAATATACGGGTTGAAGAAGCTCTGCACCACACCAATACCGATGAGCAGCATAAAGAGGCGTGCCGTGTCCTTCTGCCTCCTGAGAAGCAGGATCACGAAGAAGGCGCCGTAGAGGCCGTACACACCGCCTGAAGCGCCCGCCACGCTCGTTGAAGGAGCCAGCACGTACACGCCTAATGCACCAAAGGCGATTGATCCCAGGTACACCACGAGGAACTTCCACCGCCCCATCATGCGTTCGAGGGATACACCGAAGATGAAGAGGTAAATCATGTTCCACACCAGGTGCATCGGGTCATGCTGCAGGTGCAGAAAACCGTAGCTGATGATGCGGTAGTACTCGCCGTGTTGGACGTAGGGCCACCAGAATAATCCGTGCCTAATCATCCATTCGTTGGGAATAAGCTGCTGTAGGCCATACATTACAACGTTAATCAGAATGAGCGTGTACGTAATGTGCCAGTGGCGCGCCAGGAACGAGCCCCGTGCTTTCGAACCCTGCGCCTTCGAGCTGCCGCCTTTGAGTTCGCGGTAGCAGTCGGGGCAGACCATGCCCACATCCAGCGCCACCTGGCATTCGCCGCAGACGGTGCGGTTGCAGCGCTTGCACTGGGCGTAGCTAACGCGGTTGGGGTGGTTGACGCAGACGGTAGGGCTCTGCCCGTAGCCTGCGTAGTTGGGAAAGTTCTCCACTGAACCTCCAGGGGTTGTGTGCCGGATCAGCCGGGGTGGTGTGGGGGCATATAAGCGCAGGGGCCCACCGGAAAAATCCTGGCGGGCCCCTGAACTATACGTGTTTTCTCAACACCTTCAGCAGAATGCTCGTATGAGCCTTCTGAGGGGGTTTATTAGAGCTTTTCGATGTCAATCGAGGAGATGACAACGTCCTTGACCGGGCGGTCCTGGAAGCCGGTCTCAACGCCCTCAATAGCGTCAACAACCTTCTTGGATGCCTCGTCGGTAACCTCACCGAAGATGGTGTGGCGGCCGTTCAGCCAGGGGGTCTCAACGGTGGTGATGAAGAACTGAGAACCGTTGGTGCCGGGGCCTGCGTTAGCCATTGCCAGCAGGTAGGGCTTAGAGAAGGAGAGCTCGGGGTGAATCTCGTCCTTGAACTGGTAGCCGGGGCCGCCAACACCCATGCCCAGGGGGTCGCCACCCTGAATCATGAAGTCCTTGATGATGCGGTGGAACACGACGTCCTTGTACAGGGGGGTGTTCATGATTTCACCGGTGCGGGGGTGCTTCCACTGACGGGAGCCGTCAGCCAGGCCGATGAAGTTCTCAACAGTCAGCGGTGCGTGGTTGCCGAAGAGCTCGACGACGATGTCACCGTAGTTAGTGTGGATAGTTGCCTTAGCAGTTGCATTAGTCATGGCTCTATTGTGGCACGGGGCGGCGCTCATTCGCCATCTAACATGTTTTTTCGCCCCGGGCGCACCGTTGAGCGGGCTTTTTGGGCGGGAATTGAATATCCTGAGAGGTGAACACTACGCGCGCGGCGGCGTTTTCTGGCCGCTGGCGCATTTCAACCGATGGAGGTCACCCCATGTTCTGCTGCAAGAAGCGTAAGGCACGCAAGGCTGCTAAGGCTCAGGCTGTTGTCTCTTCTCTGGCTGCTGTTGAGTCCGCTCTGGAAGGCAAGACCGCTGAGATGTTCGCTGAGAAGCTGACCGGCAACAAGAAGGCGCTGAAGAAGGCTCGTAAGGCTACCGCGAAGACCGTTCGCGCCGCTGAGAAGGAACTGGCTCGTATTGAGCGTAACGGCGGCAAGCGCCCCCGCAAGGGCCTGGCATTCCTGGGTCTGCTGGTTGCTCTGGGTGTTGCAGGCGCCGCAGCCTACAACGCAGCTCGTCCCGTGGAGGACCCCTGGAAGAACGCATAAGCGTTCCCGCATCCTTCTTCTCTGAGGCATTCTGAGATAGCTTTCTGAGGCGCCGCTGGCGGCGTGAGGGAGCGCTTTATGAGAGATAGCCGCCCGCTAGAGTTCTTACTCTGGCAGGCGGCTATTGTTTTGGGTGTTTCTCTTGTTTTTTTTGGGGGGGGGAGGGGGAGTGCAGCTGTGATGCTGAATCTCCTGTGTATACTCCAGACACCTGATAAACCCAGACATATTCCCGGATATACAAAGAGCCCCATGTCTTTCGACATGGGGTTCTCGGTTCAAAAATAAACCGGCGATGACCTACTCTCCCACACCCTCAAAAGTGCAGTACCATCGGCGCGAAGAGTCTTAGCTTCTGGGTTCGGAATGGAACCAGGCGTTTCCCTCTTGCTATAATCACCGGAAAGTGGAGGCGAGGGGACTCGAACCCCTAACCCTCTGCTTGCAAAGCAGATGCGCTACCAATTGCGCCACGCCCCCGCGGTGCTCTACTAGTCTATAACACCTTTTACAGCTTTACCAAATCCTCAGGAACATTTTTTTAGTTAGACCCATCACACCCCTGAGGGGCTTAGGAAATAACCTCACCCGGAACTGTCGCCTCCCGCTTCGTTAGAGCCTGCAGCGGGCCACTCACTTCCTGCAGATACTTACGGATCTCGGTACGTTGCGCCTCCTTCGCGGACTCCTCCTTCGACTCCGGCGCCGTGAAGCCCAGCTTGAAAGCATCCCACTGGCTCGCCGACGGGTATTTCTCACGAGCATTCCACACCAGCGAGAACGACGCCAAAGTCTTCAGTTCCTTCTTCGTAGCAGCCTTCGACAGCACATCAGCAACCGTTGCCACGCGCGAAGACTCCGCAACACTCACCGAAATCTTCGACTGAGCATCCGAGGGCAAACTCAGCGCCTTATCCGGAGCCAACTGAATATTCAGGTGAATCTGCTGCACCTGCTCGTTCTTCAGATCCAGCTCAGCCAGCGCACGGAAGCGTTTCAGCAGAGACTCATAGTTCTCATCAATCACAACGGCATTCAGGCGCAGCTCATCCGCCAGCAGACCCACCTGCGCGTAGCTCGCATTAGTTCCCAGCGCCGCGTTAGCAGTCAACACCTTCAGCCACTGCTCTTCCTTCAGGGTCGCCGATTCGTTCACGCGCAGCGGGCCCACCGGCGCATCCGTAGCGGTGTTAGCAACGTTCTGCGGGTCATTCGCCGAGTCCACACCGCCGTAGGTAACGCTCAGCCGGTGCAGAGAACCGTATACGGACAGGTTCGTCAGAGCCGTAGCTGCCGCCGCCAAATCGGCCTGTGCCGCCTCTGTGAGGGAGAAAGAACCCACCAGACGCAGGTCCTGTTCACCACGCCCCTGACCCACATAGATACGCCCCAGAGACTCAATCTTCAGGTAGCGGGTATCAACATTCTCGCGAACCAGACGCTCACGGCGTGCCAGCAGCTTCTCGTTTGAAACCACCGCCGCCGCATCCTCACCCAGCACACCGGTGGCGGCAATCTGCGGCATCGCGGCAAGTACCCCGGCGGCAGCGACCACGCCGCCAGTCAGAAGCAGGGAACGGCGGGGCACCACGAGGCGGCGCACCTGCCCCGCAATAGCCTCTTTAGCGGCATCTACACGGGTTGAAGAGCTCTTAGCGAAGGATTCCTCAGCGGCGACGGATGCCGCCTCAGAAGAGCCCTGAGAGGCTCCCCGTGTAGAAGTATCGGGAATGTGAGAGTTCTCGGGTTCCAAAGAAGGGGAAGAAGACACAGAATCTCCAGGATGCAGGGCGAGCACAAAGCCCACCAACGGTTTGAGGGGAGTGAAGTCCCTCTAGAATACCGCCCGCACCTATGCGCATGCCGACAACCCGCTGCGCATCATTCGAAGGGCATAAAGAAAACCTATGGGGCGGACTTCAGTCCACCCCATAGGTCACAAGTTTCATGAGAGCTCTCAACTCTCATAGCAGGCTATTTAGTTATCCTGCGCAGCGGTAGCGTTCGGAGCCGGGATATTAGCCGATTCGGCAGCCAACTCGGCGATACGAATCTCGCCGGTCGTCGGATCATCGTAGGTCACGTACTCGGTACCGCCAGCCGTAGGCTCAGCATCCTCGTTCACGTGGTTCTCCGCAATCAGGAAGCCGTGCGCACCAAGAATCTTAGCGACGCGGTCAATATCCTGCGGGGTCGGGGTATGATCCACCACTCGACGAATGTACTCATTAATGCGCTGGTCACTCACGTACGCCTCACCACGGGCAGCACGGGACTGCATGAGCTGGCGAACAACTTCCTGCAGCTGCTCATCGGTCAGACGCATCTTCAAAATAGCCATCACTGCCGCGCGGTCCTGCACCGGAACATCCTTGGGATACCCGACGCTCAGCCAGTCGATTACTCGAGAGATTATGCTCTTATCAGGCATCGAGCCCCTCCTTCGAAGCAGTCATTATATGCAATTTAGTGTTCACGGGATTAGTGGCCTCCACCGGTTACGCCGAAGATATTCCAGCCGAAAGTGTGGTCGATAAAGTCCTTAGCGACCCAGAGAATACCGATGATTACGATTGCTACGATAATAGCAAAAATGCAAGACGCGGCAATCTTCGCCACCGTTCCCGGAGGCTCAATTTCAACGAGCTTACCGTCCGCAGTGTACTCGGTACGGCCAGCCAGCAGACGCAGACCCAGCGCATAGAGCGCCGGAAGGCCCGCACCAAAGAACAAACCGGCAATCAGCACCGGAATAACCTTGTTCACAATGTCAATCAGATATTCCACGACTACGAACCTGCCTTCTCAGTAGCAAGGGTCTGGGCTTCTGCGGATGCCTCAGCGCTGGTGACTGCAGCGCCTTCCTTTTCATCCCAGTCGCCAGTCACGTTCGAAGCGTCAATGTTGTCCTTCTGGGAATGACGCCACATCAGGAAGCAGAAGACTACCAACAAAGCGAACACGGTCATTTCGCCAATGAACTGGGTACCGGTCAGAGCATTCAGGCCGTGACCAATCAGCCAGGTCAGAGCACCCACAATCGCGGCAGCCGGCAGAGTAATCAGCCAAGCAACCACCATGCGGCCAGCAACAGACCAGCGCACCTCAGCACCCTTACGGCCCAGACCACTACCCAGAATCGAGCCGGACGCCACGTGAGTGGTCGACAGAGCCATACCGAAGTGGGAAGAGGTCAGAATAATCGCAGCGGATGCACCATCAGCGGCAACGCCCTGCGGGGTGTCAACCTCAACGATGCCCTTACCGAGGGTGCGGATAATACGCCAACCACCCAGGTAAGTACCCAGCGCAATAGCAAGCGCGCAGGAAGCCTTCACCCAGAAGGGAATCGCGTCATCGTTGCTCAGGGTACCCGAAGCAACCAGAGCCAGGAAGATTACGCCCATGGTCTTCTGCGCGTCGTTAGTACCGTGCGCCAGAGACATCAGGGATGCGGTCGCGACCTGTCCCTTACGGAAGCCGCCGTGCTTGCGATCATCAGCCACCGGGGCAGCAATACGGTAGACCAGCCAAGTGCCGGTTGCCGCCACAATAGCCGCAATGACGGGGGAGAGGACCGCGGGAACAATAATCTTGGACAGAACGCCCATCCACTGCACGCCGTCAAAGCCGATCGCGACAATAGCCGAACCAATCAGGCCACCAAACAGAGCGTGCGACGAGGATGAGGGAAGACCCAGAAGCCAGGTCAAAACATTCCAGAGGATACCGCCCACCAGACCGGTAAAGACGATGAGCATCAATGCCGGACCGTCCGTTGTTACATCGATACGGTCCAGGTTCACGATGCCGCTACCGACCGAACGCGCCACCTCAACAGAGAGGAACGCGCCAACGAGGTTCAGGGACGCAGACAGCGCCACGGCGGTCTTAGGCTTCAGCGCACCGGTGGCGATGGAGGTTGCCATCGCGTTACCGGTGTCGTGGAAGCCATTCGTAAAGTCGAAGGCGAGCGCGGTCAGCACCACGATCACGAGAATAATGAGTTCTGTAGTCACAAGAAAATTATCTGTCGGTTTTCGCGAAATCTAAAGTATTCCGAATTAACACGAAATAACAGATAAACCCACAGTATTGAGCGGGTTTCCGTGAGGGTTTTACTATAGAGCCCATATTTCAGGGGAAACTCTCCCGATATTCCGCGGAAAAAAGGGTGCACCTATCGGAATACTTAAGTTGGTTTATGTGGCTTATGCGAGAGTGCGGGGGAGAGGGGTGATTATATCCATCAAGAGGCTAAAGTGTGTTCACCAAGTGTTCACTTTCAGGAACCTCCCAGCTTTCTTTTTGTGACACACCTTTATTATTCAGACCTCATTTGGATCACCAAGCTACCCGTACAGGATGCCCCTGTGGGTTTTTGCGGCACTGGGGTTACAGTACTGGGGTTTCGGCGGCGCAAGTTCTCTGCGGTAGCTGGTTTTCTATAGCGACGCACGCTTCAGCATCGAGAAGGAGCAACCCCAGCTACCAATTCGCAGCGTGCACAATACGCCAGCTTCACGAGGCACCCATGCCGAATCTGCCACTCGCATCAGCGAATACAACAAAAGACCCCGTATCCTTCGATACGGGGTCTTTTTCAAAAATAAACCGGCGATGACCTACTCTCCCACACCCACAAAAGTGCAGTACCATCGGCGCGAAGAGTCTTAGCTTCTGGGTTCGGAATGGAGCCAGGCGTTTCCCTCTTGCTATAATCACCGGAAAGTGGAGGCGAGGGGACTCGAACCCCTAACCCTCTGCTTGCAAAGCAGATGCGCTACCAATTGCGCCACGCCCCCGTCTCAGCGGAAACCACTGTTTAGTTATTTTTTCCAAGCCTTCACGACTTCATTGCTCTGGTACTTTTTCAGAACCATCACAGTGACACACGAAAGAACAGCAAGAATCAATAATTTCTTCATTATTGCCTTTCATAGTGTGGAGTGGGCGTACCAAGAATCGAACTTGGGACCTCTTCGTTATCAGCGAAGCGCTCTAACCGTCTGAGCTATACGCCCTCCTTCTGCGGAATTTCTTCCGTAGAACGAGATATAACTATACAGGTGTTTGCAGGTAACACCAAATCGAAAAAGCATGTTCTGCATCACACTTTAATATTGGGGGTTCCCAAGCATACAGAGCGGGCGGCACCACCTCCATCCAGAGGGGCACCGCCCGCACACAAAGCTCAAAAAGCTACAAACTAGGACTCATCGCTCAGAGTCAAGGTCACGCCACCAACCAGCTTCGCAGCCAGGTTGTACAGAATCGCGCCAATCATACCCAGCAGAGTAAAGACCACAGTGTTGACCACAGCAAAAATAGTAGTCACCAAAGCAACCTGACCCAGCGAAATCATCTGCGAAATATCCACAGTGGTCGAACCGGTACCCAGCGAGCTAATCAGCTGGTTCACACCGGTAAACGCACCAGAAGCCTGCAGGAACAGCCACAGAATCACCGACGCCACCACAGTCACAATGCCCAAAGCAATAGACAGTAGGAAGATCAGCTTAGCCACCGACCACGTATCAACCTTCTGAACCACCAGACGCGCGCGACGAATCTTCGAACGCGGTGCAGGACGCACCAGCTGACGGCGCGAACCAGTAGGACGCTTAGCGTTCACAGGGCGCTTGCCGGCAGGACGCTTAGCGGTACCGCCAGGACGAGCCTGGCCCGAACGCGACTGAGCCGGGCGACGCGCGCCAGCCTTAGCCGCACCCGAAGACTTAGATGCGCCAGCCGACGCCGAACGCTGTGCCGACGCAGGAGAGGAGCTCGCGGGAGTGCTGCTCATTAGTTACCTCCAGTAGCGGTGAGATCGGCAGCCGCCGCTTCACCCTCGTTGTCCGTACCGGGCGCCTCAGAAGACTCCGAAGCCTCGGTGTTCTCAGTGGTTTCATCGTCGCTATCATCCAGCTGACGATCCTGGTTGCGTGCAACACCAATAATAGAATCGCCCTTACCGGGCTTTGCAAAGATAACACCCATAGTATCGCGTCCCTTCGCAGGAACCTCATTCACGTTCGAACGAACGACCTTGCCGCTGGCCATAACCACCAGCACCTCGTCCTCTTCATCCACAATGAGGCCACCCACCAGGGCGCCACGATCCTCAACTAGCTTAGCAACCTTAATGCCGAAGCCGTTACGGCCCTGCACGCGGTACTCATCCACGCTCGTACGCTTCGCGTAACCACCCTCAGTGACCACGAAGACGAAGGAGCCCTCAGTAACCACATTCGCAGAAATCAGCTCATCGCCCTCACGGAACTTCATACCGGTCACACCGGAGGTCGAACGACCCATCGGGCGCAACGACGCATCATCAGCGTGGAAGCGCAGCGACATACCGTTACGCGACACCAGCAGAATATCGTCCTTATCCGAAACGGTGAACGCCGAAACAACCTCGTCGCCCTCACGCAGGTTAATCGCAATCAGGCCGGCAGTACGGTTCGTATCGTAATCGCTCAGACGGCTCTTCTTCACCATACCGCCGCGAGTAGCAAGCACCAGGTACTCAGCATCCTCATAGCTCTTCAGCTCCATGACCTGAGCAATATGCTCACCGCCCTGGAACTCCAGCAGGTTTGCAATATGCTGGCCCTTCGCGTCACGACCGGCTTCCTGCAGCTCGTAACCCTTCGCACGGTACACGCGGCCCAGGTTCGTGAAGAACAGAATCCAGCTGTGCGTAGTCGTCACAAAGAAGTGCTCCACCACGTCATCACCACGCAGCGAGGCACCCTTAATGCCCTTACCACCACGGTGCTGGCTACGGTACTGATCACTGCGGGTGCGCTTAATGTAGCCGCCGCGAGTAATCGTAACCACGACCTCTTCCTCAGGGATGAGGTCTTCCATGGACATGTCGCCGTTGTAGCCGTACATAATCTGGGTGCGACGCTCATCGCCGTAGCGGTTCACAATCTCGCCCAGCTCCTCAGAGATAATCTCGCGCTGGCGAGTCTCCGAAGCAATAATCGCGTTGTACTCAGCGATCATGCGCATCAGCTCATCGTGACGATCCTGAATCTTCTGACGCTCCAAAGCAGCCAAACGACGCAGCTGCATGTTCAGAATTGCCTGAGCCTGAGCCTCATCAATCTGCAGGAACTCCATCAGGCCGCTACGCGCCTCATCAGCGGTGGGGGAGCGGCGAATCAGGGCAATAACCTCATCCAGAGCATCCAGAGCCTTCAGCAGGCCACGCAGGATGTGCGCCTCTTCCTCCGCCTGACGTAGACGGTAACGGGTACGACGAACGATAACGTCCATCTGGTGATCCACCCAGTGACGCACAAACGCATCCAGGGACAGGGTACGCGGCACACCATCCACAATGGCGAGCATATTCGCGGAGAAATTCTCCTGCAGCTGGGTGTGCTTGTACAGGTTGTTCAGCACAACCTTCGGGGAAGCATCACGCTTGAGCACAATCACCAGACGCTGACCGGTACGACCCGAAGTCTCATCGCGCAGATCCGCGATGCCGGTGACCTTACCGTCTTTGATGAGCTCAGCAATCTTAATCGCCAAGTTATCCGGGTTCGCCTGGTACGGCAGCTCGGTAACCACAAGGCAGGTACGACCGTGGATTTCCTCCACATTGACCACCGCGCGCATGGTGATGGAGCCGCGGCCAGTACGGTACGCATCCTCAATGCCCTTGGTGCCCAGAATCTGTGCACCGGTCGGGAAGTCCGGGCCCTTAATGCGCGCCATCAGAGCGTTCAGCAGCTCCTCATTGGTGGCGTGCGGGTTCTTCAGGAACCACTCCACACCCTCGGCAACCTCACGCAGGTTATGCGGCGGAATATTGGTCGCCATACCCACAGCAATACCCGAAGAACCGTTGACCAGCAGGTTCGGGATACGCGCGGGCAGAACGGTAGGCTCCAGGGACTTGCCGTCATAGTTGGGCTGGAAATCAACGGTGTCTTCGTTGATGTCACGCACCATCTCAAGGGCAATGGGAGCCATCTTGGTCTCAGTGTATCGAGGCGCTGCAGCACCGTCGTTACCGGGGGAGCCGAAGTTACCCTGACCCAGAGCCAGCGGGTAACGCATAATCCAGCTCTGAATCAGACGCACCAGAGTGTCGTAGATAGCGCTATCGCCGTGGGGGTGGAACTGACCCATCACGTCGCCAACCACGCGGGCGCACTTATTGAAGGATCGGTCCGGGCGGTAGCCGCCGTCGTACATCGCGTAGATGACGCGGCGGTGCACGGGCTTGAGGCCGTCACGTACGTCCGGTAGGGCGCGGCCAATAATAACCGCCATTGCGTAGTCCAGGTAGGAACGCTGCATTTCAGTCTGCAGGTCCACCTGTTCAATGTGACCGTGGTGGTCTACATTTTCAGCGCCACCGTTGCTGACTACGTCAACCTCAGTGGATTTATTCTGCTGTTCTTCGCTCATTACTTTCTCATTCCTCAATGACTCGCTCGGCTATATAGCTCATTTGGCATATTCCATACGGGGCATATGCCGTTTCGGGCTAGATATCGAGGAATCGAATGTCCTTTGCGTTCTGCTGGATAAACTCACGGCGAGCCTCAACGTCCTCGCCCATCAGAACAGAGAAGATCTGGTCAGCAGCAGCTGCATCCTCCATCTTCACCTGCAGCAGGGTGCGGCGAGCCGGATCCATGGTGGTGTCCCACAGCTCGGTGTAGTCCATCTCGCCCAGACCCTTGTAACGCTGAATACCGTTATCCTTGGGCAGGCGCAGGTTCTTCGCAGCACCACGAGCCAGAGCCTCATCACGCTCAGCGTCCGAGTACACGTAGTCGTGCGGGGCGTTCGACCACTTGATGCGGTACAGCGGCGGCTGAGCCAGATACACGTAGCCAGCCTCAATCAGCGGACGCATGAAGCGGAAGAGCAGAGTCAGCAACAGAGTCGTAATGTGCTGGCCGTCAACGTCCGCATCCGCCATCAGAACGATCTTGTGGTAGCGTGCCTTCTCAATATCGAAGTCATCACCGATGCCGGTACCGAAAGCGGTAATCATCGCCTGAATTTCAGCGTTGGACAGGGCACGGTCCAGGCGAGCACGCTCAACGTTCAGGATCTTACCGCGCAGCGGCAGAATAGCCTGAGTGTTCGGGTTGCGACCCTGAACAGCCGAACCACCCGCAGAGTCACCCTCCACCAGGTAAATCTCAGAGATCGACGGGTCCTTCGAGGAGCAGTCCTTGAGCTTACCGGGCATGGAGCTGGTCTCCAGCAGGCCCTTACGGCGGGTCGTCTCGCGTGCCTTACGGGCAGCGATACGCGCCTGAGCGGCGGTGATCGCGCGGCGCACGATATCCTTCGCCACCGCGGGGTTACGACCGAACCAGTCGCCGAGGTGATCGTTCACCTCACGCTGGGTGAAGGACTTAGCCTCCGAGTTACCCAGCTTGGTCTTGGTCTGACCCTCGAACTGCGGCTCGGAAATCTTAATCGAAATCACCGCGGTCAGGCCCTCACGCACGTCTTCACCGGTGAGGTTATCGTCCTTATCGCGCAACAGCTTGTTCTCACGCGCGTAACGGTTCACCAACGAGGTCAGAGCGGCACGGAAACCCTCTTCGTGGGTACCGCCCTCGTGGGTGTTGATCGTGTTCGCGTACGAGTAGACGGACTCCTTGTAGGCGCCGGTCCACTGCATCGCCACTTCCAGGCTCATGTTACGCTCAGTGTCTTCGGCTTCGAAGGAGACAATCTCCTCGTTCACGATGGTCTTCGCGCCTGCGTTGAGGAAGTGTACGTAGTCGAACAGGCCGTTGTCGTAACGGTAGGTGACGGTCATGAAACCATCAGCGTTCGCGCGCACGCGGTTGAGGATGTTTTCCTTCTTCTCGCTCTCTTCAGCAACCTCGTCACCGACGAACTTCTCACGCTCATCGGTCAGGGTGATGGTCAGACCCTTGTTCAGGAACGCCATCTGCTGGAAACGGGCGCGCAGAGTCTCAAAGTCGAACTCGACGGTCTCGAAGATCTCCGGGTCCGGGTAGAAAGTCTGAATGGTACCGGTCTTATCGGACGGTTCACCCTTACGCAGGGGACCATCCGGCACACCACCGTTGGAGAAGGAAATATGCCATGCGTAGCCCTGGCGGTGAACCTCGGTAATCACGCGGGTGGACAGCGCGTTCACCACGGAGATACCCACGCCGTGCAGACCACCGGAAACGGAGTAGCCGCCGCCGCCAAACTTACCGCCAGCGTGCAGCACGGTCATAACAACCTCAACAGTGGACTTATGCTCGGTGGGGTGCTCATCCACGGGAATACCGCGACCGTCATCCTCTACGCGAACAGCACCATCAGCCTGGATGGTCACGTCAATCTTGGAGGCGTAGCCGGCGAGCGCTTCGTCGACCGAGTTATCTACAACCTCGTAGACCAGGTGGTGCAGACCGCGCTCAGTGGTCGAGCCAATGTACATGCCGGGGCGCTTACGAACCGCTTCCAGACCTTCCAGCACGGTAATATCGGATGCACCGTATTCATGCTGCTGTTCAGATGCATTCTGTTCAGATGCCACGAGGCAGAACTCCTTGAGTAGATGATGCAACCGGCGAAGGAAAGCTACAGGCAGTCAAGAGCGGAGCCTAGAACGCCTCACAGAGGGCACAAGAAGGTGCCTGTACAACCCGCGTTGCCGGTGGTACCCATAGGTGGGCACACTTTACGCATTGTCTCTTTTATTTTACCGAGCAAGAGAGCATAAAACCATCTACAAGCGTCACATATTGAGCTTTTTTGGGCACTACCACCCGCTCAAAAGCCCGCAAAGGCGGTTTAGAGTGCCTCAACCCCCTTTTGAGGTAGGGGATACGGTTCACCACTTCGTGGGGGTTGCCGGCGATTCTAAAGCTTTCATAGCGTGTAGAAAAAGGCTTATTTTGACCTAACACTGTTCAATCAGAAGGTGAACGAGAGTTAGAGACACCCAGAAGGCTACCCGTAGGTGTCGCGCACACCGCGCATACCGGTGGCACGCCGATAGCCTCGCTGATTCCAGCGTCCGTTATTCGGGCCCAGCACGCGAACCTGGGCCACGACACCATCACCCAGTTCACGGCGGAAAAGTTCGATGAGGTGCCCGTGCATCAGGCGCAGCTGAGTCGTCCAGGCGGTGGAGTCGCACTGAACTTCAACAATGGAGTTTTCGAAGCTAATCGGGCGAGTGTGCGCGGCAATCTCCGGACCCACTAGCTCAGCCCAGCGGGCCAGCACACTAGAGACCGCCACAGGCTCTTTCCAGCCGCGTGAACGAATCAGGGCACTGACGATGCCACCGAGGGGTTTGGGGTCACGAGAGCTCTCTCCGGGGCCGCTATAGCCACCCATGACGCGGGGGTCCCACCCCTGCGCTCGCCGTGATTTCTTCTTCGAGGCGGTTCCAGACATGACCGCACCGAAGTCACGCATGATTTTATTCGCCGAGAATGCATTCAGGGGCGCCTCGCCGCGTTCTTGAGCCGCCATTCGCATGCGGGTCAGCAGGGCGGAGGGGGCATCCACCTCGTCACGGTAGAACTCAACCACGCCGTCAACCTCGTGCGGGTTTTGAGGCTCCGCAAACTGCGGTTCCGCGAATTCACCGAATGTTTCACGTGAAACATGGTTTTGAGGGCGGACGGGGTTACTCATCGCCGTCACCCTCCGCGAGCGCAGATGCAGTCAACCCCTCGCTATCCACAGAGGTGGCGGCAGGCTGCACATACTCGGCATGCCCCGCCGTCACCGATACCAAGCGGTAGTCACCCAGCTCCTCCGGAATATCGCTGAGCACCGCACAGGTAATCAGCACCTGCTCCGCGTCGGCAACCATCGCACCCAGGCGGTGTCGGCGCGCAGAATCAAGCTCCGCAAACACATCATCAAGAATCAGAATCGGCGAAGAACCCGCCGAGGAGTCATCCTCAACATGTACAAACCAGGACGCCAGTTTCAGCGCCAGTGCAAAAGACCAGCTCTCGCCGTGCGAAGCAAAATGCTTCACCGGCATGCCACCGAGTAGCAGGGTAATATCCTCACGGTGCGGGCCCACCAGGGTCACGCCACGCTCAATCTCGTCGCGTCGACGCTCCGCAAAACCGCGCATCAAAGCCTCCTTGAGGTCCTCAATGCGCATCAGCGCCGCATGCTCAATCGAGCGCTCGCCCATGCTCGAAAAAACAGTCGACTCATAGTTGAAACCGACCTCTTTAGAGCCGTCCGTCAGCCCCGCGTAGGCGCGGCGAAGCTGCGGCAAAAAACGCTGCAACAGACGAAAACGCGCAGAAAGCAGCTGAGCGCCCAGAGTCGACAGCTGCTCATCCCAGACCGACAGGGTACTCAAGGCGTTCTCATCCCGAGCCTTACGCTGCATGGATTTCAGCAACGAATTACGCTGCCGCAAAATCCGCTCATACTCGCTACGGTACCCAGAGACCACTGGACGCAAAGAGCTCGCTAAATCATCCACAAAACGACGACGACCGGCGGGGTCCCCCTTCACCAATTGCAGATCCTCCGGGGAAAACAGCACCGTGCGGGCAATACCCAGCGCTTCCTTGGCGCGCACCGGCGCGGCACGATTAATGCGCACCCGGTTACTCTGCCCCGGAGCAATCTCAAACTCGGTCACCGTCTGCTGCGAACCGCGCACTGTACGGGTGCGAATATAGGCGCGCGAAGCACCCGCCCGCACTAGCGGCCCGTCATGGCTCACACGGTGCGAAGACAGCGACGCCGCATAGTCGATCGCCTCAACAATATTGGTTTTCCCCACACCATTCGACCCCAGAAACACCGTAACTCCCGCCGAAAGAGGCAGGCTCAGCAGAGCGTACGTGCGGTAATCCAACAACGAAATATGGTCGATATACACCGGAAGCTCCTTTCGTGCGGTTCGGTTGGGGATGGGTACAGGAGGGCAGAAAGCACAGCCCCGCGGGCTTCCTTGGGCAGAACCTTGGGAGGCGCGCGGGGCGGCAAAAGCTGAAACTAGTTCGACGGCAGGCGAACCGGCATCAGCAGATAACGGTAGTTGCGGTCATCCTCAGCCAGAGGCTCATCCTGACCGGAAATCACGGCGGGCTTCGGCGCATCGGTAAAGGAGAAACGAACGAACTCAGTACCGAAAACCTTCAAACCGTCCGAAAGGTAAGCGGGGTTGTATGCAACGGTGATGTCATCACCGGACAGGTGCGCCTGCAGAGTCTCGGAAGCCTGAGCCTCATCACCGCGGCCGGCATCAATAGCAACCGAACCCTGAGTGAACTTCAGACGCAGGGGAGTATTGCGCTCCGCCACGAGGGAGATACGGCGAGCAGCCTCAGCCAGGTCGGAGGTGCGAACCACCGCGTGAATCGGGGTCTGCTCGGGGAACAGCGCACGGATGTTGGGGTAGTCGCCGTCCATCAGAACGCTGGTGGTGCGGCGGGTACCCGCTGCGAAGCCGATCAGCTCGCCCGCTGCGGGCAGGGCGATAGACAGATCGCCGGAACCGGAGAGGGTGCTACCGACCTCAGAGACGGTCTTAGCCTTCAGCAGCACAGCCGCCTGAACGTCAGGGTTGGTCGGGTTCCACTTGATTTCGCGCATTGCCAGGCGGTAGCGGTCGGTGGCGAGCAGAGTCATGGTGTCGCCATTGATTTCTACGCGGATACCGGTCAGCAGCGGCAGGGTCTCATCCTTGGATACCGCAATCTGAACCTGCTTGACGGCTTCAGCGAATTCGGCGCCGTCCACGGTACCGGAAATTTCGGGAAGCTCGGGAAGCTCGGGGTAGTCCACGACCGGCATGCCAGCCAGCTGAAAGTTAGCGGAACGGCAGTGAATACGAATCACGGACTCATCTGCGGTGAACTCGACGGGTGCATTCGGTAGGGATCGGCAAATTTCTGCCAGGATCTTGCCGGGAACCAGGCAAACGCCTTCTGCTTCGACATCGGCTGCAATGACCTGGCGGGCGCTGGTCTCGTGATCGAAGCTTGCGATGCTGACCTCACCTGCGGAGGCGGTAATCAGCAGACCGTTGAGTACGGGGGAGGTGGGACGCAGCGGAAGTGAGCGTGCCGTCCAGCCGACTGCTTCGGCAAGGACATCGCGTTCAACGGTGAATTTCATCGAGAAGGCGCCTTTCACGGAATTAGAGAGTAGTTTTTGGGCGCACGTAAAGCTTTGGGCGATAGAGCCGGAAATACCGCGTGCTCTGATGCGCAGTGAATCTTCCGCGCGCGCGTCTATCCATCCTACCGGATTTTGTAATTACACAGAGACTCGAAGGTCGATCCTGCAGCGAAAAATCGGGTGAGATGAGGCATGTAGTGCCGTTGTATTTTTGTAATTACAAAGATAGGCGGAAGGTGTAGCAAATCCAGTCGAAAACAGGTTCGAATTAGGTGATGGTTCGGTGTTGGTTTCTTCTTCAAACCCAACCTCAGAGATAGCATGCAGCTATCGATCCAAATCCGCGAAAATCTACATTTTCAATAGGGGCACACAAAAAACCTGAACCAGCTCGGCTGATCGAGCAGAACTACTTGTTATGGGGAGGATTTTTTCTTTAAGTACAGTAGTATTATTAACGCTTGTGGAAACGGTGGAAAACCCCTTCCTTGCCTGCAATGACGCGGAAGTAGCCTGTGGACATTAAGTGGAAGAATTCAGTCAATGCTGAGGATGCATTGTTTATGGATATTTATACATTTCCTCGATTCCACACCTTTTGAATATTCATGCACTTAACGTCCACACGAACGCATGAGTTAAAGCACAGCTTATCCACACCCGAAAATCCAGTGTTGAGAGTCGCTAAAATCCTCGAATTTAGCCTGAAATCCCCGCCCCGAAGCCTATAAAACACCTAGTCGAGGCGCAAAATAAGCTACGGGACAGGAACAAAAACACATCTAGCCGGCGGCGCGCTGCTCTTGGCGGATCAAATTCGTCAGTTCAGTCACCTGATTGAAAATCGTCTGACGCTCCGCCATTTGCGCGCTCACCTTACGCACCGCGTGCATCACCGTCGTATGGTCGCGGCCGCCCAAATCGTTACCAATACGCGGCAGGGACATCTCGGTTAGCTCACGCAAAAGATACATCGCCACCTGGCGCGCATTCGTGAGCGTACGGGTGCGAGACTTCGACTGCATATCCTCAATGGACACATCAAAATACTTCGCCACCGTCGCCAAAACCAGCGCCGACGTAATCTCCGCACCACCGGTATCAGAGAGCAAATCCTTCAGATAGGTCTCAGCCTCAGCCAGGGTAATGGGCTCCGGCGGCTTCTTCATCGAGGCGGCAGCGCTCGCACGAATCAGAGCGCCCTCCAACTCGCGAATATTGGCCGTGACATGGGAAGCAATGTACTCCATGACGTCATCGCGCACCGGCAAAATCTCGTTCTGAGCCTTCTTCCGCAGAATCGCGATACGAGTCTCCAGCTCCGGAGGCTGCACATCCACGTTCAGACCCGAGCCGAAACGCGAACGCATACGCTCAGCGAAACCGGTCAGCTGCTTCGGCGGCAAATCAGAGGTAATCACGATCTGCTTCTGGTGGTTGTACAGGGCGTTAAACGTATGGAAGAACTCCTCCATCGTCGCCTCTTTACCCGCCAAAAACTGGATATCGTCAATCAGCAGAACGTCAACATTGCGGTAAATCTGCTTGAATGACGAACCCTCATCGTCACGAATCGAGTTAATGAAGTCATTCGTGAACTCCTCAGAATTCACGTAGCGCACCCGCAAATTCGGGTAAAGATACTTGGTGTAGTGGCCGATCGCGTGCAGCAGGTGGGTCTTGCCCAAGCCCGAACCGCCGTAGATGAACAGCGGGTTGTAGACAATGCCGGGCTGCTCCGCCACCGCGAAAGCGCTCGCGTGCGCAAAGCGGTTGGACTGACCAATCACGAAGGTGTCGAAGGTGTAGTTTGGGTTCAGTCGGGCAGAGCTATCCCAAGTCGGCGCGTTTTCCGGGTCTTCATGCGGATGCACCTGCTGGGCCTCCGGTACCGCCGGGGCGTCCGGAACGAAAGTGGGTGCCGGGTACTCGCGAGGCGCCGGCGCACCCGCGACAGGAGCCGCCGGAGCGGGCTGCTGCGCGGAGGGGAATCCGGCACGCTCCGCCTCCAAAGCCTGCAGGGAGGGGCGGGTGACCTGCTCATCAGCGGGTACCTCGTAATGGTCAGGGCCCGGATGCGGCTCAGTGTAGTACTCAAAAGCGCGCGAACCGGCGGGCGCCTCAGGATGCACAGAAGCCGTCGCTACCGAAGGGGCGGGCTGGTGCTCGACAGGAACCTCACGCTCACCATGGAAAACGTCCTGACTTGCAGGTTCAACCGGAATCATCGACTCATTCACATCGAAAAGCGCGGTAGTCGACGGGCCAAATGCCTCGTGCAGAGCCGCACGGAACGAAGCGCTAATCTGCTCCTCAAAGACCGCACGGGTGAGCTTATTCGGCACTTCAATGATGAGGCGAGAAGAACCCATCAGTCCCTGAGGCTGCGCAAGATTCACGAAACCGCGCTGACGTGCCGTCACCGCCGGATCGGCGGCAAGAATGGAGAGCAGATGCGCCCAGCGCGCCTGAAGGGAGTCGGTCATGGAATTCTTTACTTTCACTCGATGTGAAGCGGTGGTGCAGTAAAGAAATTATGCCGGAAACCACCGCGAGGTCATTAAGATTCTACCCGCTTAATACACAGGGAGAGAAAGTTATCCACAAGAGTTTTCCACACGGTGGAAAACTTGTAATTACAGAAGTGGATAAGCGGTGGATTTAAGTGCATAACATGCCTTCTTCCCTGATATTTAGCGGAATAGCCTAAAGGTCCGGGGGTGTGGATAACTCGCCGATAGTAGGGGGTATGGGTGGGATATGCACCATGGTGGATACCGTACTGCCGTAAATATCCCCAGGTTTGCGTCCCAAGAGCACGTAGCGTCTCCACAGCCTGTACACCCGCCGCAATCACCGCCTCCACGCCACAAACGAGCCCGGAATCACGCGGAAAAAAGCGTCAAGAACTTGATTTACGCCCTCCACTCTTCTAAAGTTGTGCTGTTGTGTGTGCACCGCCTACTGCGAATAGTCGCGGTACCTCCGTGCACCAAGAAGCGTACGGTTCCGATACCCGTGAGGGCACGAACCGCAAAAATCAAGGAGACAAAGTATGAGCAAGCGTACTTTCCAGCCGAACAACCGCCGTCGCGCTAAGAAGCACGGCTTCCGTCTGCGTATGCGTACCCGTGCAGGCCGCGCGATTCTGTCGAGCCGCCGCGGTAAGGGCCGCGCAAAGCTCTCGGCCTAATCACGGCATATAGTTCGCCCGCCGATGCACACGCATCGGCGGGCGAACTATCATTAAGCGTGAAATACACGCGGAGGTCAGCTCACCACATGAGCCGAATCTCCCACACTACGTAAAGGGGAACACGTGCTGCCTCAACGGCACCGTATGCGCACCAGCGCAGAATTCTCCCACGCCTTCCGTTCCGGCATCCGTACAGGACGTCGGAACATCGTTGTATCTACGGCGAAAAATCCTGGAAAAACAACCCAGGTAGGTTTCATTGTGTCGAAGGCGGTGGGCAACGCAGTCACACGCAATCTGGTCAAGCGCCGGTTGCGTGAACTTGCCGCGCTCACCTGCGCCGCGCATCCGGAAGGCTACGCCATTGCTGTGCGAGCGCTTCCTGCCTCTGCGAGCGCCAGCTGGGATCAGCTGCGCCGCGACTACGAATCGGCACTCGAGACCGCGTTCGCTAAGCTCGACCTGCCTCAGAGCAAGGAGAAGCCGTGAGCCGTTCCCAGCGTGACCGCTGTGAAGAACGCTTCCACGCGCATCACAGCGGCACTTATAGCGCCTCTGCCGAGACTCTGGGCCCCGACGAGCTGCTGGCACTAGCACCTAACGAATTCGTAAGGGCTGAAACTTTCCTGCAGGCTCTCTACGTTCTACCGCAGAACCTGCTGATCGCGTGCATGAAAGCCTATCGCAAGGTCGTCTCCCCCCTCTACGGGGATGTGTGCCGCTACTACCCGACCTGCTCAGCCTACGCTCTGGAGGCGCTGACCACCCACGGTGCGATGGGCGGGCTTTCCCTGACGGTGCGCCGTATTCTGCGGTGTGTTCCCTGGGCGACCGGAGGTATCGACCCAGTCCCGGAGGGGAAGCGCACTTTCGCTCCCGGAGCAGAACCGAAAATTATTCTGCTCAACCACCCCCATCTTTACACCCCTCACACCGGTGGTGACGCCCGCCCTGAGTAGGCGACGCCTCCCACACAATGACTTAGCCGAGTCCTTAAGGAGTATTCCCGCGTGAATATTTTTGATTTGATTCTTTGGCCGTTTAAATGGATCGTCTCCGTGGTCCTGTGGCTGTTCCACACTCTTTTCACCTCGCTGGGCATGGACCCTGCTTCCGGTCTGACTTGGGTTCTGTGCATTATCTTCCTGACCCTGGTGATGCGTACCCTGACCATTCCGCTGTTCGTCAAGCAGATTAAGGCTATGCGCGGTATGACCGCGATGCAGGGCGATATGGCGAAGCTGCAGGAGAAGTACAAGGGCAAGAAGGACCAGCTCTCCCGCCAGGCTATGGCTCAGGAGCAGATGGAAATGTACCGTAAGCACGGTACGAACCCCTTCGCGTCCTGTCTGCCGATTCTGGCTCAGATGCCGATCTTCTTCGGTCTGTACCAGGTGCTGATGGGCGTTCCCACCGCGGCTCAGAGTAACGAGAGCGTGCTCATGCTGCCGGCTGATCTGGTGCACCAGTTCAACGACTCGCAGATTTTTGGTGCTCAGCTCTTCGCGACCATGCTGCACCCGGGCGCTGGTGACACCACCGCGACCGTTGTTCAGGCGGTCATCATGATTGTTCTGATGAGTGCGACCCAGTTCTACATTCAGAAGCAGCTGAGCGTGAAGAACATGTCGGAGGCGGCTCTGAACTCTCCGATGTTCCGTCAGCAGCAGATGATCATGTACATCTTCCCGATCATCTTCGCTGTTTCCGGTATTAACTTCCCGCTGGGTGTTATGTACTACTGGACCGTGTCGAACCTGTGGTCGCTGGGTCAGCAGTGGTGGGTTATCCGCAATAACCCGACCCCCGGTTCTCAGGCGGAGCGTGAGCTGAACGCTCGTCGTGCTGCGAAGGGCCTGCCCCCGATTGGTAAGACCCGTGAGCAGCACGAGAAGGATCTGCAGGAGGCTCGTGAACGTGCCGCTGCGGGTCAGCGTCAGCAGCCGGTTGGTAAGAAGCGCCAGAAGCAGCAACGCAATAAGCAGAACGGAAAGAAGTAGTTTTCTTCCGTGATTCGGGCCGGGTTCTCGCCACGTGTGGCGCGGGCCCGGCGCCGTGTATGAGATACTTTTTACCCCTAGGACACCCCTCCGAACACCCCGAGGATTATTGTGACTGAAGCTATGGAATATGAGGACGAGCAGCTCGTTGAGGAGCAGCTGGTAGAGGAGCCCTTTGAGGGCGAAGAAGATGATTTTGAGGACATTGAGGAGGAAGGCGATATCGCCGCTGACTACCTCGAAGAGCTTCTCGATATTGTCGATATGGACGGCGACATTGATATTGAGGTGCGCAATAACCGCATCTACCTGTCGGTCGTTAATGACGATGATGACAATGAGGAACTGCGCCACCTGGTTGGCCGCCACGGCGAGGTTCTGGAGGCTCTGCAGGAGCTGGTGCGCCTCTCCGTCCTGGCTGGTAACGGCACCCGTTCCCGCCTGATTCTGGACATTGCTGGCTACCGTGCTGAGCGTCGTGAGCAGCTGGAGAAGATCGCTGCTGACGCGATTGAGAAGGTGCGCACTACCGGTCGCGATGAGCACATGAAGCCGCTGAGCCCGTACGAGCGTAAGGTCGTGCACGATGTGGTGGCTGCTGCTGGCTTGTACAGCGAGTCTGAGGGTGAGGGCCCTCGCCGTCACGTGGTGATTTCTCTTCCCAAGGTAGGAGCCTAGTATGGAGACTTCGATGGTTACTCTCAGTGAGAGTGAGCGCGCCGCCGCGGAGGCTGTGTTCGGTGAGCGTCTGCCTCTGGCGGAGCGCTACGTGCAGCACCTGGCGACGACCGGTATTGAGCGTGGTCTGATTGGTCCGCGTGAGGTGCCGCGCCTGTGGGCTCGCCACGTGCTGAACTGTGCCGTGGTGCAGGAGTATATTGCTCCGAATGCGTCGGTTGCCGATGTTGGTTCGGGGGCTGGTCTGCCCGGTCTGTGCCTGGCGATTGCCCGCCCGGATTTGAAGCTGACCCTGATTGAGCCTCTGGAGCGCCGCGTGATTTGGCTGAATGAGGTTGTCGAGGATCTGGGCCTGGAGAACGTGACCGTGCTGCGCTCGCGTGCTGAGCAGGCTGTGGGTGCTGTTGAAGCTGATGTGGTGACTGCGCGCGCTGTGTCCGCTCTGGTGGGCCTGCTGGACATTACTCTGCCGATTCTGCGTGGCACCGGTGAGCTGCTGGCTCTGAAGGGTCGTAGTGCCGCGGAGGAGATTACTAAGGCGAAGAAGAAGCTGAACCGCTACGGTGCGCGTGAGACTGAGATTCTCACCGCCGGCGGTGATCTACTGGAAGAGCCGACGACGGTGGTTCGAGTCCGTCTCTAAAGGTTTCGTCTCAAATGGGCGGTACCGCAATGAGCTAGTGAATATACATAGCTTACGCGGTACCGCCCATTTTTGTGCGCTGGCTTGCCGGGCGTGCGCGGCAATTGCATCCGTAGAGTACATAGAATGACCTCTCGCGTGGAGTATTGACCTGATGCCGGGTACCCTTAAGGAAGGATTGAAACCTTAGACTCTTCTACATCAAAGCCTGCTGGTTCAGTAAGGGGTACCGAGCCCTTCAGAACCATTCGGGCAGCATCAATGTTTCACGTGAAACATTGCAGACTTCACCACCTCACGGAGTATGTTTCACGTGAAACATGCTGAGATGAGTGAATGGTGGGGGAGTGGAGGTTGAATCCTCCTCGCGCACAAATACCGCAGAGTATTGCCACACGCGAGGCATCAGACGAAGCATCACCGTAGACACACCACCCGGAACATGGAAGGCACCCGATGACTCCTCAAGCTCAGAAATCTGCAGCAGATTTGCTCCCCAAGCCTGTGCATACGCGTGTCTTCACCGTGTCGAACCAGAAGGGTGGCGTGGGTAAAACCAGCACCGCCGTGAACCTCGCAGCCGCGCTCGCGGAGGCTGGACTGAACGTCTTGGTTATCGATAACGACCCGCAGGGTAACGCCTCGACCGCACTGGGTATTGAGCACGGCGTGGATGTTCCCAGTGTCTACAACGTCCTGATTGAGGATAAGCCGCTTTCTGAAATTGTTCAGGAATGCCCCGATATGCCCGGCCTGTTCTGTGCCCCTGCCAATATCGACCTTGCGGGCGCGGAGATTGAACTGGTTTCCCTGGTGGCACGCGAGACTCGCCTCAAGAATGCCCTGATGGACTACACTGAGTGGCGCGAGAAGCAGGGCATGGAGCGCCTGGACTATGTCTTTATCGACTGCCCGCCGAGCCTCGGCCTGCTGACCGTCAATGCCTTCGTTGCGGCAGAAGAGATTCTGATTCCGATTCAGTGCGAGTACTACGCTCTGGAAGGTCTGAGCCAGCTGCTGAAGAATATTCAGATGATTCAGAAGCATCTGAACTCCAAGCTGCGCATCAGCACAATTCTGCTGACCATGTACGATGCTCGTACCAACCTGGCATTCCAAGTGGCAGAGGAGGTGCGTGAACACTTCCCGGAGGAAACCCTGGGTGTGAAGATTCCTCGCTCGGTTCGTATCTCTGAAGCTCCCAGTTATCAGCAGACCGTCATCACCTACGATTCTTCGTCGACTGGCGCTCGCGCCTACCGCGAGGCGGCACAGGAGCTCTCGCGCCGATCCGCATAATCTAAATCTTTTGAAATGAGCCCTTTTGGATTGTCTATTGATGATTCAAAAAGGGCTTATTGTGTACGGTATTTTCTGGGTGAAACCCGAGAAAACAGCCTTAGAGAATTAATTATTGGGAATAATTTGGATCATGTACCGTGCAGTTTTCACTTCTGCTTTCGGGTGCTTATTTCGTTTACACTAGATGAAGAAGCAAAAATGAGCGGGCTCGTCCGGGAGTCCTAAGGAGTAACGATGGCTGAAAAGCGACGCGGCTTGGGTCGTGGCCTGGGGGCACTGATCCCTCAGAGTACGAAGAATTCTGGTAATGCTGAGGCGAAGGCATCCGAAAAGACTGCTGCAGTAAAGGCTGCACCCAAGAAGGTGTCCACTCCGATTGAAGAGCCGATGACTGACGGCCTCTTCGAAATGGCTCACGAGGCTAAGCCGGAGAAGCAGCGTAAGAGCACTAAAGCTGAGTCTGTAGAGGCTAAGCCTGCTGAAGCTGCACCCGCTCAGGAAAAGCCTACTGAAGCTGAGAAGGCAGAGGAGAAGATCGAAGCTCCCACCTCCTCGCAGGATGTTTCACGTGAAACATCGAAGAAGAAGCCGCGCGTGGATATGGGTGCGGCACTGCGCAACACCACCCTGACTCGCCGCCCGGTGGACTTCTTCTTTGGTGAAGATGTCTCCGCCCCGCAGTCCGCTTCTGAGGAGCAGGGGGGTCTGGTCCCGGTTCCCGGTGCCCAGTTTGCTGAGCTGAACGTTCGCGATATCCATCCGAACCGCAAGCAGCCCCGAACTGACTTTGATGAGCAGGATATGGAAGAGCTCATCCACTCGGTTCGTGAGATTGGTGTTCTGCAGCCGATCGTCGTGCGTCCCTCGCGCGAAAACGGCACCGAAAAGTATGAGCTGGTCATGGGTGAGCGCCGCTGGCGTGCAACCCAGGCGGCTGGCCTGAGCACCATCCCGGCGATTGTTCGTGAGACTGAAGATGGCGACCTTCTCCGTGACGCCCTACTGGAGAACCTGCACCGCAGCCAGCTGAACCCCATTGAAGAGGCAGCGGCATACCAACAGCTCATGGAGGAGTTCGACACTACTCAGGAGCAGTTGGCTAAGCGTATTGGTCGTTCTCGCCCCCAGATTTCGAATACGATTCGTCTGCTGAAGCTGCCGGCTCTGGTGCAGCGTCGCGTTGCGGCGGGTATTCTCTCCGCGGGTCACGCGCGTGCCCTGCTGGCTCTGACCGACCAGGCTCAGATTGAGACTCTCGCGCAGAAGATTGTGAACGAGGGGCTGTCGGTTCGCGCAACTGAGGAGCTGGTGAACCATACATCCGGCGCTGCGGAGGTGAAGGAGCGTAAGGCTCCTCAGCCTCAGAAGCACCGTGAGCGCCTGGATTATATTGCGGAGGCTTTTGCTGACAAGCTCGATACTTCGGTGAAGATTTCGCTGGGTGCTCGCAAGGGTAAGATGACCATCGAATTTGCGAATGTTGAGGATCTGAACCGCATTATCCGCGTTTTAGATTCTGATTTCTCGGGCTAAATTTTCGCATAAAACAATATTTAGCAACTGAAATCAGTTGCATATATAAAAAACCCTCGGTGATGTTTCACGTGAAACATCACCGAGGGTTTTTCTCTAGCTGCTCGAAAGATTAGCCCAGGTGCTCGGAGAACTCGGCCAGCAGAGCGGGCTTCGTCTTAGCGCCTACGGTCTTCTTGACGACCTCGCCACCCTTGAAAAGGTAGATGGCGGGAATAGAGGTAATGCCGTACTTCATGGCGGTATCGCCATTTGCCTCAACATCTACCTTGACCACGTCGACCTGGCCTGCGTACTCGCCAGCGATCTCGTCAATCACGGGGCCAACCATGCGGCAGGGGCCGCACCATTCAGCCCAGAAGTCCACGATAACGGGCTTGTCGTTCTTCAGAACCAGTTCGTCAAAAGTGGCATCAGTTGCCTGCTGTGCACTGCTCACGGAGTGCTCCTTTCTGACACGGGGCGGATTCCCCTGCGAGTAATACGAATAGTTTAGAGGTTTTCGAGGTAGTGCTGCGCGTCCAGAGCGGCAACAGCACCGGAACCGGCAGCAATGATTGCCTGGCGGTAGGTCGGGTCAATCACGTCACCGGCAGCGAAAACGCCGGGAACGGAAGTCTTCGAGGAACGACCCTGAACCGCGATGGTGTGGTTCTCGGTAATCTCCAGCTGGTCACGTACCAGTTCCACACGAGGATCGGAGCCAATAGCGATGAACAGGCCCTGAACAGCCAGCTGACGCTCAGAACCGTCCTTGGTGTTGGTCAGGGTGATCGACTCGAGGTTGCTCTCGCCGTGAACGGCGGTGACAGCCGAGTCCCAGACAACCTCAATCTTCGGGTTGTTGAACACGCGGGTCTGCATGATTTCCGAAGCACGGAAAGAGTCGCGGCGGTGCACCAGGTACACCTTGGATGCGAAGGTCGTCAGGAACAGTGCCTCCTCCAGCGCGGAGTCGCCACCGCCGACCACTGCGATTTCCTTGTCCTTGAAGAAGAAGCCATCGCAGGTTGCGCACCAGGAGACGCCGTAACCGGAGAGTCGATCTTCGCCCTCGATGTGGAGCTTACGGACCTGAGAACCGGTGGTCATGATGACGGTCTTCGCCAGGTGAACGGCGCCGTCAGCGGTGTAGACCTTCTTCACGTCGCCGGTGAGTTCGACCTTTTCTACGTCCTGGTAGCGGATGTCAGTGCCGAAACGCTCAGCCTGCTGGCCGATGTTCTCCATCAGCTCGGGGCCCTGGATGCCCTGAATGAAGCCGGGGAAGTTCTCGACCTCGGTGGTGTTCATGAGGGAGCCGCCGGGTGCCAGGGAGCTGGCGAAGAGGACGGGCTTCAGCTCGGCGCGTGCCGCGTAGATTGCGGCGGTGTAGCCGGCGGGGCCGGAGCCCACAATAATGACGTTGTGGACGGTTGCATCGGTCTCAACCTCGGCAGCTGGTGCGGCTTTGGTGGCGGGTGCGGAGGCGAGGTTCAGATTGCCCAGGGCGGAGCCTCCGAAGAGGCCTCCCAGATTCTCAGTCATCGGATATATCTTTCCCTTGTAGGTCTTTCGTTCTGCCCCTATAACAGGGCTTTATCCTCGATTATTCCATTTTTGGGGGATCCTTATCCAGATACTGTGCGCACTGTGAATCTTTGAGTAGCGACCCTGCCATAAAGAGTCATAAATAGACATCAAAAAGGGCGGGGCTTCCGAACCGTTGAGTTCAGAAGCCCCGCCCTTGTGTCTGGGGTGTGAGCGCCCTGTCGACGTCGCGTTATGGGTTGATTAGTCCACCTTGATTTCGTTGATGCGCAGACCGTAACTCCAATTTCCAATCGGCAGGGAGAGGCGGGGCAGCTCGTTGACCACGATGATCACGTAGGCGCCCTTTTCTGCGCTCTGCTTGGAGGTGTCCAGGGTGACGACTGCATCCTTGCCTTCGAAGGTGCCCTTGCCGACCTCAACCGCACCGTCCAGGGATGCAGAGCTGTTGGTGTAGACGGTGAAGGAGCCGCCGGTGCCGGTGTTCTGCTGAATGGTCAGCTTGGAGACGACGGTGGGGGTCTGCAGCTTCAGTGCCAGGCCGAATTCCTTGATGGTGCCGGCGTAGTTGGCGGTGCCGAAGCCGTAGCTGATCCATGCGGTGTTGGCATTACCGTCGGTCAGGTTCGGGATGAGGGTGTCCATGTCGTTCATGAACGTGGGGTTCGAGGGCACGAAGCGAGCCACGGACGCGATCTTCGCCGGTGCGTTCGATGCCTTAGCGGTCGGGGATGCCGATGCGCTGGCGTTTGCCGCAGCCGATTCGGATGCCGACATAGAAGACTTGGGGGTGTGCGGTGCGGCTGCCTGGTTGGAGCCGATTGCGCCCAGGGAGGTGAGGATACCGCCTGCGACGATGACGAGTAGCAGGACTGCTGCCAGGGCGACTGCCCAGGTGCCGCGGCTGCCGTCTTCTTCGTCTTCGTCATCTTCGTAGATGCTGGTGGGTTCGGAGTATGCGGTGACGGCTGCGCCGTCGGATGCGTTCCAGTTCTTGGCTGCGGTGATGCTCTCCTGGTTGGTGCTGGAAGCAGAGACCTTCTCGTAGGTGTTGGGGGAGCTGCTGCTTTCGGAGTCGCCGAAGATTTCGGTGCCCAGCGCGTCTTCTGCGTTGGAGAGTGCGTGGTTTTCGACCAGCAGGGTGTCCAGCAGGGTGTCGGGGCGGGTGTGGGAGGTGACGAGGTAACGGCTGCCTTCGGGGGTGATGCCCAGGTCGAGGATCTGGATGTTGCCGCGTGCGTTGGCTGCGAGCGCGCGGGAGTTTGCTTCCAGCAGTGCGCTGCGGCTGGGCGATGCGACGACGACCGAGACCTTACGGTTGAGAATCTGGTCGGTGCCTTCAAGCACCATGTCGGATTCTGCCGTAATGATGATGTGTGCGGTGATCTCGTAGCGGCCTCCGAGGACCGATCCGACCGGAATCTGTTGCGACAACGTGTTCTCCCGAGGTGGTTTCATAGTGCCTGCCGTGTGGCGGGCCCTGACTATTAGATTCTACCCGGCATTGAAGGATGCTGGGGCTGAGTGATAGTTTGTGGCGTCCGGGTGGCTGCCTGCGTCCTTTGCGGGCCCCGGTGTGGGGTGAGGTGGGTGCACGGCAGCTACCCGGGTTGGGCGTTGTGTGCTGCTTTAGCGGCGTGCAAAACGCTCAAGTTTGGAAGTGAGGGGTGCCAGTAGTGCGTTGGCTTCCTTGACGCGGAAGATTTGTATACCGGCGAGGTATGCCAGGCCCATGACGGTGCCGCATACGGCGAGGGTGATGATTGCGGTGAGCTTGGATGCCCAGGCGAATCCGTCGAGCTGGTAGCCGCCGAGCAGCCAGAGTGCGATGGCTGCGATGCCGCCGGCGAAGAGGGATGCGAGGGTGGTGCGGGCGTAGGCGCTGACGATGCCGCGCTGGCCGTAGTAGCCGAGGCGGCGGCGGACCATGTGGTGGCTGATGAACAGGATCAGGATGTTGTGCACCGGGTAGATGAAGGCGAGCATGTACACGGTGTACTGTGCGTCGAGCAGGGATGCTGCGAAGCTCATGATGACCATGATGATGGCGGAGTACACCTGGATGCGGAAGGGGGTGCGTGCGTCTTCGCGGGCGTAGAGCACGCGGCTGTAGAGGTAGTTGATGGTGAGGGTGGGGGTGCCGAGCGCGGTGATGACGATGAGCTTGGCGATGATGGTTGCTGCGATGGGGTCGCCGCCGCTGAAGAGTACGGCGACGGGGCCTGCCAGTACCATGAGTGCGACCATGCAGAAGACGGTGGCTACGGCTGCGTTGCGCAGGCCGTGGGAGAGTGCGTAGATGACGCTGTCGCTGTCGTCGGCGATGGCGGAGGCGCTCATGCGGTTGAAGAGCACGGTGGCGATGGAGATGCCGATGACGCCGTGCGGGAGCATGTACAGCATGGAGGCGTAGTTGAGTGCCTGCAGGCCGGGGATTTGGATGCCGAGGGCGGCGTAGTGTTCGCGCTGGCCGACGATGCCGGCGGCGACCTTGGTCATGTAGAGGAACGCGAGGTTGGAGATGATGCCGGAGGCGAGGGTCCAGGCGGCGAGCTTGGAGGCTGCGCGCAGGCCGATGCCTCGCCATGCGAAGTCGGGCTTGAGGCGCAGACCGAGCTTGCGTAGGGGGATGAACAGGACGAGTGCCTGCATGATGACGCCGAAGGTGGAGGAGCCTGCGAGCACGAGGGTTTGTGCGTTGGTCCAGTTGTCTACGGTGTGAATCGGGTTGGGGTTGGGGGTTTGCGCGCCGAAGAGGAAGATGAACAGGATCAGCGACAGGATGGTGATGACGTTGTTGAGTACGGGCGACCACATGTAGGCGCCGAATGCGTCTTTGGCGTTGAGGACCTGTCCGATGACGGTGTAGAGGCCGTAGAAGAAGATTTGGGGTAGGCACCAGAGGGCGAAGATGAAGCCGAGCTGTCGTTGTTCGGGACTCCATCCTGAGCCCATGATGCTGATGATGGGCCAGGCGCAGGCGACGGTGATAAGGGTGATGAGGCCGATTGCGGTGACGGTGAGGGTGACGAGTTTGGAGATGTATCGTGCGCCGCCGTCTTGTGCTTTGGCCGCCTTGATGATTTGGGGTACGAGGACTGCGTTGAAGACGCCGCCTGCTACGAGGACGTAGATGAGGTTGGGTAGGGTGTTGGCGGTTTCGAAGACGTCGCCGACGGTTGAGAGTGAGCCGATGGCTACGGTGAGCAGGATGGTCTTGACGAATCCGAGGATGCGCGAGACGAGGGTGCCTGCTGCCATGATTGCGCTTGAGCGGGCGTCGTTACGTGCCACGTATGTCTCTCCTGTGTCGGCGGGTGATTGCTTCTTTTAGTTTTTGGGGCTCTATTTAACGGGTGTTTAGAGCTGGGTGGTGATGTATTCGCGCGCGCTACGGGCGATGTGTTGCTCGTTGGCGAATGAGAGGCGGGTGGGGAGCTCTTCGAGGGGGACCCATGCGACGTCGATTGCTTCGTGGTCGGGGTCGTTGTCGATGCTGAGTTCGCCGCCGGTTGCTGCGAAGAGGTAGTGGTGCACGGTTTTGTGGATGCGCGTGCCGTTGGAGGTGAACCAGTAGGCGATGGTGCCGAGGGAGGCTACGGGGTAGCCGGTGATTCCGGTTTCTTCGCTGATTTCGCGTTGTGCGGCTTCGACGGTGGTTTCGCCGTGTTCGATGTGGCCTTTGGGTAGGCACCATTCGCGTTGTCCGTTGCGGTTGATGCGGGCGATGATGGCTACGGGTAGCTGTTCGGGTCGGTCGAAGTCGATGATGAGCCCGCCTGCGGAGACTTCTTCGGGGGCGGGTACCGCTCGCGCGGGCGCGGTGAAGCGCGTTTTGGGGGCGCGGGGTACGGGAATGCTCATGGTTCTACCTTAACCGATAGGCTGAGGTTTTGGTGTCTCGGTTTGGGGTGAGATAGCTGTCTTTGGTGGGGTGTTGTGGGTGTGGGGTGGGCGCGTGGGTGGTTTTTCTGGCACGATTAAAGGATTATGTCGCTGATTATTGATGTTGTGTCGAAGTACCCGGATGCCGCCGAGCTGGGAGAACTGTACCGTGCGGCGGGTTTTGAGCTGTACTTGGTGGGCGGTATTGTCCGCGACAATCTGCTGGATGATGGCGGCCATTTCACTGATTTTGATTTGACGACGGATGCTACTCCGGAGCAGAGCGAGCAGATTCTGCGTGGGTGGGGTGAGCATACGTGGGATATCGGCAAGGAGTACGGCACGATTAGTGCGCGTAAGAATGGCGTGGTGTATGAGGTGACCACGTACCGTGCTGAGGTGTATGTTTCGGATTCGCGTAAGCCGACGGTGGAGTTCGGCACGGATTTGAGCGCCGATTTGGTGCGTCGTGATTTCACGATTAATGCGATGGCGGCGGCTTTGCCCAGTGGTGAGGTTGTTGACTTGTTTGGTGGCGTTGAGGATTTGCGTGCGGGTGTTTTGCGTACTCCGCGCTCGCCGGAGGAGTCTTTTTCTGAGGATCCGCTGCGTATGATGCGTGCGGCTCGTTTTGCTGCGCGTTTTAATCTTGAGGTTGCCCCGGAGGTTTTCGAGGCGATGCGTGAGATGGCTGGCCGTATTGAGATTATTTCGGCTGAGCGTGTGCGTGATGAGCTGGTGAAGCTGATTGAGTCGGATTATCCGCGGGTGGGTTTGAACCTGCTGGTGGATACGGGTCTGGCGGATTATGTGTTGCCGGAGCTTCCTGCGTTGCGTATGGAGATGGATCCGGCGCATCACCATAAGGATGTGTATGCGCATTCGTTGAAGGTGATGGAGCAGGCGATGGAGAAGGAGACGGACGAGGACGGCCCGTGCCCGGCTCCTGATTTTATTCTGCGTTTTGCGGCGTTGATGCACGATATTGGTAAGCCGAAGACTCGTAAGTTTGAGAAGGACGGCTCCGTCTCGTTCCTGCACCATGAGGTGGTGGGCGCGAAGATGGTGAAGAAGCGTATGCGTGCGCTGCGTTTTGATAATGACACGATTAAGGCTGTGGCTCGTCTGGTGGAGCTGCATATGCGGTTCTATGGTTACCGTGAGTCGGGTTGGACTGATTCTGCGGTGCGCCGTTATGTGCGTGATGCGGGCGATCAGTTGGAGCGTCTGCATCGTGTGTCGCGTTCTGATGTGACGACTCGTAATCGTCGTCTGTCGCGCTCGCTGGCTGAGGCGTATGACGATTTGGAGCGTCGTATTGCTGAGTTGGCTGCTCAGGAGGAGCTGGATTCGATCCGTCCGGATCTGGATGGCGGTCAGATTATGCAGATTCTTGGTATTGCGCCGGGCCCGGTGGTGGGTGAGGCGTATAAGTTCTTGTTGAATTTGCGTCTGGATGAGGGTTCGCTTCCTGAGGAGGAGGCGAAGGCTCGTCTGGTGCAGTGGTGGGAGCAGCGTCAGAAAGCGTAGCTTCTGCGGTTTTCGGTACCGCATCGCATGGTTGAGGTCACGCGGTGCGGTACTGTTCTATCTGCTTTTTCTCGTGTATTGTTAAGAAATCTATGCGTGTTCCCCACCCGGTGTGCTTCACGTGTAGAGCACAATGAATCTCCTGCTATGGAAATCCCATAGCCGTTTAGCCCAAAGGAGGGGTTTAATCATGCGTGCATATGAACTGATGGTTATCCTCAGCCCCGAGGTTGAGGACCGTGCGGTTGAGCCGTCGCTGTCCAAGTTCCTCGAGATCGTCACCAGCGAAGGCGGTTCTATCGACAACGTTGACATCTGGGGTCGTCGCCGCCTGGCATACGAGATCCAGAAGAAGTCTGAGGGTATCTACGCAGTGGTGAACTTCACCTCTACCCCTGAGACCGCAGCTGAGCTCGATCGTGTTCTGAACCTGAACGAGTCCGTCATGCGTACCAAGATCATCCGCCCGGAGGATCAGAAGATCTCCAGCAAGTAGTTGGTCTTTCCGGTCGGCTGACCCCCTAAAAATGTCAGGGGGTTGCGCTGTACTGGATTCAACATACTTGTAACTCTTATCGAGGAGGCATCAAATGGCAGGCGATACCGTTATTACCGTTATTGGTAATCTGACTGGCGACCCGGAGCTTCGTTACACCCCTGCGGGTGCGGCGGTTGCTAATTTCACGATCGCATCGACTCCGCGTACTTTTAACCGCCAGACGAACCAGTGGGAGGATGGGGAGACCCTGTTCCTGCGTGCGTCGGTGTGGCGTGGTTACGCTGAGAATGTTGCAGAGACTCTGAAGAAGGGTACTCAGGTTATCGCGCAGGGCCGTCTGAAGTCTCGCTCGTACGAGACCAAGGAAGGCGAGCGTCGTACTTCGTTTGAGCTTGAGGTCGAGGAGATTGGCCCGACTCTGCGTTTTGCTACTGCTCAGGTGACTCGCGCACAGCGTTCTGCCGGAGGTAATAACTTCGGTGGCGGTGCGCAGGGTGGCTTTGGCGGTGGCGCTGGGTACAACGCTGCTGCTCAGGGCGGTTTCTCCGCTCCTCAGCAGAACAATTTTGCTGCTCAGGGTAATGGTTACTCTGGCCAGTCTGGCTACTCCGCTCCGGCTGCTCCGGCGGCCCCTGCAGCTCCTGCTGCTGATCCGTGGAGTTCTCAGTCTGGTGGTAACTATGACTGGGGTAGCGGCGCCGACGACGAACCTCCGTTCTAAGCCGGTTTCGTTTTCCGAATAGTAATTTATCAATCCATCCCGCGGTTATCCGCCGCGGGCTCCCAACTCTAAGGAGCACCACGATGGCTAAGGCTGAAATCCGTAAGCCCAAACCCAAGCAGAACCCCCTCAAGGCTGCTGACGTCACCGTTATCGACTACAAGGACGTCGCACTTCTGCGCAAGTTCATCTCCGACCGCGGCAAGATCCGCGCTCGCCGCGTGACTGGCGTGACCGTTCAGGAGCAGCGCAAGATCGCTCAGGCTATTAAGAACGCCCGCGAAGTTGCACTGCTGCCCTACTCCGGCGCTGGCCGCTAAAGAGAAGGAGAGACAGTAACATGGCTAAGATCATTCTGACTCAGGAAGTTTCCGGCCTCGGTGCAGCTGGCGATGTTGTCACCGTTAAGGACGGTTACGCACGTAACTACCTGCTGCCCCGCGGCTTCGCCGTGACCTGGACCCAGGGTGGCGAGAAGCAGGTTGAGTCCATCCGCGCCGCTCGTGCGGCTCGTGCTAAGGCTTCTCTGGAAGAGGCTCAGGCAATTGCTGCGTCCCTGGCTGCTAAGCCGGTTGTCGTTGCACACAAGGCTGGCGCTGACGGCCGCCTGTTCGGTACCGTCAAGGCTGAGGCTATTGCTGAGGCTATTGAGGCTGCTGGCATTGGCTCCGTTGACAAGCGCACCATCCACCTGGGTTCCGCTATCAAGCGCACCGGTGAGTACAAGGTGACTGTCCGCCTGCACGCTGACGTTGTTGCTAACGTTGTCCTGGACGTCGTTGCTGCTGCGTAAGTAGATTTTTAGATATTTGACGCTGGTGCTTTGATGCTGCGGCGTTGAATGTTGGACGGGGTGTCCCTCTTCGTGAGGGGCACCCCGTTTGTTGTATTCGCTCCTGTACATGTTTCACGTGAAACATTATTTTTGGAAGCTGAGAATATGTGGTGTGCTACAGAAGGATTGGTGATTAGAACGGTTGCGACTGCGAAATACGCCAATTGACCCCGTAGACTGGTAGACATGGCTCGATCTTTTTCACGTTTGTCTTCTAGCGCGCAGCTTCTGTCCACGGGTGTGGTGTTGGAGTGCGTCAATTTGTTGCTGTGCGCTCTAGCGGTTATCCCATTTGCGGACGCTAATGTCGCTACTGCTCTTCTGCTTCTTTTGCTGGTGGTTGGCGGCCTTGCATCCAGTGTTGCGCTGGTGTGCGCGCTGGTGGGTCTGGTGAAGTTCCGTCAGTACCGCGTGGCTAATATTTGCTTGGCGGTTATTTCTGTAGTGGCTAACCCGTTGGTGCTGCTGGGGCTGTATATGGCGGCTTATTAGCCCGGTTTAGAGTCCGCAAACTGCACAATATCAAAGCTCTCAGGGTTCTGTTGGTTTTCTCCCAGCTTGTTTCCAGCGAAATTCAATCCTCCCATAAGGTTGGGGGTGTTTACTATAAGTGTTGGTTCGAGAGGACTGCGATGTGAATGTGTGTGTTTCGTGTAGCGGGGTCGCCCGCTAGCGAAAGAAGGATGGCAAGGCAAAAGCGCCTTGCCTTTCTTCTTTTAAAGCGACTTGTAGTTTCCGCGTGAAATCCGGGGTGCCGCACCCCGATTTTGAAGAAAATCTATTCCCAGCTTTCTTACAGCTTTAACCTACAGGGAATAAAGGTTTACGCGTAATACTTTATATAGATGGTTCGAGAGGACCATCAGAAAGTTGGACTTTCCTTGCGGAAGTGGCTCTGATTTTCGTATGTATGTGTGTGTGATGAGACTGGGGTTGGATCGAGAGGTCCAGCTCCAGTTTCTGTTTAATCTCTAGGTGTGCAGCAAAGGTGGCTGTAGTGGTGTTGCGGCATGCTGTAACAAAGGGCAACCACACTTCTATATAACGTCATATTTCCTTTCTTTGGGTGGCGGGTCTAGAATTAGGGAAGATAAATTTTGCATATTAAATACAAGTATTGAGGAGTTGTCTTCCGTGTCTAAGACCCCTTCCGTTCCCGGTACCGACCGCCCCGCCGACAAGGCGGCAGGTCACTGGCTGCTGGCTCAGCTGGGCAAGAAGGTTCTGCGCCCCGGTGGCCGCGAGACCACCAACTGGCTGCTGGCTCGTGCTCTGGGCGGCGACATTGACGTCGTGGAGTTTGCGCCGGGCCTGGGTATTACCGCCCTGGAGATTGTGAAGCGTTCCCCCAAGAGCTACACCGGTGTGGATCTTGATCCCAAGGCTGCTGAAATCGTAACCGAGCGTATTGGTGCATCGACTAAGCCGAACTACCGTGTGGTGAATGCTAGCGCTCAGGAGACCGGTCTGCCCTCGGAAAGCTACGACGCCGTGGTGGGCGAGGCGATGCTGACCATGCAGACCGATAAGCACAAGCTGGAGATTATGCGTGAGGCGGCTCGTCTGCTGCGTCCGGGCGGCTACTACGCTATTCACGAGATGTCGCTGGTTCCCGATTATCTGCGCCCCGAGCTGAAGGAAGAGATTCAGAAGGACCTGGCGCGCACTATCCGTGTGAATGCCCGCCCGCTGACTGTTGCCGAGTGGACTGCTCTGGCGGAAGAGGCTGGCTTTGAGGTGCTGGATGTGTACCAGACCGATATGGCTCTGTTGGAGCCGAAGCGTCTGCTGGCTGATGAGGGTCCCGCCGGCGTTGCGAAGATTGCGTTCAATCTGGCGCGTAAGCCGCAGATTCGTGAGCGTGTGCTGGGTATGCGCGGTGTGTTCCGCCGCCACGCGGACCACATTGGCGCTATCGGGCTGATTCTGCGTAAGAAGTAAGACAGAATCACACCGCAAAGCTTATACAGCGAAACGGAGCCCCAGTATTCCTCTCTATCCGAGGGAATACTGGGGCTCCGTTTTACACTGGTGAGGTTATGAGTCGCAGATTCGGCTCAGTCACGTGTGCGCCTGCCGGAGTTTGTTATGAGCCGTATTCTTTTCTCTCCCGAAAGCTTCAATATGGGTGAAACCACGCGCTGTATTGAGATAGCGCGTGTGGCTCGGGAGCGAGGTCATACGGTCTTGTTCCATGTGTATTCCCCTAAGTACTTGGGACTGCTGGAAAATACGGGGCTTCCTGTGCATCTTCGCGAGCCAATCATGAGCGATGCTGAGGCGGAGCAGATTATGGCGCTGGATCAGGGCAGGGGAGTCCGGCATCCTTTCACGACCGATATGGTGCGTCGGCGGGTCAATGCTGAGCTCGCGGCTATTCGTGACTTTAGCGCGGACGCTGTGGTGATTGGTTCTAACCTGACGATGCTGCTGTCTGCGCGTATTGCGGGTGTCCCTATTTTCTATGCGCGCCCGTACGCTTACTCGTCGACGTACTTTTCGAAGAAACCTGTAGACGGCGAGCTCGCGGCACCGGGGTGGTTGCGTGCGGTGGCGCGGGTGTTGTCGTATAAGCCGACTTCTTTTACTCGTGTGGCACGTGAGCATGGGCTGAGGCTTCCTCGCCGTACTGTTGATATGCTCAGTGCCGACGTGAATCTTATCTGTTCTCTGTTTATGCAGCTGCGCGGGGATTCTTTGGTGGAGCCTGATGTTGGTGTGGGTCCTATTTATTACCGTGCGCCCGGTGAGCTGCCGCAGATTGTTCGCGAACCCAGGGAGCGGCCACTGATTTACGTGGGAATGGGCTCATCCGGCTCCGCAGATATTTTGGTGCAGGTGCTGCAGCAGTTGTCAGCCGCTCCGGTGGATGTGCTGGTCGGCGGCGGGGTGCAGCTCTCGGATACCAGCATGCTGGGCAGCAATATCCATTTCGCTGGGACTGTTCCGGCGCATCTGCTTGCCGGCCATATTGATGCCTCGTTGACCCACGGCGGTGAGGGGACGGTACAGACGGCGTGCCTGGCGGGTGTGCCGTTTGCCGGTATTGCGATGCAGGCTGAGCAAAGCTGGAATATTGAGGAGTGCGTGCGCTACGGTAACGCCCTGCGCTTTACGAAGAATAATGTGCGCCGCGGCAATGTGCGCGATATTCTGGACCGTCTGCTCAGCGATGAGGGCATGCGCGCTAGGGCGCGGCAGCTGGGTGAGGCAATGCGCACTATGGATGGCGCGGCGCTCGCCGTTGAGAAGATTGAGGATTATCTCCGAGCTCCCCGTTAGGCGTGTATGGGTTTCGCATGTGCCTTCGTGAGAAACTAGCATAGGAGTTCTGCAGAAATTGTTTCTGGAACGTCGTAGATATCGGATTGAAACGCGAGGATAAGCATGTCTGAAACTGCCATTGATTATGGTTCCCGCACTATGCCCCATGATGATGTGGCTGAGCAGTCGGTGCTCGGTGGCATGCTGCTGTCGAAGGACGCTATTGCGGATGTGGTTGAGAGCCTGCGTGCGTCTGATTTCTATAAGCCGGCGCACGAGACGATTTATGAGGCGATTCTTTCTCTTTATGGTCACGGCAGCCCTGCGGATGCGATTACGGTTGCTGATGAGCTGAAGAAGCGCGGCGAGCTGACTCGTGTGGGCGGCGCGTCCTATATTCATACGCTGATTGCGTCGGTTCCGACTGCTGCTAACGCTCAGTATTACGCTGAGATTGTTAAGGAGCACGCGATTATGCGCCGCCTGATTGAGGCGGGTACGAAGATTGCTCAGCTGGGTTACGCCAATGAGACTGAGGTCGATACTTTGGTCGATCAGGCGCAGGCTGAGATTTATGCGGTGACTGATGGTAACGCGAAGGAAGATTATGTATCTTTCTCTGATGCGTTGGAGGAGACCATCAATGAGATTGATGCGAACTCGAACCGCCCCGATGGCGTGTACGGTGTGCCGACTGACTTTATTGAGTTTGATGAGCTGACCGGTGGTCTGCACGGTGGCCAGATGATTGTTATTGCGGCTCGTCCGGGTGTGGGTAAGTCGACTTTGGCTCTTGATATTGCTCGTTCTGCGTCTATTCATCATCAGATGACGACTGTGTTTTTCTCGCTGGAGATGAGTCGTACTGAGTTGGCGATGCGTATTCTCTCTGCGGAGGGCAAGATTCCGATGAGTGAGCTGAAGAAGGGTGACCTGGGTACTGAAGGCTGGACGAACCTGGCGAATCTGCAGGGCCGTATTGATTCTGCTCCTCTCTTTATTGATGATTCGCCGAATATGACTCTGATGGAGATTCGCGCGAAGTGCCGCCGCCTCAAGCAGCGTAATGATTTGAAGCTTGTGGTGCTGGATTATCTGCAGCTGATGAGTTCGGGTAAGAAGGTTGAGTCGCGTCAGCAGGAGGTTTCGGAGTTTTCGCGTAGCCTGAAGCTGTTGGCTAAGGAGCTGGATGTTCCGGTGATTGCGCTGTCGCAGCTGAACCGTGGTTCGGAGCAGCGTACTGATAAACGTCCGATGGTTTCGGATCTGCGTGAGTCGGGTTCTATTGAACAGGATGCGGATATGGTGATTCTGCTGCATCGTGAGGATATGTATAACCTGGATAGTCAACGTGTGGGTGAGGCGGACATGATTATTGCTAAGCACCGTGGTGGTCCGACTCGTACTATTCCGTTGGCGTTTAGCGGTAAGTACTCGCGCTTCAACAATATGGCGAATGAGGCGCCTCCCCAGTACTAACCCCGTACTCAACTAATTCAGTACTAAGCGTTTCAGCGCTCTATGTGCCCCTCTTCTTCTATTCCTTGCCGAACGGAAGGGGAGGGGCTTTCTGCATCTATCGGTGAGGTAGCGTGTGCTGGGAAGTAGGAATAGGGGCTGCTGAGAGGGCTCTAGAAGGCTTTCTGCGAGGGTTTGAGTGGTTTCTTCTGTGTTT
>NZ_JAPWAJ010000003.1:0-206244 GCF_041432805.1 Rothia sp. 27098_8_27 | reverse complement strand
CTCTCATCGGGGGCTTCGCTATGCCCGTGAACCGGGTCTGTCTACGCTACGGGTAGCTTAGTGCTGATCGTCTGCTTCGCGGGGCTTCTGTGCGGGGTTGGTGACCAGCGGCTCGTCCTGGGTGACGGGCTCGGCGTCACCGTTCAGGTCTTGGACCTGGGCGTCTTCGGGGATTTCCATGGCGGGTGCGCCGGGAATTCGGTCGTAGTCGCCGGTGAGGGTCTCGCCGTTGGTTCCTGCCGCCTGCGCTGTTGCGGTAGTAGTTGCCTCTGTAGCTTCACCGGTATCGTCCGCAATCTTGGTGTTAGATGCTCCGGCGCTCAGGCCCTTAGAAATGATCTTGCGCGGTCGCAGATAGGTCACCCTGCCGTTCGCGTCCAGGTTTCCAGCCTTTTTCGCCAGGTTGAAACTGTTGATAATGCCGCGGCTGCAGAAGACCTTGTCGCATTTGATGCGATTACCTCCCGCGAGGGTGAATGCTCTCTCGACCTGCTGAGTGGTCATGGAGGTGCCGTTGACCAGCTGCTGCGCCAGGAGTGCGGAGACGTGCGGCGCCGCCATGGAGGTGCCGCTCTCGTAGACGTAGGTGAACTTGGTGTTATCCGGGCGGTCGAGGCTGTTCACGGACAGGGAGAGGATGTTCTCACCGGGTGCGGAGATATTGACCCTCGTGCCGTAGTTGGAGAACGACGCTCGCTTGCCTTCCTTGGTGGTTGCGCCAACCGTGATGACGCCCATGCAGTTGGCGGGCGCGTACTTGGATGCTTCCGTGTTGCCGTTACCCGCCGCGGCGACCACGAGTGCACCCTTGGAGCGTGCAATGTCGATGGCGCGCTGGTAGGCGGCGGGGCACCGGGTTACGGTGCCGATGGACATGTTGATGATCTTGGCGGGGTAGGTGTTGTCCGGCACGCCGTCAACGTGTCCGCCGGCTGCCCAGATAATCGCGTCGGCAATGTCGGAGGTGCGGCCACCACAGCGGCCCAGCACGCGCACGGGCTGCACGCGGGCGAGGTCGGCGACGCCGACGATGCCCATGCCGTTGTTACCGCGGGCACCGATAATGCCCGCCACGTGGGTGCCGTGCCAGGTGGAGGTGTGGGCGTTCGCCTGGTCCTTGCAGAGGTTGTAGGGTGCGTAGTCGCCTTCATCCAGGGGGTTGGGATCGCGGCCGTTGCCGTCGCGGGCGCTGAGCGGGTCGCTGACGAAGTCGTAGCCGTTCGCCATGCCGGTGACCAGGTCGGGGTGCGGCACGTAGCCGGTGTCGAGCACGGCGACCTTCACGTTTGCGCCGCGGCGCAGGCGAGCGTTACCGGTGTTCTGCACGCCGGTGGTGGGGTTGGTGAGGTTCCACTGCTTGCTGTACTGCGGGTCGTTGAACTGGAAGGTGATGTCGCCTTCTGCGGCGGGGTAGTTGATGTAGTCGGGCTCGACGGATGCTACGTCCGGGTCGGAGGCGACCTTCGACATGAACTCCTTTGCCTCGTTTTTGTTGAGGGTTTTGGAGGTCTGGATGACGGCGTCATCGGTGGAGGTGTTGTGCAGGAACTTGGTATCGACGTTCAGCGCTTCGCTGACGACCTCGACAGTGTCCATGATGTCGTCAACAATGCCGCGGACTGCGTCCCAGTCGCCGTCGCGCTGCATTTTGCGCTGCTTGGCTTCCTTGGTGTAGGTGACGATGAATCGGTCGAACACCTGCTGGGGGAGCGTACCGGGCGCCGCCGCGGTGGGGGTGTTGGGGCGTGCCGCGCCGTTGCGCGCGAGGGTGAGGGGGCTGACCGGGCCTTCGATCTGGGGTGCCGCCTGAGCTGCTGCCAGGATGGCTTCGTCGCTGGGTGCCTGCGCGAGGACGGCGGGCAGGTCACCTCCGAAGAGGATGGCGCCGGCGGCGAGCAAGCTCAGTGCCGCGCGTGCGGGGCGCTTGCGGCGGCGGTTATCGGTGCAGGGGCGAGGAGGTGTTTCGGTGCGCTGCGCGCCGATGTATGGAAGCCTCATCTGGTTCTCCTGATGTAGGTGGTATGCGGACTGTGTGATGTGTACTGGTGTTTCCGTCTGTAGGTGCACGAGGTGCGGATAGGGTTTTTACGGGGCGGCAAAAGGGGTCTGATTTTGGGCGCGCTGAAGTAATAAATGGGGTGAGGGAATAGTGTTTTGTGGACCCTTTTTTCGTACCGGAAGAACTCTTTTTTGGACGGTGTGCAACGTACGTTTCTAAGGTATCACTTCAAGGTGAGCTTGAGGGATTTTTGAGGTGCTTTTCACGGGTTAATGTGCAGAAAATCAACCTGTGGAGGCTGAATAGCGCCCAGTGATTGAGAGTTTATGTAGGTAAAGCTTGAGGGTTGGAGTATGCGAGGCAGGATATGAGGCACCTCTTGCTGACAGGGGAGAGAAATAAATGTTTTAACACTGTGGTGTAAGCACTAGAATGCATTAAAAATGCAGTTGATAGCAAAAAATAAAAATAGCCTGAAATACGCGTGAAAATAAATAAAAAGCTGGCATCAAACACACGGGACAACGCGCACCGCCGGTAGACACACACAGACCGGGGCGGCCACCGTATAGGTGACCGCCCCGGCATCAGCAATTATCAGCACCAGCAAGCTGGCGCTCGCTACCTACTGGAGAAAGCGTCTTTAGGAAGCGTAGGAGCCCAGCAGGCGAACCGCGCCGCCGTCCACGCCCTTAGCGCCCTGTACGTAATCGGGGTTGTTAGCCTCGGGCTCACCGGCGGCAACAACGTCACCCATAATCCAGGAGGGGATACCGCGGTCGTTCAGGCGCTTGGTGGCAGCCTCAGCCACGGAGGGGTCAACGATAGCGATCATGCCTACGCCCAGGTTCAGGGTGCGCTCCAGGTCGGCAAGGGGCACGTTGCCCAGCGAACCGATCAGGGAGAAGATGGCGGGAATCTGCCAGGTGGAGCGGTCCACGCGACCCTCCAGGCCCTGGGGCAGAACGCGAGCCAGGTTAGCAGCCAGGCCGCCGCCGGTCACGTGGGAGAAGCCGCGTACACCGCTGCCGGTGGTGCCGTCTTCGCCGTTGACGGGGAATGCTGCCGCCAGGTCCAGGCAGTCTGCCGCGTACACGCGGGTGGGTTCGAGCAGTTCTTCACCGATGGTGCGGCCCAGCTCGTCCACCTGGCGCTCCAGGCCCCAGCCGGCAACGTTCAGGACCTTGCGGACCAGGGAGTAGCCGTTGGAGTGAATACCGGAGGATGCCATAGCAATCAGCACGTCGCCCTCACGCACGCGCTCGGGGCCGAGCAGCTCGTCTGCCTCAACCAGACCGGTTGCTGCGCCCGCAACGTCGTACTCGTCTTCTGCGAGCAGGCCGGGGTGCTCAGCGGTTTCGCCGCCAACCAGGGCGGTACCAGCCTGTGCACACGCGCCAGCGATACCGCGCACAATGTCAGCGATACGTTCGGGCACAACCTTGCCGGTGGCAATGTAGTCGGTCATGAACAGCGGCTTCGCACCGCACACGACGATGTCGTCCACGACCATGCCGACCAGGTCGTAACCGATGGTGTCGTGAATATCGAGTGCCTGCGCGATAGCGACCTTGGTGCCCACACCGTCGGTGGAGGTAGCCAGGTAGGGCTTACGGTACTTGACGAGCTCGGAGACGTCGTACAGGCCCGCGAAGCCGCCCACGCCACCAACGACGGAGGAGTTGTGGGTCGCCTTGATAGCGCCCTTCATCAGTTCAACGGCGCGATCGCCAGCCTCTACGTCAACACCTGCGCTTGCGTAGGTTACGGTGGTGGTGTTCTCGCTCATTAGGATTCCTTCGGGGTAGTGGTAGCGGAGGAGTTTGCGGGGGTGCGGTCCTGCTCGGTGAGCAGTGCCTCGAGGTCGGCGTCGGGGCCGGGGTTGCACATGCCCATGCCGGGGTCGTCAGCAGCGATTTCTACGTCGGAGGCGTTGAACTTCGTTTCGAGAGTTTCGGTGCCTTCGCGGGTTTCAATGGAGACAGCCTCGGCGTGCTCGGGCTTAGAGGGAACGGGACGTTCCACGGTCACCTCTGCCGCCTTACCGGCGAGGGGGCCGCCCTTGCCCTTTTCTTCGGCGTCAAAGAGGGACTTGCCGCGTCGTTCCTCGCTGGGCAGTTCAATCGGGTATTCGCCGGTGAAGCATGCGGTGCACATGTTTTCGGTGGGCTGTTCGGTGGCTGCCATCATGCCGTCCTGGGAGATGAAGCCGAGCGAGTCGGCACCCAGGGAGGAGGCGATTTCGTCCACGGACAGGCCGTTCGCAATCAGCTCTGCGCGGGAGGCGAAGTCAATACCGTAGAAGCAGGGCCACTTTACGGGCGGGGAGGAGATGCGCACGTGCACTTCCTTCGCGCCGGCTTCGCGGAGCATACGCACGAGCGCGCGCTGGGTGTTACCGCGAACGATGGAGTCGTCAATAACGACGAGGCGCTTGCCAGCAACCACGGACTTGAGCGGGTTCAGCTTCAGACGGATACCGAGCTGGCGGATGGTCTGCGAGGGCTGAATGAAGGTTCGACCCACGTAAGCGTTCTTGACCAGACCGTTACCGTAGGGAATGCCGGACTCTTCGGCGTAACCAATCGCGGCGGGAACACCGGATTCGGGGGTGGGCATGACCAGGTCAGCTTCAACGGCGTGCTCGCGGGCGAGCTGACGGCCCATTTCTACACGGGATTCGTAGACGCTACGACCGGAGATGGTGGTGTCCGGGCGAGCGAGGTAAACGTACTCGAAGACACAACCGGCGGGCTTAGCCTCAGCGAAGCGCTGGGAACGCAGGCCGTTCTCGTCAATGGTGAGGAATTCGCCGGGCTCAACTTCACGCACGAAGGACGCGCCGACGATATCGAGTGCCGCGGTTTCGGATGCGACAACCCAGCCGCGCTCCAGGCGACCGAGCACGAGGGGGCGAACGCCCTGCGGGTCGCGTGCGGCGTAGAGGGTGTTCTCATCCATGAAGGTGAGGCAGAAAGCACCGCGCAGGGTGGGCAGCAGGTCAAGTGCTGCTTCTTCGAGGGAATCGAAGTCGTGCTCCGCCAGCAGGGCGGTGACGAGCGCGGTGTCGGTGGTGTTGCCCTGGGCGAGCTCGCCGTGCTTGGGAGGCTTGCCGCCATTCTTGGCAATCACTCGGTCGTAAAGGTCAGCCGAGTTGGTGAGGTTACCGTTGTGCGCCAGGCAGAGCGTGCCGTGCGGGGTGGTACCGAGGGTGGGCTGTGCGTTAGCCCAGTGGGATGCGCCGGTGGTGGAGTATCGGGCGTGGCCGATAGCGTGGTCGCCGGGCATGGAGCTGAGGGTGGCTTCGTCAAAGACCTGGGAGACGAGTCCCATATCTTTGTACACGTGGATACGTTTGCCGTTGCTGGTTGCGATACCTGCTGATTCCTGGCCGCGGTGCTGGAGTGCGTACAGGCCGTAGTAGGTTAGCTTTGCCACGTCCTCGCCGGGTGCCCAGACGCCGAAGACGCCGCAGGCGTCCTTGGGGCCGTGGTCAATCGGATCGAGGTCGTGAGTGAGTTTTCCGTCGGGGCGAATCAATTCACTGTCTTTTCGACGTTGGGACTGCGGATGCGTCTGCGCAGGCGCAAGATTAGGGCGTGTTGCCGCACTCACACCTGCCTGCGTGTGCCGTAGCATACACCAGACCTTTAAAAGTGTACCGGGTTTCGGGGTCGATGCGGTGAAGGATACGCTAAATACCTCAGGATGGACCACTAGAACAGGCAACAAACACGCCAAATTACGAAAACTGCGTGGGCCTGCGGGCTCATAGCAAGTTCTAGAAGAGCGGCAACAAGCCCGAAAGGTCACTGCGCTCCCCTGAAGCGTCAAGCACCCCAGCGGCAACCGCCTGCTCCCACGAACACGCACCCAGCACCAGCGCCGCCCACACGAGCGGGCGCGCCTCCACCACGGACGGCGGGGTGCCGCGCGTATGGCGAGGACCCGCCACGCACTGGGTCACGCCCAGCGGGGGCACACGTACCTCCACACTATTGCCGGGGGCGAGGGTCGCCAGCTCTTCAAGGGTGAAGCGAACGAAGGTCGCGCGCACCGAACGGGGGAGCGCGGCAAACGCCTGCGCCACCTCGGGGCTGTTCAGCAGGTACCCGCCTCGGGCATGCAAATCCGCAGGCTCACCGGCTGCCGCACGCCGTTCCTCAAAGAAAGCACGCACTTCGCGTACCGCCGCCATGCCGTCTGCTTCGGAAGTTTTACGTCGAATCGCCACGACTAGTCCTCTTCCGGGGCGCCGGGAGCCAGATCCTCGCGGGTGAAAAGCTCCTCATGCACGCGCAGCTCGCCCACCTCAACCGGCTTGCCGTCCACGTAGCCGCCGGTCACCGGGTGAACCACCAGCGCGAGTAGGCGCTCGCATTCCTCGGCGCTCAGGTAGCCGCCAGCGGCGAGAGCGCGCAGAGCCACGGCGTACATGGCGCGGTGCGAACCGTCGCTCATCTTCACCACCACGGACGCACCCGAACGCAGACCAATGCAGAGCACGCCCTCCGCGCCGCCCTTGACGATCGCGTCCAGTTCTTCGCTGAGCACGGTGTCGGGGGATCCGGGTGCCTGAATCAGCTCGGGGTAGTCCACCATGGCGGTCGCGACCGTGGAGGCGCGCGCATCCGCCCCGAGGTTGCGGATTGCCGCGCCCAGGGTCGAGTAGGCGCGTGCGGCACCGGCCAGGGAGACGGCGTGCACGGGCGCACCGCAGCCATCAACGCCGATAGCGGCTACGGGCTCGCCGGTGAACGCCTCAATTTCTTCGGTGATGACCTGCTGCAGCGGGTGGGCGGGGTCGAGGTAGTTGTGCAGAGTCCAGTCCTGCGAGCCCTCTTCGAGGTCGCCGCGCTCAAGCTTGGCGGTGCACGCCCACAGGAATGCGGCGTGCTTGCCGGAGCAGGGGTGCGCCAGGGCAGTAGCGGCAAGGTTCGCCTGAACCATTGCCTGGCGTGCCTGCTTGTCGGAGGGGAGCGTGGGCTTGAGCGCCAGGTTTGCCGGGGTGAGCGGGTTGGCTTCGGTGCTGCCCTGGGTGAGTACGTCCTGCACGGCGCGCATCTGCTCGAAGGTGCCTCGATGCGAGCCGCAGGCGATGGCGACCTGGGAGCCGCGCAGGGGTGCGCCCGCCTTCATGGATCCGATGGCCTGCAGCGGCTTGGCGGCGGAGCGCAGGTAGAAGGGCTCGTGAATGTCGCCGAGGGCAAGCTGTACTTCGCCGTCGGGGCCCAGCAGGATGAGGCGGCCGCGGTGGCGTGCCTCAATGAAGTTGTTGCGGGTGAGCTGCGCGAGTTCTACGTCGAAGGTGCTGCTGTGGTCGGTGGTGTGAGTGGTTGCCTGTGGGGTGGTGCTGTTGGTCATTCTTCTAGTTTAAACGGGGCGTGCGGCTTGACCCTATTTGTCTCTGGTGGCGCGGAGCTAGGATGGGCTGGCACCGTCGAGGGAGAGCCCTGTGAAGAGATTCACGTTTACTGCGAGTTGAAGCTATGAGTAATTCATTTTTATAATTGAAGTGTGCTCAAGCGCAACGGGTAAGACTAAGGTAAGTGAGCGAGGCGCAGCCCGCACGAACCGAAAAACCCAGCACCGCATAGGACCGACCACGATTGACGCCCGACGAACCATTCTGGCGCCTCGACGTACCGCCTCATGAACATGGCGATGACCAAGGCAGCGGCAGATGAGCAAAACCCCACCCCGTCAATCGATGAGCTATGAGTGTATCCACGGTTCATCATCTCTGACATGCCCCAATATGCAGTCTGAGAACGGGCGTAATGTATCCAGTACGCAATTGATGCAGTCCCGGGGCCTCTATATCTAGGCGAAACTAGTTAGACGTGACCCGGTACGAGTATGCATCGCTTAATGCCCCTTACCCCTCAACTCACTCTTGATTGGTGAGCGGCAAACCATGTAAAGGAGTACATCCATGGCAGAGCAGAACAACACCTCCGCAAACACCTCCGCACAGAACGTCTCCCCCAAGGGTGGCGTGGGCGTGGATTCTGAATTCCACGCAAAGTTCTTCCCCATCCTGGCTCGCGTTGCTTCTGTGACCGCAGTGCTCATGTATGTCTTCTACTTCCCGCAGATTATCGGTAACCTGAACGGTCACAAGGGTGACTGGATCCAGCCGCTGGTCGCTGCGGTGAACTGCACCCTGTGGGTTCTGTACGGTCTGTGGCGCCCCAAGAAGGATGTTCCGATTATCATCGCGAACCTCCCGGGTATTGTCTTCGGTGGTGTGGCTGCCATTACCGCCCTCATCTAGTGCTTTTAGCTTGATTCGGTAGCTTCGGTTACCGCGCTGTGCGGCTCTTCTCTAGCGTGCATTCTTACGAATGTGCCGCTACATGAGAAGAGCCGCATTTTTAGTGAGCCCAGCTCACGTTTTTAGAGTGATACCGGGTACCCTGAATAGCATGAAGGTTTTGGTACTGGGCCCCGGCGGCCGCGAACACGCAATTATTCGAGCGCTTCTGCGCGACCCTGAGGTAACCGAGGTGCACAGCGCCCCCGGCAACGCCGGCATTGCCCAGGATGTTCCCGTCCATGCAATTGATGCGAATGACCCCGCCCAGGCAACCGCCCTGGCACGCGAACTGAACGCCGACCTGGTCGTTATTGGCCCGGAGGCGCCGCTGGTCGCCGGTGTTTCTGACGCACTGCGTGAGGCGGGCTTTGACGTTTTCGGCCCCTCCGCAGCTGCCGCGCAGCTGGAAGGTTCTAAGGCCTTCGCTAAGCAGGTCATGGAAGAGGCTTCCGTGCCGACCGCCCGCGCCTACGTGGCAACGAACGCCGCTGAGGCACAGGCTGCACTGGACGAGTTCGGTGCACCCTACGTGGTGAAGGACGACGGCCTGGCTGCGGGTAAGGGCGTTGTGGTGACCGAGGACCGCACCGCGGCACTGGAGCACGCTCAGGCTTGCTTCAACGCTGGCGGCACCGTGGTCATCGAAGAGTTCCTGAACGGCCCCGAGGTGTCCCTCTTCGTCATCTCTGACGGTAAGAACGTTCTGCCGCTGTCCCCGGCTCAGGACTTCAAGCGCATTTTTGATAACGACGAGGGCCCGAACACCGGCGGTATGGGCGCCTACACCCCGCTTCCCTGGCTGCCCGAGGGCTTCGTGCAGGAGGTCGTGGAGAAGGTTGCCCGCCCGACCGTGGCCCGTATGGCTGAACGCGGCACCCCGTTCGTGGGCGTGCTCTTCTGCGGTCTGGCTGTGACCAGCCGCGGCGTGCGCGTTATCGAGTTCAACGCCCGCTTTGGCGACCCGGAAACCCAGGCGGTTCTGGCGCGTCTGCGCACCCCGCTGGGTCAGCTGCTGCGCGCGGCTGCTCGCGGTGAAATTTCTGAGGGTACCGAGCTGGATTGGGATCCCCGCACCGCAGTTGACGTGGTTATGGCTGCTGAGAACTACCCGGGCACTCCCCGCAAGGGTGACGTCATCTCCGGTCTGGACGAGGCAAACGCCCTGGAGGGCGTGCACGTGATTCACGCGGGCACTGTCGCATCCGAGGAGGGTGTGCTGACTGCTGGCGGTCGTGTGCTGGCTGTTGTTGCTCTCGGCGATGACCTGGCTGCCGCCCGTAACGCCGCCTACGAGGGCGTTCGCGCTATCTCCTGGGCTGGCGCGCAGTACCGCACCGATATCGCGCTGAAGGCTGTGGAGAACCGCATCCACATTCCCGCCCCGCGCGGCTAAAACCTAAGGTGACCGGCTTCCCCGCTTGAGGGTGGGGGAGCCGGTCGCTTCTTTGCCACTCGCTTCTTGCAGCCTCAGCTTTTCCCGGGTTCATTTCCTCGGCTCGGGGTGCTGTCGGCGGCGACCGGGGTAGGTTGGGCTCTCAAGATTGTGCCGTATTGATGACTGATGGCACTATCGGGAGCCGCGCCTGTCGCGGTATTGTAATTACACAGACTTTTTGCATCCACATCACACCACCTCATCAGGAGAAATTCTCATGACTTCTCGTTCTAACCCCGTGGAAATCCCGGGCTGGACTCACATTTATTCCGGAAAGGTCCGCGACCTGTACGTTCCGAATGAGGAACGTTTTGATGCTACCGGCTTGACCGTCAATGATGACGCTGAGTTGCGTGCCGGTTCGGTTATGGTTGTTGCCTCGGACCGTATTAGCGCGTTTGACCGTATTCTACCCACCGAGATCCCGGATAAGGGCAAGATTCTGACTCAGATGTCCCTGTGGTGGTTTGAGCAGCTTAAGCAGGTTCCGAACCACGTGTTGTCCACTGACGTTCCGGATGTTGTGGCTGGTCGAGCAATGATTTGCCGCTCCCTGAACATGTTCCCGGTGGAGTGCATTGTGCGCGGTTACCTGACCGGTTCGGGTTTGGCTGTGTACAACGAGACCGGTGAGATTGCTGGTGTGAAGCTGCCTGCGGGTCTGGTGGACGGTTCCCGCCTGGAGACCCCGATTTTCACTCCGACCGGTAAGGCTGAGGTGGGTGAGCATGATGAGCTGGTGACCCGTGAGGAGCTGTACGCTGAGGTTGGTCAGCCGGTGGGTGAGCGCCTGGAGGAGCTGAGCCTGAGCCTTTACAGCACTGCGGAGAAGATTGCTCGCGAGCAGGGCATTATTCTGGCGGATACCAAGATGGAGTTCGGTACTGATTCGTACCGCGGCGAGATCACCCTGGGCGATGAGGTTCTAACCCCGGACTCTTCGCGTTTCTGGGACGCGCAGCAGTACGAGCCGGGTCACGCTCAGCCAAGCTTCGATAAGCAGTATGTGCGTGACTGGCTGCGTTCCCCGGAGGCGGGTTGGGACGGTTCGGATAACGTGCCGCACCTGCCTGAGGAGGTTGTGGAGAAGACTCGTGCCCGTTACGTTGAGGCGTATGAGCGTCTGACCGGCACGAAGTTCTAAACTCTATATTTCGGGCTGAATAAGTCTTAGAGATAGCTAAAGGGCGGTGCCCCGGAAGGTCATTCTTTCGGGGCACCGCCCTTTAGCTATGTGGGGTTATGGGGTCGAGGGGTGAAGCCTAGCTGTTGCGCTTGTCTTTGTTGTGTGTATTCACCGGGAGTGTCTTTAGAAGACTAAATCTTCCTGGATTTATCTTAATATGGTACGAACATGCATATATATGTGTGATTTAAATCACTGCCAGGTGATGCAGATTTTCATTGCATCTAAATATAGAGCCTTGCTATGATTCTTCTACCGTCTAACAAGTTGCGTTTTTTATATAAAACGCAATAAATCACATATGTAAGTTGCATGATCCCCTTTATGCGGTGAATCGATGTAAATAGTTATATGTCGACAAGATGGTATATCCACTCATGGGGGTCAGTAATTCAGACTCCTACCTAAGCAATAAGGAGATTCGCTATGTCGCGTTCTACTTTTGTCCGTGCGTTGTCCGCTATCGGCGTTGCCGCCGCCTTGTCGGTTGGGGCAGCTATGCCCGCTGCTCACGCTGATTTTCACGCATACGACCATGTTGGTCTCAAGGGTGAACTGGTTCGTTCTGGTTTCAGCAACTTCATCGATGTCCCCGACAATATGCTTTCGTCAGCAGCCAACTGGACCGGCGGCCATCTCAGGGGTATTAACACTAACTGGTGGGGAAACAATGTTACCTTCCACATTAACCCAGGACAGGTGTTTTACTATGTTGGTGATACCGCCAACGACACTACTGATTATGTAGTTTCCCGGTAACTACGACACTACATCTGTCAGAGGGTAGGAGCCTACTCTTAGGGTTTAGGCTCCTACCTTCCCTGCTCCTTACTGTTGAGAAAGGTGAACTCCATGGCAAAGAAGCCCTTCACACCCCTCGCCCTTATCGGTATTGCCTGTTGCCTGGGCGTATCGAGTTGCTCCACCACCGTTGAAGTTAAGCAAGACATTCGCAATGTCCTGGCAAGCTACGAGAATCCCTCCCCGGACATTAACGTGGCCCTCGTTAACGAAGTCAAAAAGTGCATGAGTGAGAAGTCCTTCACCTACTCCGGTAGCCAGAACATTATTGACGGCAGCTCCGTTCATGAACTTGCGATGAGTGACGCCCACTTCGCCAACGAAGAAGCGGCCACCCAAGGGTACTTATCCACCCGGCAGGGCAACGCTAGCTCCAGCAATGCACCCGCGATGGAAAACCCGGCATATCGGAAAGCATTTCAAGGCGACCCCCAAGCCGCAGACAGCAAAACCGTTACCATCACGATGAGTAACGGTTCCCAGACCGGCATGGCAACAGATTCATGCCTGGGACGTGCGGCAGAGGCTGTCTTTGGCTCAGCAGAAAACTACCTCAAATACATCAACTTCATTAACGAGCTCATCGTGGGTGGATCCAAAAATAACGCAGTAGAAGAAATGGGGAAATACTACCGTAATGACACCACCTACGGTGCATGCATGAAAGAAAGCGGATACACCGATATCCAGCACTTCGGAGATGCTCCCAGCTACGCAGAGAAAACCTGGGGTAAGTATAAGGCAGCCAATGCCGCCGCCAATGCGGAAGAGCAATCCCTAGCTCATGCTGACTACAACTGCCAAAAGTCTACTGGAATCCTGACTAAGGCACAGAATATCTACTACGAAAAGGCTGCGACCTGGCTCAATGAGCATGAGCCGCTCATCCTTGAAGTACGCGATATTGAACGTCAGGCACAGGAGCGTGCCGCAGCTCTAGTCAACGGCAACTAGCCAACGGCAACCAGTAAACGCTGATTCCTCGTTGGACATTTTCTAGCGAAAATTTTCTACCGGTCCTCTGCTCTCAACCGCGTTCACCCGCGGATGAGAGCAGAGGATACACCCCTTTATTCAACCCCCGCCACGTTGTTACCCTCAGCAATTACCCCTAGTCCCGCCCCATATTTCACCGCAGAAAGGTGAACCCATGAACACGCAGCAGAGTTCAGAAAACCCCCGCCGCGCCGCCACGACGGCAACCATACGCGCCTACCTGGTTCCGGTGCTCGTCATTCTGCTCGTCATCACCGGCGGGTTCTCCATCTACGCACTTAATACGGGGCTACGCACCAATGTTGAATCCAATGCGCAGCCGTCCCGCGCCGCGCAACTAACAACCCGAATCAGCACGCAGACTGTTACCCGCACCTACTCGGGAGAAGTCAGCGTGTCACCCGCCCGAAGCTACACCGTAGGAACCCCTCAAGGAGTGGTGACCAGGGACGGCGCCAAGGCGGGTACCCAGCTGAGTAACGGCTCAATTATCACCACTATCAATGAGCGTCCCATCATTGCGTTCAAGGGTAGTATTCCCGCCTACCGCGACCTTGCCGTAGGCGCTCGCGGCGATGATGTTAAACAGCTCCAAGAAGCTCTAGAATCGCTCGGCTACAGTATCTGGGATGAGGAAGGAAACTACGGCGAAGCAACCGCCAACGCTGTCTACCGTTTCTACCTGGATCGTGGCTACTACCCTCCCGGGGATACTGACCGAACCGAAGAAGGACGCTACAACACTGCCCTGCCGCTCTCTGAATACCTCTTCGCTGACGGCAATGAATACACCGTAGACAACAGCTGCGGTACCAAAGGCCAAACCTCAACTCCGGCGCTGTGCACCCTATCCGCGGGTGGATACCGTCTGGTACTCTCCGCGGACGGTAGCGCTCTCAGCAATGAACTCGCTGAAGGACAGAAAGTCCAGATTCTTACTGATAACGGGAGCCCGCTCGAAGGCACTCTGGGCGCGGCCCTCACACCCGAAGGCTCAACTAACGCTGACGGCGGCGCTAACGCAGGTGCCTCCAACGGTGCGCAGAACAGCGCGCGACCTAACAGCGATACCTCCGCACCGGGAGCTACTGCGCGGAAACGCTACCCCATCACAATCGACTTGCCGGAAAACACGACGGCATCAACACGTTTTCAAGCAACCGTCACTCTCAACCGAGGCGCTGAAAACGCCCTCGCGGTGCTCGAAGCAGCCGTCAAAACCGAAGAAAACGGAACGCACTCCATCACCCTGGATAACGGTCAGAGCGTTCCCGTCACCCTTGGCATCTGCTCCGCCGGAATCTGCGAGCTCGTCAACCCCGCTGCAGAACTCAAGGCAGGTACCGTCGTGAAGCTGAAGGAGCGCTAAAATGCCTCATCACGAGACAGAACGTGCCCTCCCCACGAGCGCTACCGCCGCAAAACCTAATATCGAGTGCCACAATATTGCGCGTTTCTTCCCGCCCTCCACCTGGGCGCTTAAAAACGCAACCCTCAGCATTCATGAAGGCGAATCGGTGGCCATTACCGGTGCCTCCGGAAGCGGAAAATCTACGCTCCTCTCTATCATCGGGCTACTCGATCAGCCCTCCGAAGGTGAGCTGAAAATATTGGGCCAAAACATGGGCACCGCCAGCGACGCCGAGCGAACTGTAGCACGCCGTGAGCACATCGCTTTTGTCTTTCAGGCGTACCACCTTATCGCTCATCTGAACGCCACCGAGAACATTGCCCATACCCTCCGGATGCGCGGCGTACCGGGCTGTCAGGCACATCAGCGTGCGTTGCAGGCACTCGAACAGGTGGGTTTGGGGCACCGTTTGGAGGTTCTTCCACGCAACATGTCCGGTGGTGAACAGCAACGAGTCGCGGTTGCGCGTGCGTTAGCTTGCGCCCCGCGTATCCTACTGTGCGATGAGCCTACAGGAAACCTCGACACTGAAAACTCTCACAAGGTGTTGGACCTGCTCCTCGCCGGCCGTGCGGAGAAGCAAAGCCTGGTCATCATCACCCATGAACCCGATATCGCGGCTCGCTGCGACCGGCAGCTACACATGGTCGATGGGATGCTCGTTAGCCCCGAACTCACTCGTCCCGAAGAACCGGCCCACCAAACGCTCATAGAACCCGTTGTCAGGGGAGGATAGATGCTAAGGAACAACCTTCACTACGCTCTCCTTGCAGTTGTTCGCCGTTGGCGCCGCAACCTGCTCACGGTACTGGCGATGCTCGCGGGAACAACCACCATCATCATGCTGGTGGGCGTCAGCGAGTCGTCAGCACTCAACACGAGCTCGCAGCTGGTCAGTTACGATTCCACCCGGCTCGGTGTGCGCCTCCAGCCGCAGACCTGGGATATACCGGAGGATGAACTGCTCTGGCGCGTTAACCAAGTTCCAGAGGTCAAAGCTGCCGGTACAGTCACCATTGATACGCAGACAACGCGTCCGCAGGTCAACAGGCCGGGGCATGAGGGCCAACAGACACCCCTCGCAATCGTTTCAGAAGCAGGTTTGAAAGCACGAGGTGCGCACATTGTTGAGGGGCACTTTTCGGAGCCTGCCCGCGAACGCCCCGGTGAGCCTACCGTCTATCTGGGCGTTGCCCTCGCGAAGGAGCTAGGGGTCAGCACTGAGCCCGGGCGGAACATGATTGAGGTCAACGGAATGCGAGCCTATGTGCTCGGCATTATCCGTGACGGCGGCAAAAACGCTGCTCTCAGTAGCGCTCTTATTCTGCCGACCACCTCCACTTTCTTGCCGCAAGCCCACACCCTGCAACGCGGTATGGACGTCATCGTGAATCCAGGAAGTGCAGATACGGTCGCGGAACAGCTCAAGCAGGTACTCGATCCGCAACGCGCCCCCGTTGATACAAACATTGAGATTCCGCCTTCACCGGTGACTCTTCGTGCTTCCTTAACGAAGGATAGCCGAGCTCTTACGACCATTATTCTGGTGGTTCTTATCGTCTCGACAAGCTTCGGCATTGTGATGACCATGCAGATTTCGGTCTGGGAACGCCGCAGGGAAATCGGCATTAACCGTGCATTAGGGTTGGGACGGCGAGATGTGGCGGTCAGCTTCCTGGCGGAGGCGGCTCTCCTCGGAGCCCTTGGCGCTCTTGGAGGCTTCATCCTCGGTATTCTCGGTTCCTGGGTTGTGTGCCTTCTCAACGGCTGGGCGCTATCTCTGCCGCCCCTTATCCTAGGGATTCCTTTCCTCGGCTTGGGTGTGGGCATCGTGGCGGGTGCATTGCCCGCCTACGCGGCAACGAAGGTTCAGCCGCTTGAGCTGCTGCAATAACTGCCCCGCTGAAATAATTGCTCGGCGCATAAGGGTGGTGCCCCGGAAGGTCATTCTTCCGGGGCACCACCCTTTAGCTATGTGGGTTTATGCGATTGAGGGGCGAAGCCTAGCCGGCGTGAACGTCTTCGTCATGTACGTTCTCGTGGCACAAATCCTCGTGCAGAATATCCCGCGCCGGATGCTGCCGCGCCCGCTCCTCCGCAGCACGGTCAGACAGCGAATAAAACCACGTAATGTGCTCGCACACCCGCTCATAGGCTGCCTGCTCATCGTGAGAGGCAATCGCCTCAATAATGCCGTAATGCTGCTGCTGCAACGTGCGCTTGACCGCCTCCCAATCCTTCAGGAAAGGAACCGCCTCCTGCACATAACTCATCGTCGCCATGTGCAGAGAGTCAATAACCGTATCAAGCACAATATTGCCGCCGAGCTTCGACAGCTCATAGTGAAAACGCGTATCGCAGAAATGGAAGCGCTCATCGCTGATCTGCTCATCCATCTCCGCCAGATGCACGCGCGCCCGCTCCAGCGCCGCCGCACGCTCCGGTGTGTCCGGCGCGGCAGCCGCCGCACGCGCCGCAGGACCCTCCAGCAGCAGGCGGGTTGAGACAACGTCCTTCACCGGCAGGCTGCGGGTCGCAATGTGCATGCGCAGCGCCCAGCTGAGCGCATCCGACGGCTCAGAAATGATAATCGCGCCCGACTTCGGTCCCGAACCCGTGCTGGAACGAATCAGACCCAGCGCGTTCAAAACCCGAAGGCCCTCACGGACCGAGGGGCGGGAAATACCGTGCCGTGCCGCCAGCTCACGCTCGGAGGGGAGCTTATCGCCCACACGCAACTCACCCAGGCGCAGGCGCCGCTCAAAGGTCTCCAGAATGATGCTGTAGCTGCGGTCCGCCAGAATCGGCTGGCGCTCAACCACAGGGGGCGCCTCTGCAGGCTGGGTGTCGTCAAAAGAACGAGGCATACTCTCTCCTGATAACGAGGCGGATAACGAAAAGAAGTCTCGACTCAGCATGTTCTCCCAAACTATTGGGGCAACCTATCGAGTCATAAGGGGCATAAAAAGCGGGGCGGCGATACCGGAAAGGTACGCCGCCCCGCTGTGGCCTCCGGTCAAACCGGGGCGAATGTCCTACTGTTCGTGAAGCGGATGCTTCAGGAACTCTCTAAAACCTGAGCTTCAGATTAGGGAATCATGAAGGACAGCACGTTGGTCTGCAGGAAGACCAGGACGCAGACGAACAGGAGCATAGCGAAGGACCAGGGGAGGACAGCCTTGAGGATGTCGGATTCCTTGCCTTCCATGTCCACGGAGGTAGCAGCAATAGCCAGCGACTGCGGGGAGATCATCTTACCGACCACACCACCGGTGGTGTTAGCAGCCAGCATGAGCTCGGGGGTTGCGCCGTGGATACCTGCGTGCTGCAGGTTCTCAGCAGCAGACACCTGCAGCTTGGAGAACAGTGCGTTCGCGCTGGTGTCCGAACCGGTCACAGCGGTACCGATCCAGCCCAGAGCCGGTGCGAGGAACGCGTAGACGGTGCCCAGGCCTGCCAGGAAGGTACCCATAGCAATGGTCTGACCGGAGAAGTTCATGACGTATGCCAGTGCCAGAACCGAAGCAATGGTCAGGATGGACCAGCGCATGCGGTAGACAACGGAACCGAACTCGGTGAAGATTGCCGGGAACTTGAAGGCGTAGCGGCCCTTCTCGTTGAAGAAGAAGTAGACCACAGCAACAACCAGACCGGAAATGATCAGCAGGGTGCCGGGGTTGGACATCCACGCGAAGTTGTAGACAGCGTCCTTGACGGGCTTGCCGTCAGCGGTGACGAGGCGGGAGCTCAGAGCCTGGATATCAATCTTGATGACGAAGCTCTTCAGCCATGCCTTCAGGCCAGCGTGCAGGTTAGCAACACCGAAGATTGCAACGACGATGACGTAGGGCAGCAGTGCCATCCAGACGCGAACGGCGGGCAGAGCTTCCTTCTCTTCAGCCTGTGCGGGCAGGCCGTAGCGTTCACGAACGCCCTCGACGCCGCGCGGCTTCCAGAACTGCAGGAAGATCACGGCAACGCCCATGGAGACGATGCAGGCAACAACGTCGGTCAGGTTGTATGCGGGGGTAGCGGCGGTGACCCACTGTGCGATAGCGAAGGAAACGCCGATGACCAGTGCGGGCAGCCAAGCGTCCTTCAGGCCCTTCATGCCGTCGAGGATGACGAGCAGGATGAGCGGAACGAGCATTGCCAGGAACGGAGCCTGGTGACCAACGATGGTTGCGATAACGTGTGGGTCCTTGCCGCCGACGTCAGCTGCGGTGGTAATCGGGACAGCAACCGCGCCGAATGCCACGGGTGCGGTGTTAGCGAGCAGAACGGTGATAGCAGCCTTGAGGGGCTTGACGCCCAGTGCCAGAATCATGGTTGCGGTAATTGCAACGGGAGCGCCGAAGCCAGCCAGTGCCTCGAGCAGACCACCGAAGCAGAATGCGATGAGGATAGCCTGGATGCGCAGGTCGCCGCCGCCGAGGCGGTCGAAGACGCGGCGCAGGTCTTCGAATCGACCGGAGAGAACGGTGATCTGGTAGAACCAGATGGCGCCCAGAATCACCCAGCAGATGACCAGGCCGTAGATGGCGCCGCGGACGGCGCTCAGGCCGGCGAGGTCAGCGGGCATGTGGAAGCCCAGCGCTGCTACGAGGATGGATGCTGCCAGTGCCACGAGTGCGGACCAGTGAGCGCGTGCCTTAACGCCCAGTAGCATCACAAAGAAGGTGAGGAGGGGAATGGTTGCCACGAGCGCGCTGAGGCCGAGGCTACCTCCCACTGCATTGGTTACAGCGGTATAAGTTTCCACTGGAACTCCTTTGGTTCAGGGTGTGTTTTGTGTGTGGTCAGACCATAGATAATTCTGTGGGGAACGAGTCATTGTTCCCTGCATGGGGATGTGGTCAGACCATTGATCGCATGTTTAGAAGAGTACCGGATAATGTGGTGATTCACCAAAAGTGACCTGACTCATTTTTGTGGAAGGCGACCGGAACCTGGGCTCGCTTCCAGTGAAACTGCCGAAATATTGCGGTTCTGATAGTTAATTCCAGGTTCTGAAACTCGAATATTTTCAGATACATCACGAGTTGGGTGTATGGGTCATTGGTTTACCCAGGGGAGAGTCTTCATTTGGACGCATATACCCGAAAAGAATGTTGTTTTAAAAAGGAAAAGCCCCATAAAACAACCATAAAATCTTCAGAACGGCGGATTTCTAGGGGGTTTATGGTCCACTTCTGTGTGTTTGATAAATGTTCAATCTGCGAAAAGAATATAGGGGTCTTACGGGGGGTGCATGGGAGATGAGGTCACATGTACCGGAAGGTAGGGAAATATACCTTAAGGTCAGGTCGACCTAACCGGTTATTTAACAAGGAAAGTATGTGCTATTCCAACTAGAGAAAAGCCGTCCAACGGTGTTAAATGGCTAGAAAGATAAAAGACATCACCACGGTTTCTGATCCCACCGCATCCCACCTCCACTTGGGGCGCGCACATTAGCCGGAACCATCCGGCCCAGCTTCCCCGACTCAATACATCTGAGTCGCTTCTTTGGAAGACCGAACTTGTTCGGACTGTGCCCCGCCTGCCCCAGACGCAGGCGGTGAGACCGAGAAACTCTGAACACAGAGGAAAGGACGGACAAGTCATGCGCATTGCACTCTTCTCCACGTGCATCGTTGACGGCATGTACCCCCGCGTAGCACGCGCCACCGTCGAAATTCTTGAGCGCCTGGGCCACGAGGTTGTCTTCCCCCCGAACCAGACCTGCTGCTCTCAGATGCACGTCAACTCCGGCTACTTCGATGACGGTTACGAAGTCATCAAGAACCACGTTGAAGCTTTCGACTCCTGGGACTGGGACGTAGCTGTTGCACCCTCCGGCTCCTGCGTTGCTTCCCTGCGTCACCAGCAGGCAATGGTCGCACGTAGCCGCGGCGACGAAGCGCTGGCTCTGAAGGCAGAGCAGATCGCTTCCCGCACCTTCGAGCTTTCCCAGCTGCTAATCGACATCCTGGGCATCACCAACGCTGCCGAGCAGCTCGGCTCCTACTTCCCCGAGCACGTCACCTACCACAGCTCCTGCCACGGTATGCGTATGCTCGGCCTGGGCACCCGCCAGCAGGACCTGGTCCGCACCGTCGAAGGCATCAAGTACACCCAGCTCGAGGGCATGGACCAGTGCTGCGGCTTCGGTGGTACCTTCTCCTTCAAGAACGCTGACGTCTCCGGCGCAATGGTCAACGACAAGGCAGACAACGTTGAAGCAACCGGTGCTTCCGTCTGTACCGGCGGCGACTGCTCCTGCCTGATGAACATCGGCGGTGCGCTGATGCGTCGCGGCTCGGACGTTCAGACCATCCACTTCGCTGAGATCCTCGCATCCACCAAGGAAAACCCGCTCAAGATTAACTCCGAGCGCGTCGAGCTCTCGATCGGCTAAGGAAAGATAAGACCTCATGACCGCTATTCAGCTTGGTATGCCCAAGGTCGTTCACTACGGCGAGGGCAACATTTTCGAAGAAACCCCCTTCCCCAAGTACGCGAAGGAAGAGCTCAAGAACGAGCAGCTACGCGCCAACCTGCGCTTCGTGACCCACGCGATCCGTAACAAGCGCGCACGCGTCACCGCAGAGGTGCCCGACTGGCAGGACCTGCGTAACACCGGTGAGTCCGTCAAGAACTACGTTCTGGCGAACCTGCCCGAGCTGCTCGAACAGTTCGAGCGTAACTTCACTGCCGCAGGCGGCCACGTGCACTGGGCACGCAACGCCACCGAGGCAAACCAGATTGCTTTGGACCTGATCCGCGAGCAGGGCGTGGACGAAATCATCAAGATTAAGTCCATGGCAACCGCAGAGACCGGCCTGAACGAATTCCTCGAGGAAAACGGCATCAACGCTATTGAGACCGACCTCGCGGAAGAAATCGTCCAGCTCGGCCACGACCGCCCCTCCCACATTCTGGTGCCCGCAATTCACCGCAACCGCCGCGAAATCCGCGACATCTTCCTGCGCGAAATTGAGGGTATTAACCCGGACATCACCGATGAGCCGGCAGAACTGGCAGAGGCATCGCGTAACCGTCTGCGTAACAAGTTCCTGAACACCACCGTGGCAGTCTCCGGCACCAACTTCGGTATTGCTGAGACCGGTACCCTGACCATCGTGGAGTCCGAAGGTAACGGCCGTATGTGCCTGACCCTGCCCGACACCCTCATTACCTTCATGGGTATTGAGAAGATTCTGCCCACCTTCCAGGACTACGAGGCATTCCTGCAGCTGCTGCCCCGCTCCTCCACCGGTGAGCGCATGAACCCCTACACCTCCATGTGGACCGGTGTGACCCCCGGTGACGGCCCGCAGAACATGCACGTCATCCTCATCGACAACGGCCGTACCGCCGTTCTGTCCGACGAGCTGGGCCGCCAGGCACTGCGTTGCATCCGCTGCTCCGCTTGCATGAACGTGTGCCCCGTATACGAGCGCGCAGGCGGTCACGCCTACGGCTCCACCTACCCGGGCCCCATCGGCGCGATTCTGTCCCCGCAGCTCTCCGGTATCGAGGCTGCAGAGAACAACTCCCTGCCGTACGCATCCTCCCTCTGTGGCGCATGCTACGAGGTCTGCCCCGTGAAGATTAACTTCCCCGAGGTCCTCGTGCACCTGCGCGCTAAGGACGTCGAGTCCAAGCACGCTATCCGCGAGTTCGAGGGCAACAAGAAGGCTCCCTTCTCGCAGATGGACGGCATGATGCTCGGTGCGAAGAAGCTCTTCACCTCCGGCAAGATGATGTCGATTGCAGAACGTGGTCTGCCCATGTCCCGCCTCATTAGCGGCCGCAAGCACAAGATCACCGCTGTTCCCGGTATCGTCGGCGGCTGGACCGCATACCGCGACATCCCCGAGCCCCCCAAGGAATCCTTCCGCAACTGGTGGAAGAAGGAGAAGGGTCAGGCTCCGGCACGCGATAACGCACAGCGCGTTGACATTCAGGCCCTCATCGAGGCTAACAAGGGTAAGGCAGCTGAAGCGGCTGCAAACGCTAAGGCTGCTCAGGAAGCCCGTGAAGCTAAGGAGAACAACTAATGTCCTCTGCTAAGGAAGATATCCTCGCACGTATCCGCTCGTCCCTGGCTGACGCACCCGTCGCCCCCGAGCCCGTACGTAACTACCGCCGCGTCAGCGAGCTGAACGAAGAGCAGACCATTGAGATGCTCGTCGACCGCCTCATTGACTACAAGGCAAACGTGTTCCACGCGAACAAGGAGAACATCTCTGAGGTCATCGCAGAACGCCTGGGCGAAAAGTCCACTTACGTGGTTCCCGAGGGCCTGAACATGGAGTGGCTGCCGGCTGACACCGCTGACCGCAAGCGCGTCACCGACTCCGGTAGCACCCTCAAGCCCGGCTGCCTGACCCTGAAGGAACTGGACGCAGTTGACGCTGTGGTGACCGGTTCGACCGTCTCCTGCGCAGAGACCGGCACGATCTTCTTGAACACCAACCCCGATGAGGGTCGCCGCGCCATCACCCTGGTGCCCGACCACCACATCTGCGTGGTGCCCCGTTCCACCGTGGTGGAGCTGGTTCCCGAGTCGATCGAGCGTATCACCTACACCCGCCCCGTGACCATGATTTCCGGTCCGTCGGCAACCAGTGATATCGAGCTGATCCGCGTGGAGGGCGTGCACGGCCCCCGTACCCTGGACGTCATCATCTACGACGCCTAAGGTAAAGCGCCAGAAGGCAAACCTCTAAAGAAACCGCCCGAGAGCTAAGGCTCCCGGGCGGTTTCTTTATGCCCTCTTGGCTTCTGCATCTTTCAGAGCAGTAGAAAGCGGCGGAGAAGATAAGCGAACGGTGGCGGGCTCATGTTTCCCGCCACCGTTCTGTGCTTTATAGGGTGGTGTATCGACGGTTAGCGTCGTAGCGCCCCGTAAAGGTGCTTAGGCGCGTGCGTCGAAGTGCTGCAGACCGGAGTCCTCGCGGCTACCGCCCTGGCCATCGCCAACATCGTGGTAGTCCTTGATCCACTCGATCTTCTGAACCCACTTGACCATCTTGTAGCCGTGCATGGAGTCCGCACGCAGACGGAGCGGGCCACCGTACACATCGGGCAGGGGCTTGTCGTTCATGCCCCACGCCAGGATGGTCTCATCTTCCATTGCCATGGAGATGTCCAGGCACTCGTAGTAGGGTTCGGTCGGGCGGCCGTCGTAGGTGTGGCCCACGTGGCCGAAGGAGGTCACCATAACGTAGCGTGCCTCGTCGGTCTTCTCGACCAGTGCGAGAACGTCGCGCAGGCGCACGCCCTCCCACTTGGCGATGCCGGTCCAACCCTGCATGCAGGTGTGCATGGTGATGTTGACTTCCTTGCCCAGCTGCTTGAGCTCGTCAATGCTCAGGGACTTGGATTCCTTCACCAGGCCGCCCAGCTCCAGGCGGTAGTCAACGAACTCGTGCTCCTTCAGGCGGTTCCACTCGGTGCTCTCACGCTCGGTCGGCGGGCGAGTGTTAACCCAGTGGAAGGGAGAAATATCGGCATCGGTGAAGGTCTTCTTCTGCACCTGGCGGGAGGTGATGCGGTCCAGCAGGACGTTACGAATCGGCTGGGTCAGACCCCAAATGAAGGTCTGGGTGAATCGCAGGTCGCGCAGGGACCAGTAGGATGCGAAAATCCACAGAGCCACAGCGAAGACAATGCCGCCAATGAGCATGGTGACTGCCTGAGCGAACTGTGCTGCGTCCACCTCGTTGTAGGGCTTGTTCAGCATCATGTGGGCGATGTTGTACTGGGGGTGAACCACGAACACCAGCGCCACGTGAATGACGGTGAAGACGCAGTAGAACGCCATGCCCAGGAAGTGGATGGAACGCGCGGTCTGGCGGTTACGGAAGAGGCGCACGTAGCCGGGGAAGCGGCCGCAGAATGCCGGGCTCATAATCGGGCCGGTTGCAATCATCAGCGGTGCCACGATGAACACCACGGTGAAGTACATAATCTGCTGCAGAGCGTCGTACGGCTGGAAATGCTCAATCGAGGGAATCTGGAAGCCAGCGTAAATCTGGATGGATTCCCACGCCTGCGGGATGATGTCCCAGCTGGTCGGGACGATGCGGCGCCACTGACCGGTCAGGAACAGCAGGGAGACATATACCAGACCGTTAACGATCCAGATGACGGTGACCAGTGCGTGCCATGCGCGGCCCAGACCAATCTGGGCTTTACCGGGCAGAGAAATCAGGGGAGACAGGGTGCGCTGGTCATCGCGCGCAGTAAATGCGCCGGGGGTGGTAGGGACCTTGTCCTTGGTGAACTTAATCCACTCAGAACCCGGGGTGCAGTGGTTGTTCCAGTACAGGCGGGGGTGAGAGGCGAGAACTTCCCAACCTGAACGAATCAGGAAGCCCATCATAATGAAGTTGATAAAGTGCGTAATTCGGAGCCAGGCCGGGAAGTCCAGCTCTACGCCACCAGTGCTCGCGGTGAGGAGTAGTTGGTGCATGATATTTCCTTCGGAAATGACTGTGTGTGCAGACAATCTTTAGGATTCAGTGCGAGGCCTTTGAGATGTGAGGTTAGAAATAATTACCTTTCTGACCCATATGATCCTCCTCCGTGGTTGGGAGCCGCCGGGGGTATCGTCACGGATACTCCCGAAAGGGGCGCCTCCCGTGTGTGAGAGGGGAGGTGCTCCAGCTCCCGCTGGGGCGGAAGCGACTCTGTGTATGTATGTTTGTTTATGTGTGTTTTAGGGAAATTCCCTGTCCGCTTTCAATTTTATAGGACAAAGTGTCAGTCGTGAAAGCTAAGACACGTCATGTTCTGTAATATTTGCATAAAAAATCCGAATTTAAGGAAGATTCTCATCTTTCCGCGGTTTATAGGGTCTTTCGGGCGCAAAAAACCCACCGCAGCCTCAGGAGGGGATGCGGTGGGTTTTGATCCTATATGTGGGATGCATGTTGGTTTGCAGGGCTTTAGCTGCCTGGTATTGTGTGGTTTTATAAATTCAATCCCACATAAGGTTGGGGTGACTGTAAGCGGGGTACCCGCTCAAACCGGTTCGTACCCGATCTTGAAATGTCGAACCGCAACCGTAGCCGCTGCTAGATCTCTGCAGAACCCGTATTCTCCGCAGAACCCTTACGCTTCTTTGCTACGCTTCTTTGCCTCAGCCCGAGAGGCTGCTCGAGACGCAACGCTAGAACCAGCGGAAGCGCCCGTAGCCTCGGCAGAACCGGGCTGAGCATCAGCCGGGGACTCAGATTCGGGCTGGGTCTCAGAATCAAGCTGGGGCTCGGAGCCAGGCTGGGACTTCAAACGAACCACCGGAATCATGCCTGTGGCAAGCTTCGCCTGCGCATTACGCTGAGCCTTCAACGCATTCATCTGCTCCTTACGGCTCGGCTCCTGCTGAATCGGCTGACCAGAACCAAACGCCTGACGAATACCCAACGCCCATAGCGGGAACAACAGAACCGTCAGCGCGCCGCCGGCAACCAGCAGCGACGCCGTGGACTCCTCCAAAAGATCCGAACTGGTCGCAACCTCTGTCACCGCCACAATAATCGGCAGACCCGCAGCCGAATACAACGCCAACTGCGCCTTCTGCGCGCGAGTAGTCAACCCCGAACGGGTATCGAAGAAATGCTCCGCCAAAAGAACCGGAACGCCGCGGCACAGCAGAATACCCACCACCACGGCAAGCAGACCCAAAGGCTTAGCCACCACAGCAGAGACATCAATGCCCATACCGCTGACCACGAAGAACAGCGGAATCATGAACGTAAAACCAACCACCTCAAGGCGGCGAGTCATCATATGCAAAGCCGCTGGAGGGGTCAGGGTACGCAAAATCAGGCCCGCCGCAAAGGCACCGAGCACCGCATCCAAATCAAAGAGGGCAGTGCACATGATCAAGGTCGCCAGCAGGAACATCGCAAGACGCAGAACCGTCTGACCGGTCGTATTCGCCTCCGCAGCCATAATCTGACGCAGACCCGGCACATGCGCAAACAGACGATGCGGAATCAACGCCACAATCACCGCCACCACCATAAACGCCAGCAACACCACGATCGCCATGCCCGGCGAACGCGAAGACAGCAGCAGCGAAATAGCGAAAATCGGCAGAAGCTCACCCACCGCACCGTGCACCAGCACCGCATTACCCACCGGCGTACCGGCAGCACCGTGAGACTTCAACATCGGCAATAGCGTGCCCAAGGCCGTGGAACTCAACGCCACGCCCACCGCAATATACGTATTCAGCTCATGCGAGAACGACGTAATAACCGCCGCACCCGTCATGCCCAGAGCAAAGCACACCACCCACGTGGCAATAGCGCTATAACCCTGACGGCTACGCAACGACGACACGTTAATCTCAAAGCCCGCAATCAAAAAGAGCATACCCAAGCCCAGCTCCTTCAGCAGCGGGATACCGCCCTCACTGCTGGCAAGGTTGAGCATATTCGGGCCAATCAGCAGACCAAAAATGAGCAGGAAAACCACATCAGGGATCTTCTTGCCCGTCAGCCGCGAAAGAATCGGCGACAGCAACGCAACCAACGTAATCCAGAAAATGGACACAAACTGGCCGCTATCGTGGCTCGACCCTTCCGACAGAGTCGTACCCGAAGCAAGAAGAGCACCAGACGCCCCCAAATCCGTCAAGAAAAGCGGGGAAAAAGTCGAAAACATAAAACCTCAACGTGGTGTGTGCAGGTGGGGCGCGTTTGGGACAGTAAAAGGAGCGAAATCATGCTCCCGCGGGATTGCCCCACCTTTAAGAACGTACCAATGGTACACACCTAACCTCGTGCAACAACACTTGAACATCACCAACAGGGCAAGAAGCTCCAGCCAGCAGCCGACAGAGACACGGTATGAGAGCAAAACCTCCGCGCCACCACCCGAGCAGACACAGCTTCCACCGTTACACTTAACACCTATGCCAGCGCATCCGGCACACACCACCGGGTAGGCAATACCCTGGCAACGCACATCCCCTAGCAGGGCACACACCCTGGCAGGGCGCACAGACTCTCAAACACGGCACTACAAGGAGCGAGGACATGGCAGCAGGGCGCACACAACCCATCCCCACCGTCAGCAGCGGGGCACGCGCCGCCTCCCTCGGAGGCACCCGACGCGACCTCGGGCTCGACCTCGCCCGCGCCTTCGCCGTGCTCAGCCTGCTCATCCCCTTCGGATACTGGCTGCAATTGATCCCGGTCTCCTGGAAGTTCTGGATTCCGCAGACTCTCGTACCGGCAGAACCGCTCTTTGCCGCAATCCTCGGTGCCGCCGCCTGGCGGTACGCACGCACCGCGAACTTCCCGCAACTCTTCGCCGGAACCATCGTACGATTCCTCGCGCTACTACTGCTGGGCGTGGCGCTCATGCAGGGCATCACCTACCTGCCGCTAGCCGGCGTGACCGTACCCGTGCAGGGCTTCTCCTACTCCCTGCCCTTCGACATGCTCGTGCACCTGGCACTACTCACCCTGCTGACCCTATTTGTCGTGCACCTGCCCCTGTGGGCAGTCGCAGTGCTTGCGGTGTTGACCAGCCCCTTCATCACCTGGACCTACACCCTCCTCATGGACGTAGCCGCCCAGGCTGATGCGTGGACCGCCGTTCAGTTGCCCTTCCTGGCGAGCCACGGCGTCAACCACGCCCAAAGCGCCCAGCTCATCTGGGTCATGTGCCTGGGCATTGTGCTCGTGCGCCTCTACGACAACCTGCAGGCAAAGCTCGCAATCCCCGTCGTACTCGCCGTACTGGCGCTCGCCGTCTACCGCACCTTCAACCCCTACACGGAGCTAGGCTTCCTCAACAGCCCGCAGGTGCTGCTGACCCTGAACCTGGCGGCAACCCTCTACTTCTGGGCAGAATGCGCGCGCCTGCTCTCCGCGCAGGCCGGAATGCTCACCCCCATCGCCCGCCTGGGCCAGATGTCGCTGAGCGCCTCCATTGTGCTGAGCGGAATCATCATCTACGCCGGACCCACCATCAAGGCATTCACCGTCGGCGAGCACTACGTCGCCACCGGAGGCTGGGGCACCGCCGTGTACTGGAGCGCCTTCCTACTGCTCGGCGCTGTTATCGCCCTGGGTTTCTGCACCCTCTGGTCGCGCATGGCACGCTCCATTGCCGGACGCGGCCCCCTGGAGGCGATTCTCGCCCTCATCTCCGGGCGCGGCTAACCGAATCTGAACTCAATACGAAAGCGACCCCCTCGCCCGCGTTTCTGCGCGGGGAGGGGGTCGCCTCTATGTGCTCAACATCTGCAACAGAATCTGCCTAGGAGTCTGCAACAGAAATACTGCGGGTACGACAAAGCCCCGGTCCAGTGGACCGGGGCTAGCTGTCGGGATGACAGGATTTGAACCTGCGACCTCGTCGTCCCGAACGACGCGCGCTACCAAGCTGCGCCACATCCCGATGTTGACCTATCAGCGAATACCGTAGGCAACTCACCTAGGATAACCCAAAAAAATTCAGAACGCAACACAGCGGCACGCCACCGGTCGGGGAGTGGCAAATAAAGGTTCTAGGCTTCAGCCTCCTGAACCTGATTCAGCTCATCCCAGGAGGCGTACATCGCCGCAAAACGACCGCCGGAGGCAATCAGCTGCTGCGGGGAACCATCCTCCATTACGGAGCCCTCATGAATCACCAGCACACGATCAGCGCTCAGAACCGTCGAGAGGCGATGCGCAATCACCAGCGCCGTACGCCCCGCCAACACGGTTCGCAGCGCCGCCTGCACCGCACGCTCACTCGGAATGTCCAGCGAAGCCGTCGCCTCATCCAGAATTAGCACCCGCGGATTCGCCAAGAACACACGAGCAAAGGACACCAGCTGACGCTGACCCGCCGACAGGGTAATACCGCCACGGCCCAGCTGTGACTCGTAGCCGTCACGCAGACGCTCAATGAACGCGTCAGCACCCACCGCCTTCGCGGCAGCCTTCACCTGCTCATCGGACGCCTGTGGGTTACCCATGCGGATATTCTCCAGAATCGACGCGGAGAACAGGAACACCTCCTGGGTCAGCATGAGCACCTCACGGCGCAGCTGAGCATCTGCCAGCTGGCGAACATCCACGCCGTCAATACGCACCTGACCGGCTGAAACATCGTAGAAACGAGCCACCAGCTTAGCAATCGTCGACTTGCCGGCACCCGTAGCACCCACCAGCGCCGCGGTCGTACCCGGCTCAATGCGCAGAGTCGTCTCCTTCAACGCGTGACGATCCGACGTGTACCCAAAGACCGCCGAATCCAGCTCCACCAGAGCACCCTGAACCGTGCCGGACGCGCCCTCAGCAGCACTAGACTCAGAGGCAGGCTCTACAGCCCGCTCATGCGGATGCTCCGGCTCAGCAACCTCCGGCTCCTCACCCAAGAAGGACGAAAGCTTCTCCAGCGCGGACATTGCCGACTGGAACATGTTGTAGAACTCAGAGAGCTGCATGACCGGCTCAAACACACGGTTCGCGTAAATCACCAGCGCCAGCAGGGTACCGATCTGCATGGTGCCGCCCAGCACCGCATAACCACCCAGCACCAGCGCACCGGCAATAAACACATTGCCCAAAAGCATCAGCACGGGCGAGTAGACGCCGAAAATCTTAATGGAATCCATCACCGCAAGGCGGTAACGCTCCGACGCCTGAGCGTACTCAGAACGCATCTGCGCCTCCGCACCAAACGCCTTCACCGCGCGGATACCCGTAAAAGTCTCCACAAAACGGCTCGTCAAATGCGCAGACTCGGTACGCATCGTACGGAAAACCGGCACCGCAGCCTTCTGGAACCAGCGCGTCAAGAAGTAAATCGGCACGCCCATGACCAGCATGAACAGACCAATACGCCAATCCAGAAGGAAAATAGCGACCGCAGAAATCACCATGGACAGCAAGGTAATCGCCAACTGGCTGATGCCGCTGTCCAAGAAGCTGCGGACCGTATCAATATCGCTGGTCAGACGCGAAATGACCTTGCCCGAGGTGTACCGCTCATGGAACGACACGCTCAGCGACTGCGCGTGACGGAACACCCGCTTACGCAGGTACACCACCACGCCCAGCGACACGCGCACCGTGTACGCCACGTTGACCCATGAGAAGATCGCGGTCACCGCGGTAGCCACCACAAAGAACACCAGCAGGGTCAACAGGGGAGAGGCATCACCCTGCCTGAGCGGCTCAATGGAACTATCCAGGACGCGGGCAATCAGAATCGGCGCAACCGCTGAGGAACCCGACACCAAAAGCACCGAAATAATCGACAGAGCCAACGCCCCACGGTGCGGGCGCAACATCTGGCGCAGCAGAGCCATCGAGCGTTCACGGGTCTCCGCGCGCTCTTGCGGGCTCATCTGCTCCCGCGGCTCCGCCGGACGATGATGGGCCATTAGCCCTCCTCCATCGTCATCAGCTGACGGTACTGCTCCGAAGAGTCCATCAGCTCAGCGTGAGTGCCCTCGGCGACCACAGCACCATCAACCATCAGCAGCACACGGTCCGCCAGAGCCACCGTGGAGGGGCGGTGCGCCGTCAGCAGGGTCGTGGCGCCGCCCAGGCCCTCCAAGCCTTCACGCAGACCGGTAATAATACGCTCCTCGGTGTTCACATCCAGCGCCGAGAACGGGTCATCCAGCAGCAGCACGGAGGGGCGCTTCGCCAAAGCGCGCGCCAACGACAGACGCTGACGCTGACCACCCGAAAGGCTCAGACCCTCCTCACCAATGACGGTATCCAGACCCTGCGGAAGCTCCGCCACAAAATCGCACGCAGCCAGCTGCAGTGCGGTCTGGAGGGTCGCCTCCAGCTCTTCTGCGGCGGGGTAGTCCTCATCCTCGGTGCCGTGCTCGTACTGCTCGGCAACGCCCATCAGCACATTCTCACGGACCGTGCCGGAGAAGAGTACCGCCTCCTCAAAGACGAACGCGGTCTGGGCGCGCACCTCCTCAATAGACATGTCGGCGGTATCACGGGTGCCGAAACGCAGGGAACCGGAGGTCGGCTCGTAGAAACGCGGAACCAGCGAGAGCGCGGTGGACTTGCCGCTACCGGTTGCACCGACCAGCGCCAGAATCTCGCCCGGGAAGACCTTGAAGTTCACGTCCTTCAGCACGGAAACCTCGGGTGCCTTCACCTCAGAGTTTGCCTCAACATCAGAGCCTGCGCCGGTAGCCTCTGCAGGAACAGTTGCCGGCGCCTCGACTGCGTCGTAGCTGAACTGAACGTGATCAAAAGTGACAGATACTGCGCCACCACTGGGGTACTGCATAGTTTCCTTCCCGGAGCCGCCCTCGGCAGACACTCCAGCTACTGTTGACGAATCAGAAGCACCCTGCGGATGCACGGGCTCAGACACAGCCCCGGAGCCACGAACCAGCGGCACGGCCTCAAAGCCGGGCTCGTCCATGACCTCGTTGTGGCGTTCGAGCGCCACCTTATAGCTCAAATAGGCAGACATCAGCGCGGTCGAGCGCGTCACGTGGCTGAGCACGGTCGTCTGCACCGCAAAGTAAGCGGTCATAGCGCCCAGACTCAAGGTGCCCGCCGCAACCTGCGAAGCGCCCACAGCCAGCGCCACCGCCGTAGAGACACCCACAATCAGGCCCTGGTACAGGGCAACACGAGCCACCAGCATCGACCTGCCGTACTCGCGCACCTGCAGGGCATCCACCGACTCGGAATATTCCTGAATCTGCTCGGGGGAGCGGCCCAACGCCTTAATCACGCGGATGCCGCGCACCGACTCCTCAATGCGGGTGGAGAGATCGCCCGTCATCTGCTGAATCTCATGTGAAGCGCGGTAGTACTTGCGGGTGAAGTTCACCAGTGACAGCACCAGAATAGGCACGGTCACCACGAACACCAGCGCCAGAGACGGCGAAGAACGCAGCATGAAGAAGCCACCGACCAGGAACATCACCGCAACAGTCAGCATCTGAACGATACCGAAAGACAACCAACGGCGAATCGTCCCCAGATCGCTCATGGAGCGGGTCAGCAACTGACCGGAGGGCCAACGATCCAGCAGAGAAAGCGGGGCGCTGAGCAGGCGGTCAAAAAAGTTCATGCGCATGGACAGCTCAATCGTGGAGGTCGGGTCCACAATCAGCCAGCGCCTCCAATACATGAAGGAGGCATGCGCGATACCCAGCAGAAGCACCAGGCCTCCGGCAATCCAGATGGCGCTCTCGGTGGTGCTCTGCGAGAGATGATCCACAATAATCTGCAGTACCTGCGGGATGGAAATCTCAAGGGCACCGGCACCGAACGCCACCAGCAGACCCACACCCCAGCGCACACGAATCGGACGCGCATACGCGGCAAGGGTGCGCGGGGCACGCTGACCGTGCGCGTAGTCAATCGGGTCGGGGGTCGGTTCGCTCGCCGTCTCCAAGAAGGGGTTACGGCGGCGCTTAGTCGTGCGTGCTGTAGAAGCCTCAGACATTAGCGGCGGCCACCTTTCGAAGCGTCGGCTTCACCCTTATCGCGAGCCGTGAGGGTCACCAGGATTGCCTCCGGCGGGCAGAACAGACGCACCGGCGCAAAACGAGAGGTGCCCAAGCCGGCAGAAACCTGAACCGGAATACCGGACTGCTCACTGACACCCTTCGCACGCGAAGGCGGCAAATCGCAGTTGCTGACCAGGGCATGACCGCCGGGCAGGCAGACCTGACCGCCGTGCGTATGACCGGCAAAAATAGCCTGCGCACCGTCCTGCACGAAGCGGTGCAGGGTACGCATATAGGGGGCGTGCGCCACGCCGATACGGACGCTCGGCTCCTCACCCTCATCGAAGGCGCCGGGAGCGAAGCCGGGGTGCTCATCGTAGCGCAGGTGCGGGTCATCCACACCGGAGAACTCCAGACGCAGACCCTTGAGGTTCAGTGTGTCGTAGCGGTTAATCAGGCCCGTCCAGCCGCGCGACTCGAAGGCGTCGTGCATCCGCTCAATGGGCAGTGCTACACGCGAGCCCTCCTCAATCATCTGCGGGGTGCGCGGCTGCCACAGGTAGCGTGCCGGGTTCTTGAAGACGGGCGCGAAATAGCAATTCGAGCCGGGCACAAATACGCCGGGGAAGTCCATGAGCGGGTTGAGCGCCTCCAGTAGCGGGCCCATACCGTCCACGTGGGAAAGGTTATCGCCCGTATTCATCACCAAATCTGGCTCCAGTGCAGCCAGCGAGTGCATGAAGTCAATCTTCTTCTGCTGACCCGGAATCATGTGCATATCCGAAATATGCAGAATCCTAAAGTCAGGGCTACCGGCGGGCAACACCGGCAGGGACTCGGTGCGGAGCTGAAAATTATTCAGCTCAATAAAGTGCCCATACGCCGCCGTGGCGGCCCCCAAGGCTGCAGTGGCGGCTACCGCCCCCGCTACCTTCTTCAGGAGCGGGGAGGAGCCGCGTGCGCCGGGGACCGCCACGGGGACGCGGGCGTTGACTGCGTTTTCACACATTATCAATCGCCTTTCAGGCTTCAGCTGATGAGCTGTGATTCTAGCTGTACGACAGAATCTTATCGCTGGGGGTGGTGAAGTCCTTCGTGTTGTACTTCGGAGCTATCGTCTTCATGAACGACTGCCACTGTGCACCCGCGTAGGTTGCACCATCGACGTACTCGAGGACTCGACCGTTAATGCCCACACCGTTCAGGGAGCGGAAGCCGAGGTTGTTAGAACCAACCCAAGACGCGGTGGACAGGCCACGAGTGTAGCCAACCTGCCAGGTCTGGGAGGAGTTATCGTTCGTACCGGTCTTCGCAGCCGAACCGTTCGGCAGACCAATACCGCGCTGAGAAGCGGAACCGCCAGGCTGGATAACGCCCTTCAGAACCCAGCTGACACCGTTCGCGATGTCCGGATCCAGAACCTGCTCACACTGGTTCTGGTATTCCTTCATGGTTTCACCGTTGGTCTTGGTGATCTTCTCGATGGGGCGCGGGGTGCAGTACTTACCCTCAGAAGCGAAGATAGCGTACATGGATGCGCTGGTCAGCGGGGAGATACCGTACTTGGTACCACCAATGTTGGTACCCAGGTCGGGGATGCTGTGCAGCGGTTCGCCGGTACCGTCCAGGGCGTGCATCTTGATGGACAGGTCGTGCACATCGCACAGGTCAATCTGGGAGAGCATGCCGTACAGGTACGAGTTCAACGACTGGCGAATACCGTACGCAGCGGTACCGTAGGTCAGACCGCCGTTGACTGCGTTCTTGTAGGACCAGCCGTTCGGCTGACCGGTGTAGTAGTACTTACCGCCGTCGTAGCACTTGGCGTTCCAGCCGAAGCTGGTGGGCCAGAACAGCTGGGTACCGTTCACGGTAGCGTTAGCGCCGCGGCCGCTGATGAGCCACTGAGCCAGAATAATCGGCTTGAACGTTGAACCGGGCTGGAAGCCGCGGGTACCACCGTAGGCGCTATCAACGTTGTAGTTGTACTCGGTCTTGGAGTGGTCGTTTGCGTCAGCGGGGCTACCGAGCTCGGTGTTCTGTGCCATCGCGATGACGCGGCCGGTGCCGGGCTCAACACTGGTCAGCGCGGAGTTCACGTCGTTCCAGTTGGTTGCTGCCGGCTGGGTGGAGTCAACTGCCTGCTTTGCCGCGGTCTGAGCCTCGGGGTTCAGGGTGGTGATCACCTTCAGGCCGCCACGCTTGATGGCGGTGTTACGCAGCTCAGCGGTTGCGCCGAGGGACTCATCCTGCAGCAGGTAGTTGACCACGTAGCGGCAGAAGAACGCCTTGTCGCCTGCCAGGGAGCAACCCTGGGACTTGGTGTGGACGTTGAGCTTAATGTCGCTGGCGATAGCGTCGCTGTATTCCTTATCGGTAATCTTGCCGTCGCGGAGCATGGTGCCCAGAACGATGTCGCGGCGTTCACGGGCGAGTTCGGGGTTCACGGTCGGGTCGTACACGTTAGGTGCCTGCACCAGACCGGCAAGAAGCGCGGACTGCGCCACGTTCAGGTCCTTAGCGGAAATACCCCAGTAGTACTGTGCAGCAGCCTCAACACCGTAGTTAGAACCACCGAGGTTCACGATGTTCAGGTAGCCTTCAAGGATTTCGTCCTTGGACTTGTTCTGCTCCATAGAAATCGCAAGCTTCATCTCGCGAATCTTTGCGGCGTAGGTCTTGTTACCGTTCAGGGTTGCGGTTGCGTCCTCACCGCGAGCCACAGCGGAGTCAACAATGAGGTTGTTAACGTACTGCTGGGTCAGGGTAGATGCACCCTGACGGCGGCCGCTGTTGGAGTTAATGATGTTGTTCAGGAACGCACGACCAATACCGATAGCGGAGACAGCACCGTGGTTGTAGAAGTCACGGTCCTCCACCGAGACGATAGCGTTCTTCATGTGCTGAGAAATCTGATCCAGCTTGACCGGTTCACGGTTCTCTTCGAAGAAGGTCGCGATTTCGGTCTTGCCGTCAGCAGCGTAAATAGTAGAAGGACGGGAGGAGATGCCATCGGCAATGTCGTCAGGAAGGTCCTGGAACCATGACATCGACGCGTTCGTGACCATACCCAAGCTCACGGCAGGGGGTACGACAATGATTGCCGCGAGGAAACCGGCAATCACGCTGAACGCGAGGAACTGCAAAAAATCTCCCGGGCGGCGACGCGCACGGGTTTTCTTAGATGAAGCCATTCATTCAGTTTATCCCATGAAGCTGTGAGAGAAGGTCCGTCTCGCCACCCCATAGGGAGGTGGGCGCCTCAGCCCTGAGAATAAAGCCCCCAAAAGCGCCGGACATTGACCAAAACCATAGTGAATCCCTTTTACTTATTGAACACCGGGCGATAGGCTAGAGGGTATGAAGAAATGGGAATACGCAACTGTACCGCTGATGATCCACACGACCAAGGCAATCCTCGACAACTGGGGTGAAGACGGCTGGGAGCTCGTAACCGTTCTCCCCGGCGCATCCGCACCTGCTGGCGCAACCCCCGCGTCGAACATGGTCGCTCCGACTCAGGGCAACCCCATCGCCTACTTTAAGCGCGAGAAGGCTGACTAAGAGCAGCGTACCCGGCGGTCACCTCGCTATCCCGGCCCTCCTATTAACTAGGGGAGCGCGGGAATAGATGAGGAAGGCCGCCGGTTAGCCGTTTAACAGCTACCTGAATATCAGTAGCGTTTAGATTTACGGCATTTCCCCTATCACCGTTTGGGTGCCAGCACCCGCCATCCTTCTGGAGTAATCATGACTGAATCCCGTATTGAAGCACGTATCCGCGAACTCGGTTACGAACTGCCCGTAGCACCCGCCCCCGTTGCAGCCTACGTTCCGGCTGTTACCTCCGGCTCCTACGTGTACACCTCCGGTCAGCTGCCCTTCGTTGACGGCGCCCTGCCCGAAACCGGTAAGGTTTCCGACTCCGGCGCTGAAGGCTCCGTGACCCCCGAAAATGCGAAGAAGTACGCGGGTATCAGCCTGCTCAACGCCCTGGCAGCGGTCAAGTCCGTCATCGGCGACCTGGACCGCGTGCAGCGCGTCGTGAAGGTTGTTGGCTTCGTGGCATCCGAGGTGAACTTCACCGCTCAGCCCGCCGTCATTAACGGCGCCTCCGAACTGCTCGGCGAAATCTTCGGCGAGGCAGGCCAGCATGCCCGCTCCGCCGTGGGTGTTCCCGTTCTTCCCCTGGACTCGCCCGTAGAGGTCGAGATCATTGTTGAATATGTCTAATCTGTACACCGGCGCGCTGCCGCTGTCTGCTATTCGTGCTGCCCAGGCTCAGCGGGCAGCACAAAGTGGCACCCAAAAGACGGTGAACGGTATCGACGGTCACGGATCCGGCGAATCGCAGGATATCAAGACTCTACCCCAGCCGGTGCAGGAACGCCGCTTCGGCACCCCCACCCCGGCTGAAGGCGTGGAGCGCCCCCGCATGTTTACCGGCCGCCAGTCTGCGGCTAACCCGCGAACCTCCTGCATCCAGCGTCTCTACACTATTCCCGAGTTCATGCGCACCGCCGCCGAAAGTTGGCGTGAAGGCGGTAACGAAGGTGCGACCGGTTGCACGATGCGCCAGGCGGCATCCGTCATTTTTGTGCGCGATGGTGACAACGGCCTCGAAACGATTCTGACCTACCGCCCCGGCACCTCTCCGCTGGGTGTGGTGGCTTTCCCCGGTGGTACGGCTCTTCCCGGTGATGATGAGTCTGCATCCTGGGTCGGCCCCGGTGCCGAATACTGGGAAGAGCAGTTCCACTTCTCTGACGTAACTCAGGCACGCCGCAGCGTCATGGCTGCCGTGCGTGAGTCCTTCGAAGAGACCGGCATTCTGCTCGCTGGCGAGGACGATCAGGACGTGGTGGAACGCTCCAGCACCCCCGAGCTCATGGCGTGGCGTGAAGCGGTTGCCGAGCAGGACAAGAGCTTCTCTAACTTCTTGACCTCCAGTGGTCTGAGCGTGCGCGCCGACCTGTTGCGCCCGGTCGCGCGTTGGCAGTCGCCGGACTTCTTCCTCAAGCGCTACGATATCGCCTACTTCACCACGGCGTTGCCCGTCGGTCAGGACCCGAAGCTGCTGCTCGGTAAGGGCGTGTGGGGTGACTGGCTGAACGTGCGTGAACTGCTCGAAGCCAAGGACACCAGTGAACTGGGCGACCGCATCGGCCAGCCCAACACTGTGGGCCGTACCCTCGACCAGCTCATCACCCCCGGCGTGATGTGCCTGCTCGAATCCCTGGCAAAGGCCCAGACTTCCGTAGCCTGGCTGTCCAAGCGCCGCAATATTGAGGTGAAGAAGCCCGTGCTCGTCACTCACAACGGTGCGTGCATGCTCTCCTTCACCGAGGTGGTTCCGGCTACCACCGGTTCCATCTACACCGGCGTGATGGGTGCGCTCTAAGAGGGTAGTGCAGCCGCTCGCTCGTACGATGAAGCGTTAAAGAAATCAGGAGCCGTTTCCCCATGCAGAGGGAAACGGCTCCTGATCTATTTAAGCTGTGCGTCTTTCAGTGAGGGCATCCTAGAATGCCCTAACTCAAAGAGACCTTAGCGAGAACGCTGGCGCAGGCGGGGCAGGTCCAGAATGACAACTGCGCGTGCCTCCAAGCGAATCCAGCCGCGAGAAACGAACTCGGCAAGTGCCTTGTTCACGGTCTCGCGGGATGCGCCAACCAGCTGTGCCAGCTCTTCCTGAGTCAGCTCGTGAGCAACGAGCACACCGTCGGTTGCGGGGCGGCCGAAGCGGTCAGCCAGGTCCAGCAACGCCTTAGCGAGGCGGCCGGGAACGTCGGAGAAGACCAAATCAGCCAGTGCCTCGTTAGCGTGGCGCAGGCGGCGAGCCAGAGTCTTAATAACCTGATCGGAGATCGAAGGATCCAGCTGCTGTGCGCGCTTGAAGGACTCGTGCTTAATGGCAGCCAAGCGGGTCTCAGAAACAGCCACAGCGTTGGTCGAACGGGGCGAGGGGTCGAAGAGAGCCATCTCGCCGAAAACATCACCGGGACCCATAATCGCGACCATGTTCTCGCGGCCGTCAGCGGCGGTACGGCCCAGCTTGACCTTACCGGAGAGCACAGCGAAGAGCTGGTCGTCCTGGTCACCCTCGTAGAAAAGGACAGCGTTGCGGGAGAGGTCAATCTCCTGAATGTCATCGGTCAGCAGAGCGAAAGCTGCGTCGTCGAGGTTAGCAAAGAGAGGGGTACGACGGAGGATCTCGAGATCCATAAAGTTCTCCTAGATATGAGGTGATGAGCCGAAACTCGTAAATGTTCAGTGAGTGAGCCCGAACCGGTGCCATGCGTCTCAACATCTGAAATGTGAGAAGGCTCAAGCTAGTGTGACATATTCAACTGATATGAGCGTACCCTAAAAAAGCGCTTTATGCATTCCGATAGGGCGAGCTTTACAGCAAAAGTTATTTCTTCCGAGAAAATTCAAAGCTTACCCACAGGTTCAGCACCTAATATCAGGCATTCAGGTGTGTACTTTTTTCGGTACCAAGCACGCAGACACCCTCATGACAAGGAGGCACCCGCCTCCACACGCGGTACGATGCGACGAGGCAGAAACCCGGTCTCAACAACCCCGGAACCGCCCGTCACGCCCGCCGCAGGGTACAGCGTGCCACCACACTCATCGGGCACAGCCCGCACCAATCACATGGGCACACCGTGACCACTTCTACCCACCAAGGAGGCAATTAGTCGTGACGACCGGCATCAACCTGCTTGATATTGCTATCCCCATCATCCTGCTGCTCTACTTCCTCGCCGGAGTCCGCAGCGGATTCTTCACCACCCTCGGAACCTTCCTCGGTCTGGGCCTGGGCGTCTGCGCCGCAGCCTGGCTCGTGCCCCTCGCCGTCGCCTCCGTGGGGTCGCAGTGGAGCCTCATTACCGCCGTCGGTGTGCTCATCATCTGCCTGACCATCGGACAGTGGCTCGGCCTCATTGCCGGACGCACCATTCGCCGCGTCACCGACATCACCCCGCTCAAGGGCATTGAGCGCTTCTTCGGCGGTGTGCTGAACCTTGCCGCCTGCGCCCTGGTCATGGTCGTGCTGACCATCTCCATGCGCACCGTACCCATCCCGCAGCTCAACACCGCGCTCAGCGAATCCAAGACTCTCTCCTGGATGGTCGCCTCCACCCCCGAGGTCGTCAAGGACCGCATCAACACGGTACGCAATGACGTGCTCGCCTTCGGAACCATTCCGGAAGTCAGCCAGCTCATCGCCCCCGAAACCAGCGCCCCCACCCAGACCGTAGAATCCGCGGCACTGGACCAGGCGGCAGCCTCCGTGGTCGAGATCCTGGGCGCCGCAGAGCAGTGCGGCTACACCTCCACTGGCTCCGGATTCGTGGCGGATAACGGACTGGTCGTCACCAACGCCCACGTGGTCGCCGGCGTGACCTCCCCGGTCGTGCAGGACTCCCGCGGCCGCACCTGGCCCGGCACCGTCGTCTACATGGACACCGAACAGGACCTCGCCTTCATCAGCGTTCCCAAGCTGCCGCTCGCACCGCTGAACATCGGCTCCAACGCCACCGCAGGTAGCCTCGTAACCTTCATGGGCTACCCCAAGGGCGGCCCGTTCAAGGCACTGCCCGCGACCGTGCAGGGCATCGGCAACACCCAGACCATCGACGCCGATACCGGCCGAGCCAACGCCATGCGCCAGGTCTACCAGCTGGCAGCCGACGTGCAGCACGGCAACTCCGGCGGCCCCGTCCTCGACGAAAACGGCAACGTGATCGGCGTGATCTTCGGTAGGGCAACCACCGGCCAGACCGGCTACGCCATCACCGCAAGCACCCTCAAGCAGGCACTAGCCGAAGGCGGCGACAACACCGCCGCAGTCTCCACCGGCACCTGCCGCAAGTAACTAGCCGCTAAATAGCGATAAAAGTTCAGGCTCCCGCCCTCACACGAGGAACGGGAGCCTGAACTGTTTAACAAGGGGGGGTAGGCGGGGCTATTCCGCCAGATGGTGCACTGGGTTATTCAGCGAGGTGCTGCGCTGCTATTCCGCGAGGTGCTGCGCTAGGAAATCAACCGCCATGACGTAGCCGTACGCACCCGCGCCAGCAATCACCGCAGTAGCCTGCGGGGATACAAACGAATGATGACGGAACTCCTCGCGACGATGCACATTCGACAGGTGCACCTCAACCACCGGAAGCTCAGCCGCCTCCAGCGCATCGTGCAGCGCCACCGACGTGTGCGTGTACGCCGCCGGGTTGATAATAATCGCCGCGCCACGAGTACGAGCACGCTGAATCTCATCCACCAGCGCACCCTCATGATTCGACTGCATAAACTCAACATCAAAACCATGATCCGCTGCGCGCTCACGCACCATACGCTCAATATCGTGCAGAGTGGTGTAGCCGTACACCTCGGGGCGGCGCTGCCCAAGCAGGTTCAAATTCGGTCCATTAAGCACAAAAATCGTATCTGACATAAAACCAGTGTGGCACAGCGAACGCCCGCACAGCAGGAGCCGACGCGAACTGCCCAGAAAATGACGGGGAGGGGAAAGAAACAGGGGAGAGAAACGCCGCGCGCCAAGTACGGTGAACCTCGCTACCGCACACACCCAAAGCCCGGTAACCTCGCGCTATGACCGAGAACGCCACCCGCACCGAAGTAGAGAACACCGCGGCACAGAACAACGAATCGCTCCTGCAGATTCGCTTCGTCCCCGAATTCAAGGCAGCCGCCGCAGCCCGCCGCCTCAAGGCACGCGCACCCGAAAGCCACCTCGCCACCGTGCGCCGCGCCCGTAAGATTAACCGCATCCTCGGCGAAACCTACCCCTACGCCGTCGCAGAACTCGACTTCGACAACCCCTTCGAGCTGCTCATCGCCACCGTGCTCTCGGCGCAAACTACCGACGTGCGCGTCAACTCCGTCACCGGTGCGCTCTTCGCACGCTACCCCGACGCTGCCGCGCTCGCCTCCGCACGCCCCGAAGAAGTCGAACCCTACATTCAGTCCCTCGGCTTCTACCGCGCCAAGGCACGCTCCATCGTCACCCTCTCCCAGCAGCTCGTCGAACGCCACAACGGGCAGGTCCCCTCAACCCTCGAAGAGCTCGTAGAACTCGCCGGAGTCGGCCGCAAAACCGCGAACGTAGTCCTCGGAAACGCCTTCGACGTGCCCGGACTGACCGTAGACACCCACTTCGGCCGCCTCGCCCGCCGCATGGGATTCACCACCGCAGACGCCCCCGAGACGGTCGAAAAAGACGTCGCCAAACTCATCGAACGCAAAGACTGGACGCTCTTCTCACACCGTATGGTCTACCACGGCCGCCGCATCTGCCACGCCAAAAAGCCCGCCTGCGGCGTATGCCCCGTCGCCGACCTCTGCCCGTCCTATGGCGCCGGGGAGACGAACGAACAAGCAGCACGTAAACTCATGAAATACGAAATGGCACCCGGCCGAGAAGACCTGCACCTGCGATTCCTGCAGGGCGCAACCCGCCGCGAACTCATGGCAGAAGGCTACCCGCTCAGCGCCTAACGGTGACTGAACCGGAATGAAGCCTGCGCAGAAGAGAGGTACACAGATGAGCGCACCCGAGCAGTCGGTACAACCCGAACAGGTGCAATCCGAACAGGTGCAACCCGAACCGGCGGGGCAGGATGCACAGCACCCCGCCCAGCAGGCACTGGCGGCTCTCGCAGAGGGCGGCGTGGAATTCGACGTCCAAGCCCTACTGCGCAGCGCACCCGCCAGCCCCCTCAGCAAAGAAGCCGCCGTGCTGATCCTCTTCGGCGTGCTCGACAACTCGCCCTCCACTGGCGAATTTGACGGCTGCCCCGAAAACGTCAGCGCCGACCTGGATGTACTGCTCCTCGTACGTGCCGCAACCCTGCGCTCACACGCCGGTCAGCCCGCCTTCCCCGGCGGCAAAATCGACCCCGAAGACTACGCGCTCGCCGAAACCACCGGCGAACCCGTCGCCCACATCGCCGCCCTGCGCGAGGCGGTCGAAGAAACCGGGCTCGACCCCGCCGGCGTGCAGATCCTCGGCCAGCTGCACACCCTGCCGCTACCCATCAGCAACTTCATGGTCACCCCCGTCATCGGCTGGTGGAACAGCCCCGTGCCCGTCGAAGTCGTCGACCACAACGAGTCCGCGCTCATCGCCCGCGTGCCCGTGCGCGACCTGCTCAACCCCGCCAACCGGCACACCGCCTACGTCAAACGCGGCCGCACCTCACACCGCACCCCCGCCTTCGAGGTGCGTATGCCCGGCGGCGAAGAATTCACGGTGTGGGGATTCACCGCGATTCTGCTGGACCGGATCTTCGACTCGCTTGGCTGGACCGTGCCCTGGGATACAAAAAAGATGCGCCCGGCACCCGGCTACGAGGAGTAAAGCTTATCGCAGAATAAACGCCTGACCAGCGGATATAGGGAGCAGAATAGTGCGCAGATAGGGGCGGTAGGTAACTTGAATGAAGTTACCTGCCGCCCCTATTTTTTTATTGCACGGTGCCGCTTATGCGCAGCTGATTATTTACCGCAGATTATTTACCATCTGCGTAGTTGCGCACCCGCGCCACCGACACCGGAAAATCAACCGGCACCCGACCGAACAGCAGACGCGCCGCCTCCGCAGCGCCCTCACGCACAATACGCTCCACGCGATCCGCCTCCAGCTCGGGGCCGCACAGCAGAAGCTCATCGTGCAAAAAATACACAATGTGGGTGCGCATCGGCATACCAAAAATTCGCTCCGACAACAGGCGAGAACGCACCGCGCCCATCCAACACAGAGCCCACTCAGCTGCCGTACCCTGCACAATAAAATTGCGAGTCATACGCCCGTGTGCACGCGCAGTCGACACCGCACGCGACTCAGCCGCCGGCGAAGACCGATCAGCCACAATCTCACGGAAACGCTCATCCACCGGCGGGGACGTACGACCCAAAAAAGTCGTCACCTGCCCGCCTGCCTCACCAATGCGCGCGGCACGCTCCGTAAAGTCCATCGCCTGCGGAAAAAGCGCCGCCACATGCGGCAACAGGGCACCAATCTCACCGCTGCGGCCGCCATACATAATCGCCAGCATGCCCACCTTCGCGTGGGAACGTTCCGTCAAACCCACACCCTTCATGCGCGCCAGCTCGGCAATACCCGCATACAGGTCAGCGCCACGACCCGCCGAAGCGAGCACCTCATCACGGCTCAACGCCGCCAGAATACGCGGCTCAATCTGCGAGCCATCCGTCACCGTCAGCACCTGACCCTCCGGCGCCTGCACCGCCTGACGAATCTCCGCCGGAAGCTGCAACGCACCACCGCCGGAAGCGCCCCAACGCCCGGTCGCGGCGCCACCCACCTCAAGATGCGGGCGGAACGCACCCTCAGAAACCCACGTATCAGCCCACGTCCAGCCGTTAGCAGTCCAAATACGGTACAGCTTCTTATAGCGCAAAATCGGGTCAATCAGCGCCCAACGCTTCTCCCTTTGAGCCGGAATCGCATCCGCCCAACTCTTCAACTCCCACGAACGCGTAGACTTCACCGAAACCCCCGCAGACTGCAAAGCACGCAAAAGATCCTGCGGCGAATCCGGGTTCAACGACGGCATAAACAGCATGCGCTGAATCTGCTCCGCCAACTCCTGCATCTTCTGCGGACGCTCCCCAGGCACCGGCCGCGGACCCAACAACTCGCACAGATGCTCATGATGCGCCTGCACATTAAACGGGATGCCGTAATAACCAATCTCAGCCGCCACCAACGCACCGGCAGACTCAGCCGCCGCCAAAAGACGCAGCCGCTCCGGGTGCCTTGACGCGCTAATAGCGCGCGCCTGCGCCAACCACTCACGCATCAGCACACGCACCACCGGATGCTCCGGCAGCAGAGTCACCGGGCCCGCCGCCAACTGCGGGGCAAAAGGCTCATGAGGCGCCGCCTCCAGGAAATCCGAGGAGGAATCTGCAGAGGAATCGGCGGGTGCGGCGGAAGAGGTCGCGGGCGCACTCAAAAAATCAGTGCCGAACAGCTCCTCCTGGCCCTGAATCTGCCGCGCCACCGGCAGATACCCCTGAGGCTCCACCGCCTCACGCACATCAGACAGATCCAGCACCGGGCTATACTCCACAAAACCACTCGGATGCGTAGACGCAGTCACCAAAATCCGCTGCACCAGACGCAAATCATGGCACAGATGCACCCGCACCCCGCGGCGCAGAAGCAGCGGGTCAACGTGGCGGGTATCAGCCCAAATCCAGCGGGGAAAACGCGCCTGCGCCGAATCTGCCGCCTGCCGCTCCACCTCTCGCACATACGCCGGAAGATTCGCCGCGCTCACCCGATCCGCGCGCGTAATCCGCGGAATAAAGGTCGGGTCCTGCAACTGCTCAGCGGTCGGCGCCGAAAAATGAAAAGCACCCCACGAGGTCACCGGCTGAGCACCGCGCGGGGACGCACCCGCAGCAATAGCCGACGTGACCGGGTGCGCGGGGGTGCCGGTCTGGGCGGTAATACCCGCGCCGGTGGCAGGACTGAGCAGAACGTACATTCTTCCATTATCGGTGACCGGGTGCGAAGGCGCGTGGTTTGCGGTCGCGGGCGGGCGGTTTATGGAAGGGGTGGGGTCGGGGCGCGTGCGAAAAGTACGGCGGGGTGAACGCGTCGCGGTTTGTCATAAAAGCGCCGGATGCGTGCGTTTTGTTCGTTTGAGGTGCGTGCATCGTGGATATTTCGGGGTGCGGGCGGGGTTATCCACAGAATGCTCATTCTCTTAAAAATTCGGGGCGGGCGCAATGCTCTCCTAGAGCCATGACGAGCAACACCGCCAACCCTAACGGCTACCCGACCCGCACTGCGCAGAGTCCAACCACGTATGCGCCGGATACCCGCGCGCACTCACTGCCCGCCCTGCTCATTCCCGAAGACTATCGCGCCCGCGCCGTCGCCCTGCACGCCCGCGAGCTGATTCTGCGATCGCCGCAGATGAGCGCTATCGCCCTGGGCGGTTTTAGCGGCGGGTTCAGGGCCGGACCCAGTAACGGATTCAGCGCCGGGCTCGAGAAGACGGTCGAGAAAGCAGGGGAACGGCCGCCCGCAGGTGGCGCAACTGTTGCGGGCGGTGCAAACGCTGTGAGCGCCGCGGGCGGTGGGTTACTCCAAGAATCCCAGCCCCTCCGCGAGATTCTCGAAAACGCCGTGGATGAGGCAATCTGCGCCATCGACGGCGGACACCTGGGGAACACGAACGCAGAAGGAACGGGCGCAGAGGGAACTAGTGTGACGAAGCCCCGAAAATTCCGCACCAAAACGGTGCAACCCGCGCCCACCTCCTGGAGCTACCCCAGCGTGGAATACGTGCCCGTCAACCGGCAGACCGCGCTGCGCTACCTCGCCGCGGAACTCTACGGCCTCGGCGCCCTCGATCTGCTCCTTGACGAGGGGCAACGCGCCGGAACCATCACCGATATCTACGTGAACTCGCCCTGCGATATCTGGGTGGGCATCAACGGAACCACCCGCCCCGTGGCGCTGAGCCTCGGCAATGAGCGGCGCGTGCGTGACCTTGCCGAACGGCTCATCCGCAGGTACGGTGGGCAGCTGGATGCCGCGCATCCGGCGGCTGACATTAGCGACGAGCACGGCAGGCGCATCCACGCGATTATCCCGCCGCTGAGCGAACGCACCCGGCTCTCCGTGCGCCTACCCGCCCGCGAGCGCCCCACCCTGGGGCAGCTGCAGGCCGACGGGCTGTGTGACGAGGCGACCGCCGCCTACCTGCGCAGCATGATTGCTGAACGCCGCGGATTCCTCATTAGCGGGGGCACCGGCACCGGCAAAACCACCCTGCTCAACGCCCTGCTGGGGCTGTGTACGCCGCAGGAGCGCCTTATTTTGCTCGAAGACACCCCGGAACTCGCGCCACAGCATGAGCAGGTTATTGCCCTCAAAACCCGTGCTGCCAACTCCGAAGGCGCTGGCGAAATCGGGCTGGGTGAGCTCATTGTGCAGGCGCTGCGCATGGGCCCGGATCGGCTCGTGGTCGGTGAGTGCCGCGGCGCGGAGGTGGTGCACCTGCTGACCGCTATGAACACCGGCCACCGTGGCGCCGGAACGACCCTGCACGCCAATAGCGCGCAGGCGGTGCCCCTGCGTTTGTGTGCCCTGGGTGCGCTCGCCGGACTGGATAGTAGAACGGTTGCTCTACATACGGCGACGGCTTTTGAACGCATTATCCACCTGGAACACCGGGATGGTCGCCGCCGCATCGAGGGTATCTACAGTCTGCACCCCGCCACACAGGGGAGTGAAGAGTACCTGCAGGTCAGGCGTATTTCTACTGGCTCTGAAGTTGGGTACTAGCCACCCCGAAATGGGGAAGCAGAAAACGTGAAAGGAGGAAGTAATGCAGCAGAACGAGAAGAGCAACGGAAGCCTTCGCGAACGCTGGGCTGAGCGTCTAGCTGGGCGCATCGCCGGAGCAGCCAGCGCCGAGGAAATGCGCATGTGGCCGCTCATGCTACGCACCCTCGCCCTGAACCTACGCGCCGGTATCCCCCTGCAGGAGGCGGTGCACGCCGACCCGGGCTCCGGGCAGCTCGGTGAGTTCGGGCAGCTCGGGGAGAACGAGCTGGTGCCGAGTACGGGGAAACCGCGCGCAAAGAATAGCTCTCGGAAAAGCACACGCCACCGAGGGGCACGAGGCCTTTCGCCCCTTTCCGAAGAGTACGGACACAAGCGGTGCGCCGAAGATATCCGCCGCTTCACGCAGGCGCTCGCCACGGTCACCTCCTGGGGTGCCCCCGCGCACCTCGCCTGCGCGCAGCTACTCGAAAACAGTACCCGGATGCGCCCGCACAGCCGCGAGCGCCTGCACGACCTGCAACTGAGCCTGCGTATGAGCGAGAGCGCCGGTGCGCCGCTCGCCACGAGCCTGGAACGCGCCGCCGAACACGCCGAAGAACGCATCGACGCGCTCCTGGGCAGGCAGAGCGCCCTCGCCGCACCACGCGCCACCGGCAGGATCCTCTCCTGGCTACCGTTGCTCGGCCTCGGCTTGGGGGTGCTCATGGGAAGTGACCCCGTGGGTGTGCTGACCGGATCCGTTCTCGGAGCGCTTACCGGTTTGCTCGGACTGGGGCTCGCCTTCGCCGGGCGCCGCTGGACCGCCGCGCTCGTGCATCGGGCAGAGGTGGAGAGCGCGGCAAGTAATGGAGCTGAACAAACCTCGAATATGCCGCCCGTTGATACCGCCCTCGTGCTGGAACTACTCGCCGCGCAGTTGAGAGCCGGGCTCGCACCGCTCGCTGCACTGGGCACCCTCGCCGAGGCGCTTAACAGCCGACCGTTGCACACGGTCTGCCAGCGCCTACAGATGGGCAGCGGCTGGGGGAGTGCCTGGTCGGGGTCTGCGGCGGGAACCTTCGGTGAGCTGCGGGATGCACTCGCCCCCGCCTACACGGGCGGCGCACCCAGCACGGCGCTACTGCTCTCCCTCGCCGATGCGCACCGCCTCAGCGAACGCCGCGCGGCAGAACGCGCCGCCGGAAAGCTCTCCGTAGCGCTCGTAGTACCCCTCGGGTTGTGCTCGCTACCCGCCTTTATTTGCCTGGGCATTGTGCCCATCCTCATTTCGCTACTACCCACGCTGACCGGCTAGAGAACCAAGCCCATAAGCACTGTCGACAAGCCGAAATGCTGAAAAGTTTAGACCTTCGCCCATCTGCCAAGAACGCAGACGAGCACCCACTCCGCCCCGAATGTTCAGGGCACAACGAAAGGAAAACCAATGACGAACACCCTCTGCGAAGCAATCCGCCACGACCTGCACGCTGTCGGCGCTCCGGGCAACGCCCCGGTCGGTGCTCCGGGTGGCATTCCGAGCGAAATTCAGCCCGCCGCGCTCGGTGCCGTGCAGGGCGCTGAAACGCAGACCATTCTGGGCCCCGTGCCGCTGTCCGTTGCCATCGCAACCACCATGAAGCAGCTGCGTGAAGAATGCCCCGAGCTTTTCAGCGATACCGAGCTCTTCAGTGACGCTGAACTTTCCGCCTGCGCTGAGCAGAAGCATGCCGGCCCCAGGATTGACCCTCACGAAATGGAGATTGATATGAACACGGACCGTCTGAGCCCCGAGCAGGCGCTGACCATTGCCCGCGCGCTCGCCGAGGGCTGCACCCTGGACGAATGCGGCGCCACCTGCCGCAGCCTGGGTGAGCACGCGCCCGGCTGCACCGAATATGTACCCGCTGAGGGGCACGAAAAGGCGCTCGAAGACTACGCCCCCGCGGGTGACCCGGAGGAGGGCGCCTCCACCGCGGAGTACGGCATTGTGATGCTCGCGGCGGTCGGTTTCGCGGGCCTGCTGGTGCTGATTCTCAAGTCGGATGAGGTGCGTTCCATGCTCCTGGATATTGTGCGTAACGCCCTGTCGATTGCGGGCAATACGGGGCTGCTCTAGAACCTTTGGTGAACCCGCGTAGGGTTTGGTTCTAGGTATTGGAAGCCCTGGAAAATCAAGTCAGAAAGGAGGAATAAAGAATGAACGCTCATGTGAATTTGGGTGCTTTGCGGTGCGCTCGTCTCGCAGGAAAAGTCGGGGCGGAACCGGCACCCTCAACCCCGCGCAAGAGCCCAGCAGAAGAGGGTATGATTACCGCCGAATTTGCGGTGGCCCTACCCGCCGTGACGGTGGTGCTCGCCCTCTGCCTGGGTGCCGCCTCCACGGGGGTTGCGCAACTCAAAGTGGAGGAGTCTGCGCGAACGGCCGCACGAGCCGCCGCCCGCGGAGATTCTGAGGCGCAGATTCGCTCCGCCGTCAGCCGCATCGACCCGGCGCAGAGCGTGCAGATTTCCGTTTCTCCTGATGATGTAGCCGTGACAGAGGCGGGGCGCGCCCGGCAAGTGCACGTGCGGGTGAGCCGCCCCGCCCCCGGTGTGATCGGCTCGGCAACCGGCTGGGTGCTACGGGCGGATGCCCACGCCCGCGTTGAAGGCGGCGGCGAAAACGATGCTGAAAACGGTGCGGGGCATGGGGGTGAATAGAGCCGCTATGTGCCCCGCCCCGAAAGCAACCTCCAAGAATCGACGCCCCGAAGAGGGTAGCGGTACCGTCCTCGCCCTCACCATTATTGCCGCGCTGCTGGTGGTGACCGTGGTGATTGCCGGGCTCATCGGGGTGGTGTCCGCGAACCGCAGGGCTTCCGTAGCCGCCGATTTGAGTGCCCTCGCGGCGGCGGATGCCTACCGTGGGCTCACCGAGGGCGACCCGTGCGCGGTCGCGGCTGATCTTGCCAAACTCCACGGCGCGCAGCTGGAATCTTGCACGTTTCCGGATCGACCTGAAACGGTGGAGGTGACGGTCGCCGTCCCCGTCGCAGGGCCCATGGGGATGCTGGGCCCGGCGAGGGTGCGTGCCCGCGCCGGGGCTGAACACCCCGAAGAAGAGTACGCCGAAGAAGAGCATGACGCGGCGGGCAACGCGGAGGAGCTGAGCCCCGATGAGGTCGCCGAGCTGGAGGAGGAGCTGGAAGCTGGGCAGGACTCGGTATCCGATCCTCCCGAGCCGGAAAACCCAGACGAGCCAGAAAAACCCGCCGACTAGGTTACTTGCCCTCATTGGGAGTTGTCATCCCAGCACGCCCCGCACCCCAGCGCGTTCTACGCCTCCGCCATGCTCCGCAGCATTACCTGCAGTAGTGCCCGCGCGCCGTGCTTGCTGAGCGGCTCGTTGCGGTTGCCGCATTTGGGTGAGTGCACGCAGGAGGGGCAGCCGTTGTCGCATCCGCAGCTTTCGATGGCTTCGAGGGTGGCGCTCAGCCACTGCGCAACCGCGTTGAAGCCGCGCTCGCTAATGCCCGCGCCGCCGGGTGCGGCGTCGTAGACGAAAATGGTGGGCCTGCCGGTGTCCACGTGAAGCAGCGTGGAGAGCCCGCCCAAGTCCCAGCGGTCGCTGGTGGCGATGAGCGGCAGCAGCCCGATGGCGGCGTGCTCGGCGGCGTGCAGGGTGCCGGGGCCGTCCTCTTCGGTCACGCCCGCGCCGAACAGGTAGCTGGGCTCGAAGGTGAACCAGACCGCCTCGGTCATGAGCACTTCCGGCGGCATGGGTTGCGCCTCTTCGCCCAGGTATTCGCCGCCGTAGACGGAGAAGCGCCGGTAGCCGGTGACCTGGTCGGTGACCTGAACCTGCCCGCGGTGCATGGTGAGCGGAGCGAGCTGCTGCGCGTCGATTTCGGGCATAGAGATTCCGGGAACAGGCTCGCCAGGAGCAGACTCGGCGGGAGCAGTTACACCGGGAGCAGTCTCGCCGGGAACCGCTTCCCCAACAGCGTTTTGCGCACCGTAACTAACCCGCGCACGCTCCGCCAGAATACGCACCTCGGTGCTCTCAACGGCGCGCGTGTAGTAGTCCGGGTAGACGCGGCTGAGCAGAATCACGCGCTCGCCCTCGCTGAGGGACTCGACCACGTACTGCGCGCTCTGATGAATGTAGATTGCGCCCGGGTGCCCCTGGCTCATGGCGTGCGCGGCGTCCATGGTGCCAACCAGGGTGCCGTCTTCGGCGTCGATGAGCTGGTAGGGTCCGCCGCCGGTGCCGCGGATATCGACCAGGTCGGCGGCTGATTCGGCGTGCGTCCAGTACCAGCCGTCCGGGCGGCGACGCAGGTACCCCTGCTGCACCAGCCGATCCAGCAGGGCAGCGGTATGCGGCCCGAAGAGGCTCAGTTCTTCGGCGCGGATGGGTGCCTCCTGCGCTGCGGCGCACAGCTGCGGTGAGAGCACATACGGGTTCGTCGGGTCGAATACGGTTGCCTCAACCTCCTGCCCGAAAATCGCCTCCGGGTGGTGCACCAGGTAGGTGTCGAGTGGGTTGTCGTCGGCAATGAGCACGGCGAGCGCGTCCTGACCGCTTCGACCTGCGCGGCCCACGCGCTGCATGAAGGAGGCGCGGGTACCCGGCCAGCCCGCCACGAGTACGGCGTCCAGTCCGGAGATGTCGATGCCCAGCTCCAGTGCGGAGGTGCTCGCCAGGCCGAGCAGTTCGCCGTTGCGGAGTTTGCGTTCGAGTTCGCGGCGCTCTTCGGGGGTGTACCCGGCGCGGTATGCGGCGACGCGGTGGGAGAGGCCCGCCTCCACCTCGTCGAGGTAGCGTTGGGTCTTCTGCGAGAGGATTTCTACGCTGCGGCGCGAACCGGCGAAAACCAGGGAGCGGGTGCGGGAAAGCACCAGGTCGGTGAGCATTTGCGCGCCCTGCTCCACGGGGGAGACGCGGCGCGGCGCCTCCTGCTCAGCCTTCGACTGGACCGCCTGCTGCTGGGTGCTGCGGGCACCCTTGGCGAGCTGATCGTGCGCCTTGGGCGGCATGAATTCGGGCTCCCAGAGTGCGACGGTGGTTTCACCGCGTGCGGAGGTGGACTCGGTAATGGCGGTGACCGCCTGCTGCGGCACGCCGATGAGCTTGGAGAAAGACTCGACCGGGTTGGAGCTGGTCGCGGAGGCGCCGTAGAACACGGGCACGGTGCGGTAGAGCGCGCAGACGCGGCGCAGGCGGCGCAGCAGGTTGGCGATGTGCGCGCCGAAAACGCCGCGGTAGCTGTGTGCCTCGTCGAGCACCACGTAGCGCAGCCCGCGCAGGAAGGATGACCACTGCCGGTGGTTGCTCAGGATTGAGTAGTTGAGCATGTCCGGGGTGGTGAGGATGAAGTTGGCGTGTTCGCGGATCCAGCGGCGTTCGCCGGTTGGGGTGTCGCCGTCGTAGCTTGCCGCGTGGAGTCCGGGCAGGTTGTAGGAGGTGAGGGCGGTGAGCTGGTCGGCGGAGAGTGCTTTCGCCGGGGAAATGTAGAGAACGTTCGCTCTATTATTGAGGTTTTCTGCCCCGGAATACGCGGAAGTTGAGCTCACCGGCTCGCCGCACGATGCACGATAAATAGCGTCCAGGGTGGGCATCAGGTAGCTCAGGGTCTTGCCCGAGGCGGTACCAGTCGCCACAATCACGTGCCCGCCGCTGCCGGCACTCTTCGCGCCTTCGGCATGCGCGGGAGTCGGTGCTTCAATGCGCCCAGCCTCATGACGCTCAGCTTCAACCCGCTCGGCCTCAATCCGCCCCGCCTGCCAGCCGTAGCGTGCTGCACTCGCCGCCAGCGCCGCATCAAGACCCGCGTGGGCGGCGTCTGCCGCCTGCACCTGGTGGGCGTAGGGCTCGGCAATACCGAGCGATTCAAAGGCCTCCACCACGCGCGGATGCAACCACTGCGGCCACGGCGCGTAGCTCGCCTCCCTGGCAGCAATGGTGTGAATATGGGTCACCTGCTCGGGCAGGGTTCCGGTGCGTTCTGCCTCCGGCAACAGGGATGCCAGCACCTGCTGTGCGCTCGCGGGCAGCTCGCGGTAGCGTAGTGTTTTTGGGCGCGCCGCAGACTGCCCCTGCTCGTGCTGGTGTGCGGACTGGTGCGTGGGCTGCTGTTCGCGGTGCTGGTTGGCATTCTGCGAGGAGGTGCTGTGCGGCATGGGTTCCATTGTAGAGTGGCGGGCTAAAACCCGACCTGCCGCCGGTCATACGCTACCCTGAACGCCGGCTTCGAACTCGCTCGGATCCTGCCCCGACCCTGAGCCTAGCCCCTAACCTAACCCCGCCCTAATCCTGTCCCAGAACCGCCCCCAGCACCGCTTCTGCGCCGCCAACCCCTTAGTCAGTGCGCACATATCAAAAAATTTGCATGCTTTAGACGTATATGACGATAAAATAGTTTCGTGGCTCAAAATAAGATTATTCTGTATTACCAGTTCGCCCCCATCGCCGACCCGCAGGCGGTCATGCTCTGGCAGCGTGCCCTCTGTGAGAAGTTCGGCCTGCGCGGGCGCATCCTCATTTCCAAGCACGGTATTAACGGCACCCTCGGCGGCGAAATCAACGCGGTCAAGGCGTACACCAAGGAAACCCGCAAGTACCCCGGCTTCAAGAACATGGAGTTCAAGTGGTCCGAGGGTGGCGCGGAGGACTTCCCCCGCCTATCCGTGAAGGCACGCGACGAGATTGTGGCTTTCGGCGCTCCCGACGAGCTGCAGGTGGACGAGAACGGCGTCGTTGGCGGCGGCGTGCACCTGAAGCCTGAAGAGGTCAACAAGCTTGTTGAAGAGCGCGGCGACGAAGTGGTCTTCTTCGACGGCCGTAACGCATTCGAGGCGAAGATTGGCAAGTTCAAGAACGCTATCGTTCCCGACGTGCGCACCACCCACGACTTCATCCGCGAGATCGAGTCCGGCAAGTACGACCACATTAAGGACAAGCCGGTCGTCACCTACTGCACCGGCGGTATTCGCTGTGAGATTCTCTCCGCGCTGATGAAGAACCGCGGCTTCAAGGAGATCTACCAGATCGACGGCGGCATCGTGCGTTACGGCGAGAAGTACGGCGATAAGGAACTGTGGGAAGGCTCGCTCTATGTCTTCGACAAGCGCATGCACATGGAATTCACCCCGGACACCGTCACCATCGGCAAGTGCGAACAGTGCGGCGCCCCCTCGAACAAGTTCGAGAACTGCTCCAACGATTCCTGCCGCGAGCTGGTTCTGCTTTGCCCCGAGTGCGCAGCTGATGACGCGAAGCGCCACTGCGTGCCCGAGTGCTCGGTGGACCGCGAAGCAGCTGAGGCGAACGCCTAATGGCAGCCGCTAAGGGCGGCGCGGTTCAGATTTCTGAACCTCGCATTGAGGAGCACCCGGCGATGGTCGTTGCCGGCGTTTCGCAGGTGTTCCCCCTGGATGGCGACTTCTCCTCGCTGTGGGATGAGCTGAATCAGAAGGCGTCCCCGGCGATGCTGGATGTTCTGAAGGTGACCCAGTACCTGGGCGTGTGCACTCAGCCGAACCCGAAGGGGCAGGTCCGCTACACGGCGGGCTTCCTTGTGTCGGAGCCGGCGAGCGCGGCGAAGCTTGGTCTGGGCGTGCTGGAGTTGCCTGCGAGCACCTACGCGGTGGTTGAGGTGACCGGCCCGATTTCGGAGTCCATTCCGGCTGGCTTTGCGAGCTTTGAGGAGGCGTTCTTCGCGAAGAATCCGCAGTACCGCCCGGTGGGTGGCCTTGAGGTGTACGGTCGCGGCGATATGCAGGCGGCTGATTACCGTATGGAGCTGTGGGTTCCGCTGGTAAAGCGTTCCTAGGGCAGTTTTAGCTGTTGAATAGAAGGGCCCGGTGGTGCGATGTGTTCGTGCCGCCGGGCTTTTTTGTGCCCTTTTTCGACTGTATTTTGTGCCAGCATTTTGTGGCGGTATGTGTGCGCCGGGTGGGTGGGGCGTGCGGGCGGATGAGGCGTGCGGGTGGTGTGTGCGGCGAAGGGGAGCGGTGCTCTGTGTGTAATACTCCGAAACAAAATACTTGAAATGTAAAGTATTTGGGTTTAGATTTAAACCACCAGCCCGGCACTACACGAGCCCGGGCGCAACCCATCAAGGAAAAACAATGAGCACCCCCACTAACCCCAGCACCCCGCAGCTCGACGAGTCTATCCGCATCAGTCACCTCGAACCCATGCGCGGTGAGGAGAAGAAGCTCGGCTTCCTCTCCTTCGGCCACTGGGCTGAGGTTCCCGGCTCCCGCGTACCCTCCGCCGCAGAATCTCTGCACCAGGCAATCGACCTTGCCGTAGGTGCCGAAGACATCGGGCTGGACGGCGCGTTCTTCCGCGTGCACCACTTCGACCAGCAGCAGGCAACCCCCTACCCGCTACTCTCCGCAATCGCCGCCAAGACCGAACGCATCGAGCTCGGCACCGGCGTGATTGACATGCGCTACGAAAACCCGCTCTACATGGCAGAACTTGCCGCCATGGCAGACCTCATTGCGGCGGGTCGACTGCAGCTTGGTGTCTCCCGCGGCTCGCCCGAATCCGTTATCCGCGGCTTTGAGAGCTTCGGCTACTACCCGGCAGAAGGTGAAAACGAGAGCGATATGGCGCGCCGTCACCTCGACATTTTCCTCAAGGCAATCGAGGGTGAGGGTATGGCACCCAGCGCTCGCGTTCCCGGCAAGTACGCCCCCGTCCAGCCGCAGTCGCCGGGTCTGCGTGAGCGCATCTGGTGGGGTGCAGGCACCGACAGTACCGCCGTGTGGACCGCGCAGAAGGGTCTGAACCTCATGTCCTCAACCCTGATGCTGGAAGATAAGGGCATTCCGTTCGATCAGCAGCAGGCGCAGCAGATTCGCCTCTTCCGCTCCGAGTGGGTGAAGACAGGCAATTCGGGTGTTCCGCGTGTTTCGGTGTCCCGCTCGGTGTTGCCCGTTATCGATGAAACCTCGGCACGCTACTTCGGTCGCCGCGCAGCGGAGGACTCGCAGGATTACACCGGCATTATTGACAACAGCTTCTCCCGCTTTGGCCGTAGCTACATTGGCGACCCGGCGGATATTGCCGAAGAGCTCGCCCGTGACGAGGCAGTCCAGGTGGCGGACACCGTGCTGCTGACAATCCCGAACCAGCTGGGTGTGGACTTTAACCTGAAGATGCTTGAGGCAATCGTGAAGGAGATCAAGCCCGCGCTGACCACCAAGTAAAGACCCTGAGGTGAAGACCCCGCAGAACCTTCTGCGCTAGCAGGGTTTCACGCCAGCGTGCCGCTGTCGCTTCCGTGATGGGCGGTGGTCGCTGATGAGCGCGAACTCTGCCGCCTCCCGAGGGCAAGGGCGCGGAGCACGTGCGGCAGCCCGCACAAGTGGACAATTGGTCAGTTATCACTGTATAGTCATCGTATGCTGACTATTGCTTCACACCTCGACGTCATGAACCGGCTCGGCCGCGCCATGGCCGACCCGACACGTTCCCGGATTCTGATGACCCTCCTCGGCGGCCCGAGCTATCCAGCCGTGCTCTCGCGCGAGCTGGAGCTGACCCGCTCGAACGTGTCCAACCACCTGACCTGCCTGCGCGATTGCGGAATCGTCGTCGCCGAGCCCGAGGGCCGCCAGACGCGCTACGAGATCGCCAACCCGCACCTCGCCGCGGCACTGACGTCCCTGATCGACGTCACGCTCGCGGTGGACGAGGCCGCGCCGTGCATCGACCCGGCATGCTCGGTGTCGGGCTGCTGTGGAACGGCGGCGGGAGCATGAGCGAGACCCTGACCACCGCACGCCGCGCGATGCTGCACCGGCGCGTCCGCTTCATCGTCGGCTTCACGATCACGTACAACGTAATCGAGGCAATCGTCGCAGTCTGGGCAGGCGTCCTCGCCTCGTCCGCGGCGCTCATTGGCTTCGGGCTCGACTCGGTTGTCGAGGTACTCTCGGCCGCGGCCGTCACCTGGCAGTTCACCCGCAAGGACCCTGAGCGGTGGGAAACGGTCACCGTCAAGGCCATCGGCATCGCGTTCTTCGCGCTGGCGGCCTACGTCTCGATCGACGCGGTGCTGGCCCTGGTCGGCCAGGAGGGCCCTGACCGCAGCCCGCTGGGTCTCGGTATCACCGCGCTGAGCCTGGTCGTCATGCCTCTGCTGGCGTGGATTGAGGTCCGCACCGGGCGGGAGCTGGGCTCCAAGAGCGTGATGGCCGACGCCAAGCAGCTCATCCTGTGTATCTACCTCTCCGGTGCAGTGTTCATCGGCCTCGTCCTCGACAGCCTGTTCGGCTGGTGGTGGGCTGACTCGGTCGCGGCGCTGGTCGTGGCGGTGCTCGCGGTGCGCGAAGGCCTGGAGGCCTGGCGCGGCGACGTCGAGTCGCCGTTCGAAGTGCTAGAGGACCTCGAAGACGAGGACGACTGACCCGTCACCCGACGATGAAGAGCCAGTGCTGCAACCCAGACATGCGCTACGAAAACCCGCTCTACATGGCTGAACTTGCCGCCATGGCCGATCTCATTGCGGCGGGTCGACTGCAGCTGGGTGTGGACTTCAACCTGAAGATGCTCGCCGCAATCGTGAAGGAAATTAAGCCCGCGCTGACCACCAAGTAAAGGTCCTGAGGTGAAGGTCCTTGGACAAAGGTCCTGGGGTAAAGACCCCGTGCCAAGCTGTTTCCAGCACTCTGTAATGCGCTGAGATGTTTGTTCCCATACAGCTTGAGCCATACATACAGCGATGCCCCGGCAGGCACCCGCAAGGGTTCTGCCGGGGCATTACTATGCTCACGTTCTTAGAAATCCCTCTGTCTAAAAGTCCTTCGTCTTTTCCCAGGGCTCAATAGCGCCCGGAACCACCTCAAACAGCGGATGCGCACACGCAGCCAGCCCGCCGCGCGCCGCCAGGCGCTCGCTCAACCGATGCTCCCACTCGGGGTCGCGCCCCGCCACCTTGTGCTGCAGAAAGGCGAGCTCGTACTCCAACTGACCCAGAGGAACGGGAATATGCGCGACCGAAGCGTACGGGTTTCCTGCCTTGTCAGCGCAGTTTTTATCGGTACCGTTTTTGCCTACGCTATTTTCGTTTGTGCTATCTTTGCCCGCATCATCTTCGCCCGCACCAATCAGTGCGCGGTTGAACGAGTAGCCGCGGGCATCCGCCTCATCCGCCAGCCCGGACAGGTAGGCGGCAACCGCCTCCAGCGGCTGCGGATGCGCGCGAAAACGAATCAGCTGCGGATGGTTCGTGTACCCGCGAGTCAGACCCCGCAGCACCTTCTGCGCCAGCAGGGTTTCACGCCAGCAGGCGACCAGGGCGCGCCGATCGAGCAGACAGGGGTGAAGGGACCAAATACGCACACCTAACCCTGCGCTTCTGCCGCATGTACCTCAGCGGTATTTTCGTCAGCCGATGCTGCGCCCGCGTGCTCGTCGCTAAAGTGCAGGAAGCTCTTGAGTACCAGCTCGCGCACCGCGTGCAACAGGGTGTCGCGCGGATGCTGCTCCTGCGTACCGCGTGCCGCGGCTGCCGCCTCGTCGTATTCGGGCCAGGACAGAAGCATGGCAAGAGCCGCCACAATCTGACCCACGGCAAGCTCACCATCGCTCGCCGACGCAAAACCAGCCGTCTCGGTGGAGAGCAGCTGGGTGCGGCACAGACCCGAACCGGCACGCAACAAAATGACGCTGGGATGCTCGGCGCCGGGGCGGCCGTGGCGTTCCTCGGTGACATCCTCGGCAACCTCCAGGTGCGCGGTAAGGATCGCCTCATCGTCCATGGCGGCGAGGCGGTCGTAGCGGCGCACGGACTCGGTGAGGGCGCGGGCGATGGGCTGCTGAATCGGGTAGGTGATCTCCTCGAAACGCTGCAGGGGCTCGGTCACCCCTGCCGCGGTCGCCTCGGTCGGGCGGCGCAGCCAAATCATGCCGAAACCAATAGAATGAACGTTCCGGGAAGCGAAGTCGTTCAGGTACGCCACGTAGGTCTGCTCGTAGTGGCTGCGGTCGCGGTTCTCGCTCGCGTCCTTCAACCAGGTCTCCGCGTAGGAGGCGGGGGTCAGCGCCTCACGCTGAATAAACCACGCCTCCGCGCCGCCGTCGGCAACCCAGGCACGCGGGCGCTCATCCCATGGACGCGGTGCTTCCGGGTCTGCCGAATCGCGAATAATTTCCCAGTTGCCCAGCATCTGCGCGCGACCACCGGGCACCAGCACCGACGGCAGCTGACGCACCATCGTGCTCACAATTTCGTCACCGGGCAGGCCGCCGTCACGGTAGGTGAACTGCTCCTCGGCGCTCTCACCGGCAACGCGCGGGGTAATCACGAACGGCGGGTTCGACACCACCAGGTCGAAAAGCTCACCGGCGACCGGCTCCAGCAGGGAACCCTCACGCAGGCTCACGCGCGCCTGCGGGTTCTGCGGATCAATATTGAGCGCCTGCGCGTTCAGCAGCAGGTTAAAACGGGTGAACGCCAGGGCACGCTCCGAAATGTCGGTGGCGGTCACGTGCTCAGCGTGGGCGAGCAGGTGGAAGGTCTGAATACCGCAGCCGGTGCCCACATCCAGGGCGCGCCTGACGGGGGTGCGCTCGGTAATCTGCGCCAGAGTCAGGGAGGCGTGACCAATGCCGAGCACGTGATCCTTACGGAGCACGCCGGGGCGCTGATGCGCACCCAGATCGGCGGCAACAAAGATTTCGGTGCCGTCATCGGCGGCGTGCGGGCGCAAATCAACGCTCGCGGACCAGCGGGTAGAATCCGCAGCGTCGCGCTCAATCAGCGCGGCATTCTCGAAGTCAACCAGGGCATCGCCGAAAACCTCGGCTGCCTCAGCCTCAGTGAGCGGACGAGCCAGCAAGAAAAACGCCAGCAGACGCGCCAGGTTCTTCTCACCCGCGCTGTAACCGCCGCGCAGAATATGCTCCACACGCCACAAGCCCGGAACCACCTGGTCGCGAGCCATCGCCTCAGCCGCCTCAACACCGAGCAAATCCTGCACAGCGTCATAGCTGTAGTTCAACGCCAACAGGCGTTCACGGATGCGGGTCAGGCGGGCGTAATCATCGCTGCGAGGAGCATCCGCAACGGCGGCGTACTCGGGAGCGAAAGAGGCAGCAGAAATAGTCATGCACACCATTCTACGCACCCGCCGCATCTGCCCGGGCGCGCCCACCGCGTATAGGCGGCAGCGCAATGACACAGCCCCGACCCACCCACTGACCAAAACCGTCATCTGCGCAAGAGCACCCACCCCATCGCATACACTGAAGCCATGAGTAACCTGTACCCCGATGAAAGTATCAGCGTCGACAAGTGCTGGGAGCGTCTGCACGCGAACACTCTCGGCCGCCTCATCCTCACTGACGGACAGCACGTCGATGTGCTGCCCGTGCTCTATGCCGTCGCCAGCCAAGACGACAAGCAAGAAATCTACATCCGCACCACCCGCGGCAACAAGTTCTCCTCCGTGGTGGTCAGCCGCCGCGTCGCCTTCGAAATCGACGAAACCCTCGAAGACGGCATCCGCTCCGTCATCGTGGTCGGTATCGCCCACTGGCTGCCGCCGGAAATGACCCCGCAGATTGTGCGCACTTTCGACCTGCCCGACTCCGAAACCCACGAAATGCAGTGGGTACGCATTGCGCCGCAGACCGTGTACGGCCGCGAATACCCGCTACTGCCCGCATACCTGGACGGCACCCACCCCGACTCTGACACCCTCACCAGCTAGAAACGCAGGTGAGCGAGTGCGGTGCGCCCCAGCACCCGCACACACCACCGTGCACACACCACCGCTCCGGTACCGTATGATGTACCGAGTACCCTGCGCACTCATGCAAGCTTCAACACGCCCGGTCCACATCAACTAGAACCGTGCCAGCTCGCCTCGCGCCGGGCCACCGCGCGCTCGCCGCATGAAACGCACCGAGCGCACCACATCAACCCAACATAAACTACACCCCCACCGATCACCTCACCCCGCGTACACCACACCCTGTCGGCGCCCACAAGCGCCAGCGTAGGTTATGGTTGAATACGTAGCTTTTCAACACACAGATAGAGGAGTGCCGTGCCCGCTCAGGCAAAGACCGGAAAAGCCCTGCTGATTGTGGAGTCTCCCTCCAAGGTCAAAACCATTAGCAGCTACCTCGGCGAGGACTACCTTGTCGACTCATCCATGGGCCATATCCGCGACCTTCCGCAGCCCTCCGAACTGCCCGAAAACCTCAAAAAGAGCCCCGTCGGTAAGTTCGCTGTCAACGTTGAAGAGAACTTCGAACCCTACTACGTGGTCAACCCCGACAAGAAGAAAAAGGTCGCCGAACTCAAGCGCAAGCTCAAAGAAGTAGACGCGCTCTACCTGGCAACCGATGGTGACCGCGAAGGTGAAGCCATCGCATGGCACCTGAAGGAAGTCCTCAAGCCTAAGGTACCCGTCTACCGCATGACCTTCCCCGAAATCACCCGGGAAGCCATTCAGCGTGCCTTCGGCGAACTGCGCGATATCGACCTGCACCTGGTCGACGCGCAGGAAACCCGCCGCATCCTCGACCGCATCTACGGTTACGAAATTTCCCCCGTACTCTGGCGCAAGGTCGGCCGCGGCCTCTCCGCAGGTCGCGTGCAGTCCGTCGCAACCCGCCTCGTGGTTGAGCGAGAACGCGAACGCATGGCATTCGTCGCCGCCAACTACTGGGACCTGACCGGACGCTTCCTGACCGTAGCCTCCGAAGGCTTCGACGCCAAGCTGGTCGCCGTAGACGGCAACCGTGTCGCAACCGGCAAGGACTTCGCCGACAACGGCACCCTCAACACCTCCAAGGTCACCCATCTGAACGAGGAAGCCGCCCGCGCGCTCGCCGTAGCCCTGCAGTCCGCCGCGTTCTCGGTACGCTCCGTTGAGACCAAGCCGTACAAGCGCCGCCCGGCAGCGCCGTTCACCACCTCCACCCTGCAGCAGGAAGCCGCACGTAAGCTGCGTTTCTCCTCCCGCGTGACCATGCAGGTGGCGCAGCGCCTCTACGAAAACGGTTACATCACCTACATGCGTACCGACTCGGTGGCACTGAGCGAGCAGGCAATCTCCGCCGCACGTCGCCAGGCATCCGAGCTGTACGGCGCAGAATTCGTGCCCTCCGCACCGCGCGTGTACACCTCCAAGAGCAAGAACGCACAGGAAGCCCACGAAGCAATCCGCCCCGCGGGTGACACCTTCCGCACCCCGGACGCCGTGCGCGGCTCTCTGTCCAACGACGAGTTCCGCCTCTACGAGCTGATTTGGAAGCGTACCGTCGCCTCCCAGATGGCTGACGCGACCGGTTCCACCGCCTCCGTGCGCCTGGGCGCCGTGGCATCTAACGGCCAGGACGCCGAGTTCGCTGCATCCGGTACCGTCATCACCTTCCGCGGCTTCCTCGCGGCCTACGAGGAGGGCGTTGACGCATCCCGCGTGGCCGAGCGTGAGGCGAAGGATGCCGAGAAGCGCCTGCCGAACCTGACCACCGGCGAGGCACTGACCGCCGAGGCGATTGAACCCGCCGGCCACGAGACCCTGCCGCCCCCGCGCTACACCGAGGCGTCCCTCGTGAAGACCCTGGACGAGCTGGGCATTGGCCGCCCGTCCACCTACGCGGCGGTTATTTCGACCATCATGGACCGCGGATACGTGAACGTTCGTTCTGGTTCGCTGATTCCGTCCTGGATCGCGTTCTCCGTGGTGCGCCTGCTCGAATCCAGCTTCGGCCCCTACGTAAACTACGAGTTCACCGCGCAGATGGAAGAAGACCTCGACCGCATCGCACGCGGCGAAGAATCCCGCGTCGAATGGCTGGGCGAGTTCTACTTCGGCGGCGGCTCCAAGCGCGGCCTGAAGCCCATCGTCGACAACCTCGGCGAGATTGACGCCCGCAGCATCAACTCCATCCCGATTGCGGACGGCATTGTGCTGCGCGTGGGCAAGTTCGGCCCCTACCTGGAAGCCGAAGGCACCCTCGACACCGAGACCGGCGAACTGACCGAACCGATTCGCGCGAACGTACCCGCCGACCTGGCACCGGACGAACTGACCGAAGAGAAGGCACGCGAACTGCTCGAACAGGGCAAGTCCGACGGCCGTGTGCTCGGCGTGGACCCGGTCTCCGGCAACCAGATCGTGGCACGCGACGGCCGCTACGGCCCCTACGTCACCGAGGTGATCGAGGAGATGACCGAGGAGCAGATTCAGGCGTACCTGGACGCGCAGCCGACCGAATACTACAAGAACGGCAAGCCCAAGCCGAAGAAGAAGCCGAAGCCCGCCAAGCCGCGCACCGCGTCCCTGTTCAAGTCCATGGACCTGGCGACCGTGACCCTTGAGCAGGCACTGCAGCTGATGAGCCTGCCGCGCGTGCTCGGTACCGACGCTGAGGGCGTGGAAATCACCGTGCAGAACGGCCGCTTTGGCCCGTACCTGAAGAAGGGCACGGACTCCCGCTCGATTGGCAGCGAGGACGAAATCTTCACGATTACGCTGGAGCAGGCCCTGGAGATTTACTCCCAGCCGAAGCAGCGCGGTCGTGCGGCGGCTAAGCCTCCGCTGGCTGAGCTGGGCGTGGACCCGGTCAGCGAGAAGAAGATCGTGGTGAAGGACGGCCGCTTTGGCCCGTACATCACCGACGGTATTACGAACATTACGGTTCCGCGTGCGGAGTCGGTCGAGTCGCTGACCCACGAGCGTGCGGTGCAGCTGCTGGCTGACAAGCGCGCGAAGGGCCCGGTCAAGCGTAAGACCGCCGCGAAGAAGACCACTACCGCCAAGAAGACTACTGCTAAGAAGACGACCGCAAAGTCTACTACCGCGAAGAAGACGACCACTCGTAAGACCGCGGCGAAGAAGACCGCCGAGTAATCTGCCGCGTCGTCAGCCGAGTAGCGTTTCTACTTGAAGGCGCAGGATGCGTCCCGAACCCCTTAGCGGGGTGGGGCGCCTCCTGCGCCTTTCGCGTGCTCGGGAGAGTACATGCCCTGCGCATTTTTTTTGCCCGCGCTGCGTTTCTTAGGCTTGCGCTGTGCTGATGCTGGGCATCCGCCCGGATTGTTTGCGGAGTGAGCCGCGCCTCTGACAGACTGGAAGAGGCGCCGCACCTGCGGTACCGCACACAGACAATATCCCGCCGCGGGGCGGGGGAGGGGAGCGCATCGTGCGCCTGGGAGTTCTGGATGTCGGGTCGAATACGGTCCACCTGCTACTGATTGACGGCAGCCCTGGAGCGCGCCCCGAACCCTACGCGTCCCATAAGATTCCGCTGCAGCTCGTGCAGTACCTCGACGCTGAGGGCAATATTTCGCAGGAGGGCGCGGACGCGCTGACCCGCTTCGTGACCAGCGCCCGCGACTTCGCGATCGAGAATGAGGCGGAGGACCTGCTTGCGTTCTCCACGAGCGCTATCCGTGAGGCGGGTAATGGTGCGGCGGTGCTGCATCAGGTGCGTGAGCAGACCGGCGTGAGCCTGAACGGTATTTCGGGTGATCAGGAGGCGGCGATTACGTACTTTGCGGTGCGCCGCTGGCAGGGCTGGGGTGCGGGACGCATCCTTGATTTTGATATTGGTGGCGGCTCGTTTGAGTTTTCGACGGGTACGAATGCGTTGCCGGATGCGGCGATGAGCGTGCCGTTGGGTGCGGGCCGTCTGACGCGTGAGTTTTTTGATGAGCAGCCGCCGAAGCCGAAGCAGGTGAAGCGTCTGCGTAAGTATGTGCGTGAGCAGATTGCCCCGGTGGCGGAGAACCTGTTGCGTTATGGTGCGCCGGATATGACGGTTGGTACGTCGAAGACGTTCCGTTCGTTGGCGCGTATTTGTGGTGCGGCGCCGTATTCGGCGGGCCCGCATGTGAAGCGTGAGATGCATTTGCAGGATTTGCGCCTGTGGACTCGTCGTATGGAGGCGATGACGGTGTCTGAGCGTAGCGATTTGCCGGGTGTTTCGAAGGCGCGTGCGGAGCAGATGCTGGCGGGCGCTATTGCGGCGGAGGCGGCGATGGAGGCGTTCGGGGTTGAGACGATGCGTGTGTGCCCGTGGGCGCTGCGTGAGGGCCTGATCCTGAAGCGTATTGAGCACCTGGCGGAGGGCACGGGCACACCGGTCAACCCGAAGACCCTCCTGGGTGAGTAGAACATGATGATGAACCCCGCAGGCTGGTGCGTAATGGGAACCGGCCTGCGGGGTCACCGCATATAACGTGTATATCCCGCCGACAAAGATGTAGGAAAGGAACAATCACCGATGACGAACCAACTACTGTTAGCGCAGGTGCTAGCTGAAGGAATTGATGCTACTCAAACTTTTAATGCTCTCCCGTGGGCGGGATGGATACCTGCTGTAATTGGTCTTCTAGGGTCAATTATTGTCGCGTGGTGGAGCGGTCGAAAGATTGACAAGCAGATGGAGCTGTCGAAACAAGCTACTCCACCGGAGCTAACTCGTTATAAGACGTGGGTTGAAGTATCTGAAAAATATAAAGAGCTCATGGAATTTGAGAGAGCTAATAGTTTCGAAGGTGCTGAAAAAGAATATCAAGAAATTAGAGCATCTCGAAAAGCGGCTCTTGATCGTGCCGTTTGGGAGCGTAAAGTTTTTGCTACTTGCCCTAACTTGGCTGTTCAGAAATTGTTGATGCAGATTAGCCCTTCGAAGATTTTCCGAATTGTTAACACCAAGGATGGTGAATCAATAACAAGTTCAGATGCATATATTCATCCAAGGTTTACACCCTATTTTATATCGTTTTTAATTTGGGCTCTTCTTCTTGCTTCTCTCTTTGCTTCTCTTGTATTGTCTGCGCTTAACGGTGACCGGCGTGATTTTTGGGCATCATTGGTGGCTATAGTATGTGCGTCAATCATGGTGCCTTTCGTCTGTGCATTTGTACCTGATGGACTGAGTGGGGCTGCTGAATCTACCTATTATTTTCGTAAAATATTAATATCTCACGGGTGGGGATTTGAAGTGAATTTAGATTTGGAAGCGAGTATGATGGCGAGGCAATTAAGGTACTCTATTTTCGTTCCCGATTATCTAGAGGTTATTTACTCTCCATGGGAGAGTAAGAATAGAATAATTGCTTTATTTATGAAAACTGTGACATATTTTAAGCCTGGTTATTATGTTCGAAAAGGTTTTAAAAATCAGGATAGTGTTTTGTGGGGATCCTACAAAGAAGAGCTGTTGAATGGTGATTTGAAGGAAAAATTGGGGCGTAAAGATACTCAATCACAGGACTCTGACACATCAGAAAAATCCCAACCTACGCATCCGCAGGGGTAAAAGCGGAGAAGCCACATGTGGTTCGAACAGTCACGTCATAAGTGGCTTCTGGAAACACATGTGGCTTCTCGCTATGGGGCTGTAGCCCGTACAGAAGATGTGCTAAAAAGCGGCCCCGAACACTTCCGTATCCAGGGCCGCCTGCTAGGAAAGGAACAATCACCGATGATGAACCAACTACTGTTAGCGCAGGTGCTAGCTGAAGGAACCGAGAATGTGCTTACACTAAATAACTTATGGCCCGTATTTGTCGGTCCTCTGGTTACCTTTGCAAGCCCATATCTTGTTGCGTGGTGGAATGGCCGTAAAGCTGATAAGCAGATGGATTTTTCCAAGCGCTCTAAACCACCTGAATTAGCTCGGTATAAGGAACTTTTAGAAATTTCTAAGACTTATAAAGACCTTGTTAATTTTGAGAATGTAGATGCGCTGGCAATCGCTTCACCAGAGTATAGAGAGATTGAAAAGTGTCGCAAAATTGCTTTAGAGCGTTTATCTTGGGAACACAAGGTGCTCTCTGAGTGTCGTGATATTCAGGCCCGGAAGAGGTTGTTGAAAATTCCTGAATCTTATATTACGGGGCAATGGATGGGAGACATAAGGTCACTGCCGAATTTTAAAAATTTTGCATCCTTGTTGGCGGAGTTTATTCTATGTATTTTTTTGGTTTTTGTATCAATAAAATATATCATATATTACATTGATCTTGTAAATGTTTCATTCTCGCTTATTCAAGATCCGGGGAGTGTTCCTTCTGATTCACAGTATTTAGTTTTATTTTTCCCTGTTGTTACCCTGGTTTTATCCTTGTTGTCGGTTGTTTTGGTTCGCGTCACGTACGTTATCTCCAGATCTTTCGGAAATGTTATTAGCTGGGAAGAAATAACTCGATATGAGTATCTTAAAATATCAAATAAATACGCCCCTAAAAATGTTCGTGAACAGTTAAATAAATTAATTTCTTCCCGTGCTAGAAATGTAGCGCGAATGAGATATTCGATGGTGGATGAAGAATATGCTGCTTTAGTTAATGTCCCTAAAATATGGAGAAGGGATAAATGGTATATTCCTCCTGTGAAGATTCTAATGGCTGCAGTTCCATATATTCTTCTTGAAAAGTTTAATAAGAGTGGAAAGCCCTACGGTTCTTATTTTGAGGGGGCATTTGAAGTTGATGCTAAGAACCCTGTAGGCGAAGAATCGCTTGCTCAGGATAGAGCAGTTTCAGATAAGAAAGACAAGAACTGATTTGCTCTAGATAACCTCTGACTCCCCGAGGGCAAACATTGAGAAGCCACATGTGTTTCGAACAGCCACATCATAAGTGGCTTCTGGAAACACATGTGGCTTCTCGCTATGGGGCTGTAACACGTACAGAATTCGTGCCATGGTTTAGTGTCTTCTGCCATGGCTTTTAACTACGACCAAAGACACTAATCTATGGCACAACTTTCAGCGCAGTACCGCAAAACAAGAACGGCCCCGAATGCACACGCATCCGGGGCCGCCTGCTGCGGTTATCTATATATTGGGTCAGAACTGGTTTACATATCGGGCCAGTCACGGTGCAACGAATACTCCGTGTCCCCATCACCACTATCATTCAGATGCCAGCGTTGGCCGGTACGGATATCAGCCTTGCGCAGACGCGGATTTGGGTTATCCTTCTTACCCATGGTGGGGTCGTTCTTGCAGCCCCAACGAGTGTCGTCTTCATCGCAGGTGCCGCCGACGCGTCCCACGTCAACCCACCACACACGAATCAGCAGCGGGTCGACAGTTTCCTTCGTCAACACGACATCCAGGGCCTGCCAGTCGCCACCGTTCACACGGAAACGACCAGAATAAGACACCGTTGCGTAAGCGTGGAAGTTACCCGAACGCTTATACACATAACTGGTCGCGGTCTTGCGTGACTCTTCACCACGTGCCCTGCTAACCGGCTTACCCATCGTGTAGAAGCTACCCTCATCACCGTTGCCATACTGGATGGTCATCTGAGTAGGATAGGACTCCATCTCCACATGGCCAATCATCAGGTCACCTTCCCAACGTGCGGTGGGCGCGTCAACGTAGAAGTTGACTGCCTGATTCTTGTAAACGTTGGGGTTGTCGTTACCCTGACCAGAGCCAAGGTTGTAGGACTGCTTCAAAACAGGAGCTTGGATATCGGTTTTAGCGAATTGGTCCTCAACTTCTTGGAGCATTTCTTCAGGAGAAGGACCCTTGGGCTGCGCGGGGTCATTCGAGGTGAAGGTTTTGGTGTCGTCGGGTACGCAGTAACGGCCGCCAACATGGTTGGGGATTTTGTTGGCGTTATCTCCCTGAGGTAGAGGCCCTATGGTGTAATGCCCCGGACGTCGGTCTACTTTCGTGTAACATTCTGCATCTCCGGCTTTTCGAGCTTCGGGTACAGTTCCGTAGACTGTTTGATTAGTGCCATCACGCATTGGGATGTGGTTATCCTCCCAACTCTTGCGTGCTGCTTCTACCGAGGCACCAGAAGATGATCCCTCACTTGGAATATCTGTTCCGTTAGATTGGTCGTGAGAAGGTGATTTTTTTGAATGAGTATCCTTTTTAGGTTGATTATCCCGCTGAACCTTTACACAATGTCCATTAGAATTTTTCTGCGTACATTCACTGGCCATAGAAGTAGAAAAACCAGAGATTGAATTTATAGCAAGGATAGATGCGGATAGGAGGATATAAATTTTTTTAGAAGTAGATTTTGACGGTGTCATAATGCTATCCTCCAAAATCAGATCCGGAAATTTTCCAGTATCCGTCAGAGTACGTATACAAGAAGTAGAAAGAATCATTGGTGGTATCTGTATTGGCCTCCATTTCAAGATGGCCGTCAGGATTTACATACGTAACAGTCGACCATAGAATGCTGAACTTCATTCGATAATTCTTTTTCTGGTCATCGTAAATCAGAGAGCTTTCAGCCTGGTAAGACTCCAAACCTCCGATAATCCATCCTCCACGTTCGTAGAGCGATTCCGTATAGTTATATGAATTATATTCATCGGTATCTTTCATGACATATTTGAAAGCATACGAACAATCGCCAGTCTGAATTCCATAATTGTGTGCAACCAGCCAGTCCTGCATCATCTTCATGAGGCCTTCTTCGGTCTCAGGGTACTGAGCGGGCTCATTACGAGGCTTGGGGACGTTCTGTGCGGGTCCATAGCCATCGGCCTTACGGTATTCACCGTCGGGAGCTTTGGATTGTCCTGAATATCCGCGAGTGACTCGCGGGCTCGGAGTAGCGGAAGCAGAAGCAGCATCAGATGCCGCCGCAGATGCCGAAGTGGTCTCGCTCGGCGTTGCAGTCGAGGTGGCTGCCGCCTCATTATCAGCCTGCTGGCCACACGCCGCAAGCAGGGCCCCCAGGCCCACAAGTGCGCCGCCGCCCAGCAGGGTGCGGCGGTTGAAAATGGTCGAATCCATAGAAGATACGCTCCTATCGTCGGTGACGGTGTGATATATGTGCATGTCGGGCCGCTTTTCACAGGTCAAACTGACCACCGGAAGGAAAACAACCCCGTAGCGCACCCAACAAACGCATCAATGCGTTATGGAGCACTACAGTTACCACCCTACCGCATGTTTGCGGTCGTTTGCATTCTTTTGAGGGTTGTGGCGGTGGTTGATCATTATTCGGGCTTCTCAATGTTTTATGTATCAAATATCTCTGTGCCCGCGGAGGTGCTGCTTCTGCAGAATTTGTGCCATGGTTTAGCTTTTTCGGTAATGGGTTAGTGACTTTGGGCTGGAGTTTTAACCATTACCAAAGACGCTAAGTCATGACTGAAATTGCTAAGTCATTACCAAATTTCCACCTCCGCCGAGCAACCCAAACGCAGCAGGCGGCCCCGGACGCACACACGCATCCGGGGCCGCCCCTATTTCTGAAAGCTACTTCTTAGTGCCGAACGCCCTCATCCACGCCCAGCGCGTCAGCACCGCCGTGCCCACCGCAACCGCCATCGGCAGCCACGCACTCGCACCCTGACCCGTAAAACCAATCAACAGAGTCAGCGCAGACAGCGGCGCATTCATCGACACGCCCAAAAACGCCGCCGTACCCGTCAACGCCGCCGCATACAACACCATCGACGCGCCACCCGGTACCCCGCCCAAACCCGGGAACGCCCACAGTACCAGCGCCGCCACGCTAAACGCAGCCGCCGCACCCAACGCCAAACCCGGCGTCAACGTACCGCCATAAGAACCGAAACGCAGACTCAACACCACCACGGCAGCCTTCGCCACGCACAGAGCCACCACATACCAGGCCGCCGCCGCGGACAAGCCGCCCGCCGCCGCATCCAACGACACATTAAACGTGTGCTGAGTCAGCAGACGACCATTACCCAGAATCTCCGGAAGCCACAGCGAAACCACCGCGACCAGCGCAAACGCCACAGGAATACGCCACAGAAGAGAACGATCCTTCGCCTTCAACTTCTCCGCACGCTGCGACAACGCCCTAAAACCCAACGCCAATGGAGTCAACACCACACCCGTCAGCGCCGCCACTGTCAGCGTCGTCGCATCCAACGGAAGCTGCGGCACCGGGTACGTCGGCTCATTGACAATCACCAGATTTGCCGTGACCGTCGCCGTCCACACCGTCACCGCACCCACATACAGCGACCGCAGGCTCAAACCAACAGCCATCGCCTCCACAAGGTACACCACGCCACCAATCGGCACCTGATACACCGCCGCCAAACCAGACGCCGCACCCGCCGCCACCAGCAGACTACGCTCACGAACACCCAACAGCGGGGCACCATCAGCGCCCACAAAACCAAGACGCTCCAACAGGTTCGCGGTACGGCCAGCCGCCAAAGCACCCAGCTCACGAGGCGCGACCTCCTTACCCACAGGAGAGCCCGCACCCACAGCAACAATCTGAATCACCGAATGCGAAATCTGCCGCCACAGCGACGGGGTACGGTTCTCCTCGGTAGCACCGGCAATCTGCGACTTCACGCCGACCACACGCCGCCCACCGGACTGCAGGTAGTACCACACCAGCGCCACGAACGGACCCAGCGCCGCCAAAACCAGGGCACGACGCGCCGGATCGGCACCGTCAGTCACCATCGGGTGATGCCCCTCAGCCTGACCGAAAGTTAGCTCCTGCATAAAGTCCAGAACATAATGCAGAGCAATCGCGCCCAAGCCGCTGAACACGCCCGTGACCAGCGCGGCAAGGGTCAGCCCCAGCAGGAGGCGAAACGAAAAAGAACGGAAACCCGCAGGATTCTGCGGGCTATTCGAGGAAGATTTCGAGGAAGAACCAGTATGAGAAGACATAGAAAAAGGGGTTTGTGTGTTGCGTGCTGTGTGGTTTGAAGGCTTCATGCCCGGCGCAAACTGCCGCGGGTGAAGCTGTTTTCATTCTACGCCCGCAGAATTACGCCCTCCCCGGCATGCCAGAACGTGAGAAGCGGAGCCCCGCGCATTGGGTCGCGGAGCATGAGGTGAAGCCGCTGCCCAGAAAACGCGGAAGAAACACGAGCCAGGTCATATGCCCGTAGCCGCACCCGCTATGCTGGAAGGGTACGCCTCCACGCGCCCGCCGCGCACCGAACACTAGCCCCCGGAACACACCGGCGGCACATACCTTGCCGGCACCCGGCGCAGGCGCCCCCTTAGGAAGGATCAACGATGACCGCAACTATTGCTTTTCTCGGCACCGGCTCCATGAACGGCTCCATTGCCGCGGGTCTGCTCGCCGCAGGCCACGACCCCGCCCATATCCGCGCTACCGTGCGTAGCGAAGAATCTCGTGCCGCCCTCGCCCAGCGCCTCGGCGACAAGGTAGATATCATCACCACCGGCGGCGAAGCTGACGGTAACCACAAGGCAACCGCCCACGCAGACGTCGTGCTGCTCGGCGTGAAGCCCTACGGCATCGTTGAGCTTGCCCGCGATATCGCACCCGCCCTTGCGCCTAATGCTGTTGTGGTGTCCGTTGCTGCTGGCGTGACCCTCGAAACCCTCGCCGCGTGCCTTCCCGCAGGTCAGCCCATTGTTCGCTGCATGCCGAACACCCCCTCTTCCGTGGGCAAGGGCGTGCTCGCCATCTCCACCACCGACACCGTGAAGGACGAGCAGAAGAAGCTCGTCGAAGAGGTCCTGGGCACCGTTGGTCTGGTTGTTGAGGTCCGCGAAGATCAGATGGATGCGGTCACCGCCGTCTCCGGTTCCGGCCCGGCATACGCGTTCCTGCTTGCGGAGGCGATGGCAGCCGCCGGTGAGAAGCTCGGCCTGGACGCAGACACCGCCCTCAAGCTTGCCAGCGCAACCGTTGCCGGTGCGGGCTTCCTGCTCGACACCAACCCGGATGCGCCTGCCCTGCGCCGCGCCGTGACCAGCCCGAACGGCACCACCGAGCGTGCGCTGAACACCTTCGTGGACGGTGGCCTCTTCCAGCTGACCGAGGATGCGATGCGCGCCTGTGCGGCACGTTCGGCGGAAATGAGCCAGCTGTACACCGCTGACGAGGACTAATCGGCGGGGACTAACCAGCGGAGACTAATACCGTCCGGTAGCATCCCCCTGACTAGGTGAAACTATAGAAAAACAGCCTCCTCCCGGCAGAACGGGAAGAGGCTGTTTTTCTATGTCTATTTGCTTTTCTATGTCTAATCACGGGCTCCTCAAACGCAGGTTCCTCAAAACCAGCAGAGCTGGGGAAGATAACCCCCGCAGTGAGGAAAAACGCGCTTAGGGTCGCGCCGCGAAACGCTCAATCAGGTCCACCTGACCGGACACAATCAGAATGTCACGCGAATGAATGCGGGTGGTGGCGTCCGCGTAAGTGAAGTCCTCACCGGGCGACTTAATACCGACCACGGACACGCCGTACTTGGAGCGGATATCCGACTCGGCGAGGGTAAAGCCGTGGGTTTCCTTCGGCGGGCGCATCTTCGCAATCGCAAAGTCGTCATCAAACTCAATGTAATCCAGCAGACGACCCGAAACCAGGTGCGCGGCGCGGCGGCCAGCGTCCGCCTCCGGGTAGACCACGTGGTGCGCGCCGATACGCTCCAGAATCTTGCCGTGCGCGGGGGTAATAGCCTTCGCCCAGATGCGCTCCACACCAATGTCTACGAGGTTCGCGGTAATCAGCACGGACGCCTCCACGGAGGTGCCCACACCCACCACGGCGGAGCCGAAATCGTCCGCACCCAACTGGTGCAGGGTGTCGATATCGGTCGCGTCGGCGGAGACCACGTGCGTCAGCACGCCGGACCACTTCTGCACCAGCTCGGGGTCCTTCTCAATAGCAAGGACCTCCTTGTTCTGCAGGCGCAGCTGGGCCGCCACCGCGGAGCCGAAGCGTCCCAGACCAATCACGAGGACGGGGGCGTTATGTGCACTAGCCAATGGTGGGCCTTTCTTCGGGGAACTTGTAGAGGCGGCGGCGTGAACGCAGCGCCAGGCCGGTCGCGGCGGTTGTGGTGCCCACACGGCCAATGAGCATCAGGCCGCTGAGCACGTAGATACCCGCCGGCGGCAGGCTGGAGGAGAGACCATTCGAGAGGCCGCAGGTCGCGAAGGCGGAGATGACCTCGAAAATGACTTCCTTGAGGTCCGCGCCGCTAATAATCAGAATCGACGCGGCGCCGACACCTACCACGGTAGCACCCATAACAATCACGGAGATAGCAATACGCAGGGAGGACTCGGGGATGGTGCGGTTGAACGCGACAACCTTCTGATCGCCTCGCGCCTCAGCAAGGATAGACAGGGCAATCACGGCGATGGTCGTGACCTTCACGCCACCCGCGGTCGAGCCGGAGCCGCCGCCAATGAACATGAGCATGTCCGTCAGGAGCGTGGAGACGGGGGTAATGCTGCTCATGTCGACCAGATTGAAGCCGCCCGAACGCATCATTACAGAAGCAAAAATGGCGTTCAGAACCTTGTCGCCTGCGGAGTAGCCGCCGATGGTGGCGGGGTTGTTCCACTCGAAGAGACCCCAGAAGAACGCGCCAAAAGCAAAGAAAAACAGGGTCGTCACGGTGGTCAGCTTCGCGGTGAGCGACCAGTGGCGGGGGCGGAAAGGATGATGCTGAATCGCAATGAAAACAGGGAAACCGAGCGAGCCCAGGAACACGGCAATGCAGATGGGCACGAGCAGGAAGAGATCATGGCCGTAGGGCACGATGCCGTCTGAGTGCGGGGTGAAGCCTGCATTGTTGAAAGCTGAAATAGCGTAGAAGATGCTGTGCCAGATGGCTTGGAACGGGTCTTCGCCGAGGGTCAGGAAACGAGGAATCAGCACAAGCGCAATGATTGCCTCGATGGAGAATGAAGCATAGGAGACGCTCTTGATGATGCCACCGACCTCGCCAAGACGGCTGATGTTCAGGTCTTCCTGTGCGATGAGCTTGGTGCGCAGACCCATCTTACGGCCGATAGCCAGCGCCAGCAGGGAGGTAATGGTTAGAGTGCCCAAACCACCGACCTGACAAGCCACAAGAATCATTGCCTGACCGAAGGTGGACCACTGCTCGGCGGTGGAGACGGTAGTCAGGCCGGTCACCGTCACCGCGCTGGTAGAGGTAAAAAATGCGTGGTGGAAAGGCGCGGGCTGCCCATCATTGGAGGAGATGGGCAGTAGCAAGGTGAGCGTAAAGAAGATGATGACCAGCAGAAACGCAGTGATTGCGGTGCGCGAAGGCGAGGCAAGAACGGTCACGTCAATAAAGTCACGGAACCGTTCGAGGGTCTGCAGATTGAACCCCATGGGGGCGCGCTTACGCTGAACCTCGGAGGTTTCGCTCACGTGGTCGCGTAGGGCAAGCAGACGATCGAGGTCAATACCGGGCACACTCGTGAGGATGCTAAGGTTTTCGGCCTCGAGACGGTCGCGTCGACTACGGTGAACCTGCTGCTTTTGAGACACGGATGTGGTGCCGCTGAGGGTGTCCCAGCGGCGGTTGAGCTGGCCCTGGGGGTGGTGGTGTCGGCGCCGGGTGCGGCGGATGATGCGTCCCATGCGCCTCCTTCAGCGGGTGTCTGGGTGTTGGTGTGTTGGGTGGCGGATATGTGCCTGTTTTGACGCCTTCTAGTGTATCGCGCCGGGTGCCTACTGAGGGGGTTGAGGCTCTGGTGGTTTGGGGGTAAATATGTGAGCTTGGAGAAGGCGTGCGGTTGGTTTTGTGGGTGGAACCACGAAAACTATATATTCTGAATTAGCTATATAAGTATTGAGGGTCTGGGTGGCTCGCATATGCCTAGGATGAGATACAGGAAATCTCCACGAGATGTGATAGGCACTTCATGCTTTTCTCCCCTTCAGTGCTTCATATTGAGGTAGCATTCAGCGGTCTTTCAGAATTTTTGAAGGTAATTTCCGTATCAGCCTCATTCTAAGCTTGAGGCGTCACTTTATATGTCATAATCGCTATATGCATTCTGATGTTTTTTCTGTCATCGCGGATCCGACTCGCCGCCGAATTGTGCGTATTCTCGCTGAGCAAACCCACACGGTGGGTGCAGTGGTTGAAAAGCTGGGCATGAGCCAGCCGACCATTTCGAAGCACCTGAAAGTCCTTCGCGATGCAGATGTGGTCTCCGTGACCGTGGAGGGGCAGCGTCGCCTCTACTCCCTGAACCCGGATGTATTCGCCACCGTGACCGAGTGGATTAACGAGACCGTTCAGATTGCACGCCAGTCCAATGAGGCGCACGCACCCGTGGCACTGCCCGGTGGCGTGACTGCATCTGCCTCCGACAAGACGGCAGCTGAGAAGCCGGTCGAGAAGACCTCCGAAAAGAGTGCTCCGAAGCCCGAGGCGACCGACTCCGAAACTCTCACCGTTGAGGCACCCACCTCCGAGGAAATCGAGCAGGCCCGCATTCAACGCGCCCGCGCACAGCACCTGACCCCCAGCGCGCGCATTTACTCGCGCCCCGCGGAGCAGGTTGCTGATAGTGCCGCTTCCGAACCTGTTGCTGAGAAGGCAGGAGCTGCTGAGCCCATCTCGCAGGAAGAGACAGTGGATAGCACCCCGATGCGCCCCTTCACTCCCGCATCCTACGGTTACGACGCTGGGGTGACCCCCGCGGCGTCGGCATCCCCCGCTCAGCCCGCTACCCCTGCGGCACCTGCTGAGGTGAAGCCCGCTGAGACCACCAAGACCACTGAGGCTAAGCCTGTCGTAGCGCATAAGCCGGTGGTATTCCCTCAGCCTGCGGCTGTAGTGTCTTATGGCACCGACCCCGCTGCGGTTGTGGGTGGTTCGATTCAGCCTATCGCTGTGATCCCCGAGGCTGTTGCGCTTGAAAAGGCCGCCGACGAAAAGGTTGCTGTTGAGAAGCCTGTTGCACCCGCTGAATCCGTCACGGAAGAAGCAACCGGCAAGGATTTTGCAGCTGAGGAATCTGCATCTGAGGATTCTGCATCTGAAAAGTCTGTGATTGAGAAGAACGTAGTGGATGAAGCCTCGGCAGAAGAGCCGGTGAAGGCTGATTCTGCTGAGGAAGCAGCTTCGCCCGCAGAAGCTACTGAAAAGGATGAGCTCGCTAAGGGCGAGCCTGCCAATGATGAGCTCACCAAAGATGAGCCTGTCGAGGGTGAGCCTGCTAAGGCTGAAACCTCCGCTGAGGAGCCCGAGTACCAGACCATGCCCTCCTACGATTCGGTGTACCGCCCCAGCACTGAGACGAACAGCGCTGAGGCGAAGGATAACCACCGCGGTGGCCTCTTCGGCTTCCTGCGTGGCCGCCGCCGCTAAAACGGGCGGCTAGGGTCTGCCCTGCCGATCACTTCCGGCATTAACTCTCTGTAAAACACACACTCACTCACTTTTTGACCGAAAGACGCATTCACGTGGCTATTCATCGTAAAATTCTGCGCTGGCTCGAGAACGAACTGTTCGAGGGCAACATTCAGCTGGGCCAGGACCTGCCCAGCGATAGCGAAATTGCGCGCGCTATTGGTGTGAGTCGTTCCCGCACCCGCGAGGCTCTACGCACCCTGGAAGATATGGATCTGGTGCAGCTATACAACGGTCGCGGCAAGGAAATGCTGGTGCACCTGAGCGATGAGCCTGCCGCTGCCGCCAGCGCTGCTCTGCGCCTGCACATGTCCAGCTCGCGTTACCCGACTCGTGACTTGGTGCAGACCCGTATTCTGCTGGAAAGCTGGGCGATTGCGCGTATTGACCCGAAGACCACCTCCTTCGCGGAGATGGACGAGGTCCTGGAGCAGATGGAAGATTTCGATCTGTCGATTCGTGACTTCCTGGAGCTTCTGTTGACGTTCCACCACCAGGTGATGCGTTGTGCGGGTAATGAGCTGCTGGTGGGTCTGCTCGCGTCGGTGCGTCAGCCGAGCTTTGAGTCGATGCTGTCGCTGGTGGGTCGTATGCCGCTGTGGAGTAGTGCTGTGGAGCGTCTGCGTGCTGAGAGCCGCGCTATTGCGGAGGCTCTGAAGGCTGGCGACGCTGCGACGGCTCGTTCCATGGTGATTGGTCAGCTGCGCGGCATGTATTCCGACGCCGGTATTGATCTGGAGCAGGAGGCGACCTCTGCGAACGGTCTGCCGGGTGAGCCGATTGCTTCTGAATTTGCGCCGGTTGATGTGGATGAGTTTGCCGCTGATGACTTTGACGATTTGATGCAGGATGACCCGTCCTTCGCTGATGCGGAGGCTCTGCCCGCCGCAGATGCACCCGTTGCGGCACCCGCTTCTGTGGAGCCTGCGGCTGAGCCTGCCCAGGCTTCTGCTCCGTCTTCTGTCGTGGAGTATACGGTGCCTGAGGGCGATATTGTCTACATTGAGGAGACCGCTTCTGCGGCTCCTGTGGAGCGCGTTTCGGCGGCTGAGCCTGCCGAGGCCATCCCTGACTCTAATGCTTCTGACAAGGTAGAACAGCCTGTTTCCGCCGCGTCTCAGCCCGCACCTGCTGCAGCTCCTGCTGCTCCCGCGCAGCCTACCGCTCATTCGGTGAGCGCGGATGTGCCGCTGAGCTTCGGCACCCCGCGCCGTAGCACCTCGGTATCGCAGGTTACCCCGGCTGCTTCTGCGGCTCCGGTTGCTTCTGTAGCGGCTAGCTCCCAGACTCTCGCTTCCCAGCCCCTCAGCTCGCAGACGCTCAGTTCCCAGACTCCCAGCGGTCAGTTGCCGAGTGTTCCTGCCGCGTACGCGCAGGAAGAGGCTGCGGGTCCCGCGAAGGTTCTGCGCGCCTCCACGGCGGCTCCGCGTCGTCGTAGCGGTCAGATTATTTCTCCGGTGCGTGCAACCATCATTAAGCCTGTGGATCGTAGCAAGGTGCTGACTGCGCCTGCCCGTACCGCCCGTCCTGCGGCTGTTGTGACTGCCGCGGCGCCTGCGGAGTCTGAGTCGGCTGAGAAGGTTCTGCGTGCCCCTGCGCGCCAGGAGGCGCCCGCTACTGAGCCTGCTGAGCCTACCCGCCTTGAGGCGGCAGCGACCATCCACGACACCTACGAGAAGCTTCCGCATGATGAGCCGGTGCAGGAGCGCGGCGGCATCTTCTCGAAGATGAAGCGTTTCTTTGGCGTGGATGTCTACGAGCCTGAGCATGACGAAGCGCAGGAGAGCGCTGAGAAGGATCAGGCAGTGAAGGAGCAGGCTCTGAAGGCTGAAACGAAGTCCGAGCCCCAGCATGAGCTCCAGCCTGAGCCCCAGCCCGTCATTGATGAGGAGGCGCTGGCTCGTGCCGAGGCCGAGCGTGCTGAGCGTCTGAAGGCGTTGCACGCGGCGGCTGAACAAGAAGCTGCTGAGAAAGAGGTAGCTGAGGAAAGCGCCGTTGAAGAACCCGCTGAGGCTTCTGACCCCGCGCAGGAATCGGCTGCGGAATCGGTAGAGGCTGCCTCCTCGGCTGAGGAGAGCACTCCTGATGCTGCTGTAGCTTCTTCCGGTTCGGTGCTCTCTCATGGCCGCGCTAAGGGCTCGAAGAAGTCGAAGAAGAAGCGCCGTTAGGGCTACCGAATCCCATTTTTGCCCCGAGATACCCCGGATATACCCGCGGGAAAAGCGGAAATTCAGGGAAAAACTCCTGAAAAGCCGCTCTCGAATGGTGAAAATGGGGGTAAACCTAGTACTCTAGGTAGGTAGCGCTCTAAAACGCAAGGGTATTTCTGTGCCTAAAATGCGTTTTGGATCGGTTATACCGGTATAAATATCCCCGGGTAGCTACCGAGTCGAATGGCTCGGCCGGGTACGAGTAAAGTGAGGAAATCCTATGGGTTCCGTTATCAAGAAGCGCCGCAAGCGTATGTCCAAGAAGAAGCACCGCAAGCTGCTTCGTAAGACCCGCCACCAGCGCCGCAACAAGAAGTAAATAGACTTCTTTCACCCCGCCCTCCGTTTGGAGAGGCGGGGTTTTTGCGTTCCTACAGTTTTTGCGGGCCGGGTTTTGTACGCCAGGTTTTGTACGCCGGGTTTTGTATTTGTAGAGGGTATGTGCGGGTCACCTGTTTGGGGTGCGGCGCGCTATCTGAGAGACTGGACCCATGACTGAAACTTCCACCATTAAAGTTCACCTCATGCGTCACGGCGAGGTGCACAACCCCGAGCGTATCGTGTACGGCCGTCTGCCCGGCTACCGTCTGTCCGATAAGGGCCAGCAGATGGTGCATCTGAGCGCTGAGGAGTTCGCGGCTCGTGCTGAGCGAGGCGCCCGTTTCGTGCACCTGGTCTGCTCGCCGTTGCAGCGTACCCGTGAGTCTGCCGCCCCGGTTGAGGAACTGCTGGGTCTGACCGCGCAGCCGGATGAGCGCGTCATTGAGGCGGATAACTACTTTGAGGGTCTGCACGTGAACGCGCAGGAGCTGCTGAGGAACCCGCGTCACTGGACGAAGCTGTACAACCCGGCGCGCCCCTCCTGGGGTGAGTCGTATCTGGATCAGATTCGCCGTATGGCTGCAGCTGTTCAGGATGCGGCGCGTACCGCCTACGAGCGTGGCGGCGAGGGTGCGGAGGCGATTATTGTGTCGCACCAGCTGCCGATTTGGATTACTCGCCTGGGCGTTGAGGGCCGCATGCTGCAGCATGACCCGCGTGCCCGTGAGTGCAACCTGGCATCGATTACGACTCTGGCGTTTAGCACCACTGATTTTGAGCATGAGATGCCGCATTTTGTGGGGTATTCGGAGCCTGCGGCGCCGCTGTACGGTGGCGTGATTCAGCTGCCCGGTAGCTAAAACATCCGGTAGCTAGTTCCTGAAGCTGTTTTTGAGCATAGTAAGAGGCCGTGAGCCCATCCGTTACGGATGCGCTCACAGCCTCTTACTGTAAACCTTGAGGGGCGCACGAGCTGCAAACCTAGCTGTCCTGACTAGTTCTGCCCGTTATCCTGATTCGGTGTGCCGTCCTCGGGGTTCTTAAGCTCGGGGTCCTTATGATCAGAATCCTGCTTGTTGTTCGAATCTGCTTCGCGGCTGCGGCGTTCGCGTTCTGCTTTTGCCTTGAGCCAGCGCAGGTACTCTTCATCGTCGTCGGGGGAAGACACCGAGGGCGCCGGGGTGCCGCGTCGCTGACCGAAGCCGGGGCGAGGACCACCTGCTGCGGGCTGTGCCTTGGGGCGGCCCAGGATAAGCCACATGAGCGGGCCCACCACGGGGAAGAGCAAGGTAACGAGAACCCACAGCCACTTGGGCAGGGTTCGCGCCTCGTGTGCGGGGGTGCGGACGGCGTCCAAGAGGGTGTAGAGGGTCAGCCCCACGATGAGGGCGGCGCCGCCAATAATCAGCATGGCTCGAATCATAAGCACTACTATGACATACCGCCGCGTTATTGCGGAACTGTGAACCGGGTGCCCGCTAGCGGCGTAATGGCGCGGCAATCCGGCGCAGAATCGTACGTCGGCTTAGTAGCCGGTGAACACCTGAACCTCGTGGCTAATAATGTCCAGCGAGCCCAGCCACACGGCGAGGGCAAGAATCACGGAGTACACGAGCGCCACAATACCCGCCTGCTTGAGCACGGGAATCAGGTCGCGGCCGCCGCGCGTCCACACGGTCACGCAGGAGTGGATGGTCGGGCCGACCAGCAGGAAGATCAGCAGGAACCAGGGGTTCTCGTCGAGCAGGAGCACGCCCAGGCCCAGTGCCAGCGCCATCTCCACGATGTAGGTGATGCGTGACCAGCGTTCGCCCAGGCGGACCGCCATGGTCAGCTTGCCCGCCTCAATGTCGGTGGGAATGTCACGTACGTTATTCGCCATGAGCAGCGCACAGGAAATCAGACCAATGCCGATAGCACCAACCCAGCCGAGCAGGGTCAGGGTGTGCGCCTGCGTGTAGAGGGTGCCCAGGGTCGCAACCAGACCAAAGTAGACGAAGACGAACACGTCGCCCAGGCCCATGTAGCCGTATGGGTGCTTGCCGCCGGTGTAGCCCCACGCCGCGAAGACGCTGGAGGCGCCAATCGCCAGGAACCACCACTGGTTCGCCAGAGCCACCAGGGCAAGACCCGCAAGCATCGCTAGACCGAAGCAGGCGAAGGCGGCGTACTTGACGGAGCGGGGGCTTGCCACGCCGGAACCGACGAGGCGTAGCGGACCCACGCGGTCTTCGTCGGTGCCTTTGATGCCGTCGGAGTAGTCGTTGGCGTAGTTCACGCCGACCTGCAGGAAGAACGCGACGAGGAACGCCAAGAACGCGTAGAGCGGCTTGAATTCGTTGATCTCGTAGGCGGCAGCTGAGCCGGCAATAATGGGGGCGACGGCGAGCGGCAGGGTGCGCAGGCGAGCGCCTTCAATCCATTGGGCGGCAGTTGCCACGGGGGTTCCTTCCGGGTTTAAGTGCGTATGATGCGTGGGTTTTGTGATGAGACGGGTTGTGACGGTGACGGTCAGGGCGTGCGGCTGCGTGTGCGGGGTGAAAACCCGCGGATGAGCCTGCTTTAGCCCTGACGGTAGTCTCTGTCCAGGATACTGTATATTTCTGCGCGGTCCGGCTTGCCGGTGCTGGTGAGCGGGAAATCCGGCAGGATGCTCAGCTGCTTGGGTGCGGCGGGGGCGCCGAGCTTTTCGGCGCAGCGGGCACGCAGTAGGGCGCAGAGTTCTTCGTTCAGGGCGGGGCGATTCTCGGTAGATGTAGCCGCGGCACCGGCAGAAGGTACGAGCGTGACCGCGGCGGCAATGGCGGTGCCCCAGCGGGCATCGGGCAGGCCGACTACGCAGGCTTCGCGTACGGCGGGGTGCTCTTCGAGGACGGTCGCCACGGCGCGGGCAGAGATTTTTACGCCTCCGCTGATGAGCACGTCATCGCTACGGCCGAGTACCTGTAGGCGCTGCTCGTTGCCGCGGGCAGTGCTGTCGGGGTTATTTGCGGGGCTGAGCAGACCGTAGTCGTCGGTGCGGTACCAGCGGGTGCCGTCCGCGGCGGTGAAGAAGTGCTCGGCGGTGCGGGCGGCGTCGCCAATGTAGCCGCTGGCGAGGTGCGCGCCGCTGATCCAAATACGACCCACCTGTGCGGGTTTCCCACCGGTATCCGGCACGGCGGGCATGCCTTCTTCGGGTACGAGCTCCACCCGCACGCCGGGCAGTACGGAGCCGGAGTAGACGCATCCGCCGGCGGTTTCGGCACTGCCGTAGGTGGTCACCGTGTTCAGCCCCAGTGTGCTGGCGGCGGCGAGCAGGTCGGCGCTGGCGGGGGCGCCTCCGAGCAGGATGCCGGTGAAGGAGCCGAGCGCCTCATGAATTTCAGCGCCCAGGTGCGGGTTGGCGTCCGCGCTTTCGAGCAGCTTATGGAGCTGGGTGGGCACCAGGGAGATAAACCGGCGTGCCGAGCTCATATGCTCAACCGCCTGCAGAAAAACCTCGGGAGTGAAATGCACCGGCTCGGTCACAGAGCGGGCAATGACCGGGGCGGTACCGGCGAGCACGGAGCGGGCGAGTACCTGCGCGCCGGCAATATAGTGCGCCGGAAGAGCCAGGAGCCACTGCGATGCCGCATCGGAGTTTGAGCCGAAGAAGTCCTCGGTGGCTGCCGCACTGGCGGCAAGAGCTCGCGCGGTCAGTGCGGTGCGTTTGGGGGTTCCGGTGGATCCGGAGGTACCCACCACCAGGGCGATAGGTTCCGCACCCGCACCCGCCGCGTACCCGCCCAGTAGCTGCTCAAAGGCACTCAGCATGGCGTGAGGGTCGGCGGGCTGATCGGCACGCACCTGTACCGCCTGCGGGTGCAGGGCAGCCTCCTGCGGGGCGGGGGAGGGCATGAGCCCGGGTACGGGGGTGTTCATCATGGCTCTAAATCCTTAGCGGCTGTTTGTAGCGGCTGCGTGCTGTTATGCGCCGGTGTCATATACCGGTGTCATATGCCGGTGCGGCATCAAATGCGCCGGAGCCGGATTCTTAGCTGAGGTTCTCAGGGTTGAATCCGGCTCCGAGCCTATGCATCTGAAACTACTTCTGTAGAAGGGCTGTCTCTTAGAAGTAGTAGGGGTAGTTGGACCAGTCCGGGTCACGCTTCTGCAAGAACGCGTCGCGGCCTTCCACGGCCTCGTCGGTCATGTATGCCATACGGGTTGCCTCGCCGGCGAAGACCTGCTGGCCGAGCATGCCGTCGTCGGGCAGGTTGAAGGCGTACTTGAGCATGCGGATTGCCTGCGGGGACTGGCGGGCAATGTGCGCCGCGTATTCCAGGCCCTTGTTTTCGAGCTCTGCGTGGGGGACTACATCGTTGACTGCGCCCATTTCGTACATGCGCCGTGCGTCGTATTCCTTGGCGAGGAAGAAGATTTCGCGGGCGAACTTCTGACCCACCTGGCGTGCGAGCAGCGCCGAACCGTAGCCTGCGTCGAAGGAGCCGACGGTTGCGTCGGTCTGCTTGAACTTGCCGTACTCTTCGGAGGCGATGGTCAGGTCAGCAACTACGTGCAGGGAGTGGCCGCCGCCTGCTGCCCAGCCGGAGACGAGGGCGATAACGACCTTGGGCATGGTGCGGATGAGGCGCTGCACTTCCAGGATGTGCAGTCGGCCTGCGCGTGCCGGGTCGATGCTTTCTGCGGTGTCGCCGCTGGCGTAGTGGTAGCCGTCGCGGCCGCGGATGCGCTGGTCGCCGCCGGAGCAGAATGCCCAGCCGCCGTCCTTGGCGGAGGGGCCGTTGCCGGTGAGCAGCACGGTGCCTACGTTGGAGGTCATGCGGGCGTGGTCGAGGGCGCGGTAGAGTTCGTCCACGGTGTGCGGGCGGAATGCGTTGCGGACCTCGGGGCGGTCGAATGCGATGCGCACGGTGGGCAGATCGCGTAGGATTTCGCCGTTTTCGTTGCGCTCAACCTGGCGGTGGTAGGTGATGTCGGTGAAGTCTTCGAAGCCTTCGACGACGCGCCAGTCGGCGGGGTTGAAGATGTCCGAGACCTTTTCGGGAAGTTGTGCAGTCATAGACCCTATTCTACGTTGCCCGGGTGCTGTCTGAGGCTGTGAACCTGGTTGCCGAGCATAGCGAATCAGGTTGCCGAGCATATAGAAAGGCCCGGACCGCGTGTGTGCGGCCCGGGCCTTAGAGATTGGGTAATGAACCTTACCCGGTCTTGGTTACCTAGGGGCTACTTGACCTTTGCGAGCTCTACCGCGCGGTCAAACTCTTCGTCAATGACCTGATTCTTCTTGTAGGTGACCAGGGAGACGATAATTGCGACAAGCAGCGCCGAAGCGAAGCCGGGAACCATTTCGTAGAGCACGGACTTCATGGGGCTCTGGCCCCATGCGAATGCCACAACGGCACCGGTAATCATGGAGGCCAGTGCACCCTGGGTGGTCAGCTTACGCCAGTAGAGGGAGAGCAGAACGGTCGGGCCGAATGCCGAACCGAAGCCAGCCCAAGCGAATGCGACCAGCTGCAGAATGGAGCTGTTGGGGTTCCATGCCAGGGCACCGGCGACCAGCGCCACGATTGCCACGCCTGCACGGCCGAGCCACAGGGACTTGCCGGCGCTGAGCTTCTTCGAGGAGAAGATGCCGTAGAGGTCCTCCACCAGAGCGGAGGAGCATACAATCAGCTGCGAGGAGAGGGTGGACATAATTGCCGCCAGAACCGCAGCCAGAATCAGACCGGCGATGAAGGGGTGGAAGAGGATCTGCGAGAGGTCCAGGAACACGGACTCTGCGGTTTCGGGGTTGGTGAGGGAGGCTTCGGGGTGGCGTGCAAAGTACGCGATGCCCATGAATGCGCCGCTGAGTGCACCGAACACGGTCAGAACCATCCAGCTGATGCCGATGCGGCGGCCGGACTTTGCGTCGGCGGGGGTGCGCATTGCCATGAAGCGCACGATGATGTGCGGCTGGCCGAAGTATCCCAGACCCCAGGCGAGGGATGAAATAATACCGGCGAAGGTGGTGCCCGCGAAGATGCTGAGGGCGTCGGGGCGAACCTGGCTGATGGATTCAACCACCGGGCCTACACCGCCAAGATCGATGATGGTGATGACCGGCACGGCGATGAGTGCTGCAAGCATGAGCAGACCCTGAACCATGTCGGTGTAGGAGGCGCCCATGAAGCCGCCGAAGAGGGTGTAGAACACGGTGATGCCCGCCAGCAGGAGCATGCCGGTGTGGTATTCCTGGCCGAAGGAGGACTTGAAGAACAGGCCGCCGGACACCATGCCGGAGGAGACGTAGAAGGTGAAGAACACCAGAATCACGACGCCGGAGACGATGCGCAGCACGCGCTTGGTGTCATGGAGGCGGTTGCTCAGGAAGACGGGGACGGTCACGGCGTCGCCAGCTACTTCGGTGTAGCTACGCAGTCGCGGTGCCACGAACTTCCAGTTGCACCATGCGCCGATGGTCAGACCGACGGCGAGCCATGCCTGGGAGAGGCCGCTGAGGTAGACGGCGCCGGGCAGACCCATGAGGAGCCAACCGGACATATCGGAGGCACCCGCTGAGAGAGCGGCGACGGTGGGGGAGAGCTGTCGCCCGCCCAGCACATAGTCGTCAAGACTGTTGTTTTTGCTATTTGCCCATAGGCCGATTGCGATCATGGCAACAAAATAAATCGCCAGCGCGATGACCTGGTATGTACTCGCGGCCATAATGTTCCTTCTCTCCTGGTGATAGTGCGTGCCTGTGTGTATTTATGCGCTACCCCATAACTTTATGAGTGGCATAGGATACAGTCTAGGCTTTGAGGGGCTGAAAATAAAGTCTATTTGACGTCTAGGAATGAGAAGCTGTGGAATAAATATGTATTTGCTGTGTAAATTCCATGGTCGTACACGTGGGGCGATGTGGGAGCGTGTGCGAAAAAGTGCCCGAAAAACCCCTGAAATTCAGGGTTTCGGGCACTTGAGTGAAAGATATGTAGTTGAAAAGCAACGCAAACGCTCAATGGCATATGCATCTAAAACGAATTAAACGAAAAATTTAAAAGCCGTTCGGAGTGTTGAACTGTTACACAACAATGTCACAGAGGCTTAGAGATTCCTCACGACCCACGGTTCAGAAGCCATACGAGCCGGGTCAAAACGCTCCAATATCGCCGCCGCATTGGGCACCGGAACATCCGCGGAATGGGCGCAGCCATCAGCGTTATACACCGGAATAGACGCGGCAATCCAACCCAAAATCGTCGGAATCTCGACACCCGCCTCACGTAGCTGCGGCAGGGTTACCGCCCCGTCACGCTTCGCCAGGCGCTTACCCTCCTCGTTAAGCGCCAGCGGCACGTGAGCGTAACGCGGCTGCGTCAAACCCAAAAGCTGCGCCAAATACGACTGGCGAGGTGCCGAAGGGAGCAGGTCATCACCGCGCACAATCTGCTCAACCCCCACAAATGCATCGTCCACCACCGAGGTCAGGTTATAGGCGTAGGTGCCGTCATTGCGCACCAGCACAAAATCATCCACTAGGCCGATGTAGGCGCCGTAAAAATCATCCTGCACCGTGTAGCTCGTGCACTCGGCACGCAGACGCAGAGCCGGTGGACGCTGGGTGCGGCGCTCCTCCCGCTGTGCCTTGCTCAGCTCACGGCAGGTACCCGGGTATGCACCCGGCGCACCGTGTGGGGCACTTGACGCCTCCTGAATTTCGCGGCGGGTACAGAAACACTCATAGACGAGGTTTGCCTCGCGCAGCTGTGCAACCGCCTGCTCATAGGCGGCAAGGCGCGTGCTCTGGTACAGTACGCCTGCTTCCTTGCCCTCGGTGCTTTCGCTACCCTCAACGCGCTCCGCCGCAGCGCCGGGGCTTGCATTCCAATCCAGACCCAGTGCCGCCAAATCAGCAATCTGACGCTCCGCAGCACCCGGGCGCACGCGATCCAAATCCTCCACGCGCAGATAGAAGGGTTTGCCACTGCGGCGAGCCATCGCCCACGCCAAAATAGCGGTACGCAGATTACCCAGATGCAAATCCCCCGAGGGGGAGGGGGCGTAGCGTCCGGTACCGCTGGGGAAAGGCTGGTTCGAAGGGGTGGAAGACGAGGTCGGGGAAGAAGTCATACTTCTATCCTATAGGGCGCGAATTTTTGGTTCGTGCCTAGAACCTCGTTGGAGGCGGGGTAGCTAGGGGAATGCGCTACCCTGCTAATCAATCTGCAGGGGTTGTCAAGCATCACGTGCCACCTGCCCGTGGAGGCGGAATTATGCGGAATGATGCACTTTTGTGCCCTTGGTGATGTGCACTGGTGCAAAAATATGTTCTCCAGAAGCCCGAATAGCCCCGCAAGTACCAAAAATTACAGTAGGGTTGTATCTATGGCTCGTACTATTGAACTCGCAGACGGCGTGTACCGCATTGCGACCGACAACTACCGACTGAACACCGGACTGGTCCTCGGACTGGAACGGGCACTTGTCGTGGATACCGGCGCAGGTCCCCGTCAGGCAACCGAAATCTATGATGAGGTTCGCCGTCTCACGCGCCTTCCTATCACCGTCGTAAACACTCATGGACACTATGAGCGTTTCTTCGGTAACGATGTTTTCGCGGCAATGGGTGCCGAAGAATTCTGGGCGCATCCTCGCGCCGCGCGCGCAATTCGTAAATACGGTGAGGCGCAGCGTCCCTACGTCGAGACGCTCGAACCGGAAATGGCGCACCATCAGGGTGCCGCCACCAACATTATTGTCCCCAACCGTCTGGTCGCCAATAGCGGTGACGGCATTACCTTCACCCCCATTGATCTGGGTGAGCGTAGCGCAACCCTCATGTACATGGGTCCCGGCCACACCGATGGTGACATTCTGGTCGGTATTGAAGACGTGCTCTTCATGGGTGGTCTGATTGAAGAGGGTACCGATCCCTATTTCGAGGATTCCTTCCCCGACCGTTGGATTGACACTCTCGGTGCCGTGCTCGAATTTGACCGTTACCGCGTGTATGTGCCCGGTAACGGTGAGCCGGTAGACCGCACCTTCGTGGAGCGTGAGCGTAACACCATGGTGACCGCTATTGAGTCGATTCGTTCCTCCACTTTAAATCGTGATGACGAGGCGACGACCGCGGCAATGTATAAGCTGCCGTATGCGCCGGGTGCTACTCGCTTCCTGCTGGATCGTTTGGCTCAGCTTGAAGGCGCACCGGTAGCGGCGTACCTCGATGCGGAGCATCCGGACACCAGTGGTTTCACGGGTCCGATTACGCTGGGTCAGGCTTCGTACTAAAACCCCGTATGCAATATGCCTTATGAGGCATAAATGCAGGTGAGGGCTGGTTTCTATGGTAGAAACCAGCCCTCACCTTTTATATACCCTCAGCTGCTAGATGCCTTCAGCAGAGGTGATGTTTTTAGTGTTGAACGTACTGGGCGCGCATTGCCTCGCAATCAGCCTTCAAAGAAGCCGGGACTTCACCCATCGCCTTGCAAAGCTCCACGAAACGGTGACGCCAATCCAGGTGCTGCAGAGCCTGACGAATCTGCTGCTCACCCTGTGCGGGGGTCCAACGGGAGACCGCATCGGCAACCTGCGCGAGGCCCGCGCGTGCATCCGCATGGTCGATGTCGATGGTTGCGCTATCCCAAAGAATTTCACGCACGGTGGTGGTGTTCGGAACCTTGCCGACCACGGTCACACCCGAAGCCAGGGCATCGGTCCAACGGCCGGTAATGTACTCCTTGGTCGGGTGAGTGTACGGCGCCGGGCTGACCGAAGTGGAGAACGCCAGCAGGAACTTCGCGCGGTTCAGAGAATTCTGCAGGTGCTGAGCCGACTCGTGGTCATTTGCGCCGAAAGGCGGGCGGCCCTCAAAGCTCAGGCCCAGCTCAGCGGCAAGAGCGGCGGTCGCCTCGTCATCTTCGTAGGCTGCAGGCTGACGGCCCACACGCAGCAGGTCGGTGCTCTTCGAGCCCAGCGCCGCCAGACGGTCGGTGAAGTTGCTCCACACATCAGCGCCCCAGGGCAGAACGCCGGGGGTCTTCACGCCCGCAGCAGTCCAGGGCTGAACGTCGTCAACGTCCGCAACGAAAATACGGTCGTAGGTGGAGGACTTCGCAACGGCGGGGATACGGTCATCCCAGAAGCTATCAATCACCCAGCCGTAAATCGCACCGTAGCGGCGGAACGCGAAGGAACGCTGCGAAATGGCGTAAAGCTGACCGGGATCAGAAGCAATAACCAGGCAACGCTTGGAACCGCCCTTGATGCGAGGCAGGCGCGCCAGAAGCTTGGTCTCCTTGCTGAGGGATGCGCCCACATCCACGGTGTGTACGGTGCCGCCGGTGTAGCGTGCGAGAAGCTCCGCCATGGCGTGCACGGGAACCCAACCGGCTCCGGAGGGGACGGCAACAATAATATCGAGTGAGCTCATGAGAATCCTTGGGAGCGACGTCCGCCGCATGCACCGGGCTCGCCGGGGTAAAACCTCGGGTCGCGGGCGGTGTGCATCAGCGGCGAGAGCGTGAATGTCAATAAAATGATAGATAGGGTGCCTTACGTCAGCAGGCGCGCAAAAAATGCGAATGCAGCGGTGAGTGAAACCGCTACGACCGGCTAGCTTTCAGCCACGGAAGGCTATGGCACAGGTAATTTTCAGTATATCGTTCAACCCTGCGCACGGGGCTTAGCCTGCAACCTTTAGAAACGGCTTTAGGGTGTGTGAATGCGCACCTCAATGCCCGATTCGGTCCCAAAACCGGCAGCCATGCGCGCCAAATCAGTGTTCGGGGCGGCAGCCACCGTGAAGAAACGATCCACAGCGGCGGTGAACTGCTCCTGACGAGCCATATCACCGTGTTCAAGGGTCGTGAAAATACCGCCGCCGGCATCGTCAAAGACCTCAACGCGCAGTTTGGGCAGAAGTTCCGTATTCGGCAGGTTCAGCGAGGACACATCGTGTTGGAAGGTCAGGTCACCGCACAGCAGGGTCACCGGCAGGGCGGTGCCGCCAATGACCGGGCGGGAGTTCTCATCCACACCGGCGGGGTAGTAGCCCGACAGAGACACACCAATAGCGGTCGCAATCGTCCCGTCAATACCGGCAAGACCGCGATTAGCAAACACGCGCGCGGGGGCGGGCTCACCCAGAGCGGGGGCTGCCGCATCCAAATCACGCACCAGGTTTGAAGAACCCAGCACCATGAGGCGGCGCTGAGCCACCGCATCCTGCCAGACGCGGCGGGAGTAGGAGCGGCCGGCGGTGCGGTTGCGGTAATCGGTGTAGTCAACCGAGCTCTCAGCACCCGGGTGTTCGTAGGCGGCAATGGCGCGCAGGCACTCATCCTGCAGCTCGCGGGCGGGCTCAACCCACTGCTCTAGCCAGCTCAGCTCGTCCACCAGCTCATCAGCGGCAGCAGAGGAAGCGCACGCAAACTCGGCAAGCTCGTGCGGGGTTGACAGCTCCACGAAGGAGCGAGCGCCCGGATCGTACCAGCTGGCGCGGCGCGGGGCGTAGAACGCGCACTGAATATCTTCGCGTTCCAGCAGCGCCGTAATCGGGCGCGAGAGCGTCGGGTGGCCGAAGAGCACCACACGCTCAATCTGCGCGGCGGGCACGAAAGACTCATCGCCGAGCAGCTGTGGGTAGTGAGGAATCGAGGTGGCACCGTGGCGCGCCTCGGAGGAGGGCTCAGCAAAGAGTGGCAGGTTCAGCACGCGCGCGAACTCAGCCGCGAACTCGCCGGCACCGTCAGCGGCAACCACCACGGTGCGGTGTGCCGGGGTGAACTCCGCTAGGTCCGCCTGTGCCTCCAAAGAGTCCAGAAGCCAACGCTGCTCGGCGCTGGAGAGTCCTGAACCTTCAGCGCGGGCGGCGCGGGCGCGACCCTCAGCCTGCGGGTCGTAATCCTCCAGCAGGCTCTGTGCCCACTGCGGCAGCATCTGCGCAAAACGGCCAGAGGGGGTCAGCGGCGTATCGAAACAAATGTTCAGGTGCACCGGGCCAATCGGTTCCGCCGACTGCTTGCGCCAGTGCTCGGCGCTACGACCGGTCAGCGCATTCAGGCAGGCGGCAAAGGCCTGAGTCTGCTCGCCCTCCACCTGCTCGGGGTAGGAGGTCAGATCGGCTTCAGCACGCACAAAAGGATGGAAGAAACTCGCCTGACGGGTCGTCTGATTCACGCCGCTACCACGCAGACGCTCCGGGCGGTCAGCGCTCAGCACCGCCAGGGGCACACCGGCGTGGTACGCCTCCATGACGGCGGGCACGTACTCGCCCAGAGCCGTACCGGAGGTGCACACCAGACCCACGGGCTGACCGGATGCCTTGGCAATACCGAGGGCGGTAAAGGCTGCACTTCGCTCGTCCACGCGCACATGCGCAATGAGCGCGCCGGCTTCAGCGGCGGCGGCAATAGCGTACGCAAGAGGTGCGCTACGGGAACCCGGAGACACGACAACATGCCGCATACCGGCACGAATCAGCGAATCGAGCACGGATACTGCGGTGAGCATGGCGGGGGTTGAGCGGTTTTCAGTCACCGTACCATTCTAATGCCGTAAGGTTTTTCATTCAGTTATGGTTACCCTTCACGGGCGCGACCTTGATAACTGCAGTCGTCACAGTCCGCAGGCGCGTTCCAGAACCCGGTAGCAGGCGGTGACGCGCTCCACCCACCACTGGCGGGTCTGCTTGTCGGTGGCAAGACGCTCCAGGCGCTGCGGGCTGGGGGTGATGGTGCGCAGGTCCATGAACCCGTCGCGGGCGATGAGCGGCTCGTCGGTGACGTCCTCAGCCATGAGGGAGACCGTGCCCAGACCGCACCCGTACCTCAAGGTCGGTAGGGAGGCCGCCAGGGAGGCACCGGTGGCAATGCCCACCGAAGACTCCAGCGCAGAAGACACCACCGCCGGAAGCTGCGCCTGCTCCACCAGCGCGAGCGCACGACGTACACCGCCCAGCGGCGCCGCCTTAATAACCATCAGGTCCGCGGCGTTTGCGCGCGCCACCTTCAGCGGGTCTTCCGCCTTGCGAATCGACTCGTCCGCGGCGATGCGGGCGGGCAGCCCCTCCTTGGCAATGGCAAAGCGGAGCGCCGCCATATCTTCAATGGATGCCACGGGCTGTTCGGCGTAGATAATGCCGTACTCGCAGAGCTTGCGCAGTGCCTCAAGGGCACCGTCGAGGGTGTAGCCCATGTTCGCGTCCACCTTCAGGCGTGCATTAGGGAGGGCATCTCGTGCCGCCGCCACGCGGGCAATATCGTCAGTGAGGCTCTGACCCTTCTCAGCCACCTTGATTTTGAGTTCCTGAATCTCCCCCTCGTACTTGGCGAGCACCTCCGGCACACGCTCCGCAGGTACCGCAGGCAGGGTCGCGTTCAGCGGGATGCGCGTACGCACCGGCTCCGGGGTGGGCAGCCACGCCGCCTCTAGCGCGCAGGCAAGCCACGCGGCAGACTCCTGCGCACCGTACTCGAGGAAGGGTGCAAACTCGCCCCAGCCGTGCGGGCCGCGAATCAGCGCACTCTGGCGACTGTTGACCCCGCGGAAGGTGACCGTCATCGGAATTTCGACCGTGAACAGGTTCTCCAGAACCTCCTGCAGCGGCGGCAGGGGAGTGTTCGTGAGGTGAAAACCGTAGCCGAGAGGCGGCACGCTCATACTGGTGTTCAAGGTATCTGCCCTTCTGTGATGCGCTATGAGCTCACCATAACATTCTGGGGGCGGGTGGGTGCGCTCGCACCCTGTCACGCATTCTCTGGAAACTCTCAGGTTGTGGTCGAAAAAACTTTAGTTTTTCATAGCTTAACCTGGGATAGTAGGTAGTTATTCGCCCGAGAACTCGGACGGTGCTTCGCATAAAACGGCAGCTTGGGGGCTACCGTTTTGAGGGGCTGGCATCGGCGGGCTCGGGTATCACTAACAGACATGAGGGCGAGAAGGTACAAAGGGTTATGAAGAAGAAAACACCGGCAAATACATCGGGTTCGGAAAACTCCGGTTGGGAGAGCTCCGAAAACCTCGATGCTACCAGTGTGCTTCACCCCGCTGATGTGCATGCGGCCGCTACTGACAATGCGCCCACTACGGTGTTTTCCTCTGATGAGACTGCGGTGCTCTCTGATTATCAGGACCCGACTGCGGTGCTCTCTGATTATCAGGATGCTACCCAGGTGCTCACCTCCCACGAAACGGCTACCCCTGCCGCTACGCACAGTGATGACCGCACGAAAGTTTTGACGGATTACGGTTCCTCGCCGGCTAACAAAACTGCGCCTGCAGGTTCCATGAATACCGGTTCCGCGAACGCTGAATCTGCGAATACCGAAGTTATTTCTTCGCACCCCGACACCTCAGAGGTTATTGGCGCGACTCGTCCTTTGCCGCGCGCTTACCGTGCCCCCATTAAGATTCCTGAGACGATTCCCTCGCCGCAGGAACGTGCTTCCCAGGGGAACTACAGTGTGGATGAACCGATGCAGGCTACGCGCCGTCTGGACCCGCCGAAGCCTCCGGTGAGCGGTTTCCCGCTGAACAATCAGATGGGTGCTTCCCCAATGGGTGCGCCTCAGATAGGTGCTCAACAGCCTCTTCCCACGCGTGCGATGCCTCCGCAGCCGGTGGCTTATCCTCCCGAGGCGTATCCTGCCGCCGCCTACCCGAACGGTGCGTATGTTCAGACCGGTCAGGTTCCCGTGGATGCTTCGGGCCGCCCGGTGAATCGTCCCGGCGAAGAGCAGGGGCACCATCTTCCGAGTACCGGTATTTTGATGCGTCACGTGATGGCGTTGCTGTTCTTGGGTCTGTCTCTCTACGGTGCGTTTGTGTTCTTCATTTACACGGCGACCGGCCAGCAGGTTGATGAGCAGGCGTACACCGAGTATGCGCATCAGTTCAAGAGTTACCGCGGTCCGACCCTGACTGCGCTGGATTCTTTGCCCACGATTGTTGGTGTGATTGCGGTGCTGGGTCTGATTGCGGTGCTGATTTGGAAGCACCGGTTCCTGCCCTCGCTGATTGGCGTGCTAGTTGGGGCTGCGGCGGTGACGAGTACATATCTGCTCAAGCACTACCTGATTGTGAAGCCCGACCTGGGTGTTCAGGAGGCGCTGAGCAACTCGGCGCCCAGTGGCCACACGACCTTCGCAGCGGCGGCTGGCGCGGCGCTCTTTTTGGCGGCGCCTCGTTTCTTGCGGCCCACGGTGGCTCTCTGCGCGGCGGTGGCGACCTGCCTGACGGGCGCCTCCACGATTATTAACGGTTGGCACCGACCGGCTGATGTGGTGACCGCTATTCTGGTCACCGCCATCTGGACGGTCGTGGGTATGGGTGTGTTGCGTTATGTGCGTCCGGCAGATTTTGCGGTGCCGGCGCGTGGCGGTTTGGTGCTGGTGCCGTTGATGACGATTGCGACGCTGTTCCTGTCGTTCTGCGCGGTCATCCTGTATCTGATTGCGATTTTTGCGCCGATTCCCGGTGGTGCGTTTACCGCGGCGACCTGCATGATTATTGCGGTGAGCTTTGGTACGACGGCGTTGATGGTGAACCTGCTACGTCCGCGTAATAGTAATCGCTCCGCTTATTCGAAGGTGTGGAGTTATCAGTAAATGTTGTTCCCCTCCCTGCTCGGGGTGCATTAGCTCGGTGTGAGCTGAAGCATTGTCCTGTTGCGGGGAGGGGAATACAATATAAATAATTTAGTATTTTAAATACCAATAATAGGGAGGGGGTGCGCGCCCCCTTTCACTCACCCCTGAAGAGAAAGGTGCGTACCATGGCAGGTACCCATGAAGGCCGCGTCCTCGTATTCCCCCAGCTCACCGAAGCGCTGACCCCCTTTGAAGATAAGCCCCAGGCCCGCAAGATCGTTGATGCCGACGGCGGCAACCTGACCCTCATGGAACTGGCTGCAGGCCAGTCCTGGCACGAGCACCACAGCGTGCACCCCATCTTCGTGCAGGTGCTCAAGGGCGAGGTGATCTTCCACGTGAAGGACCGCGATATTACCCTGGTGCCCGGCAAGCCGATTCACGTGACCGCCAAGCTGCTGCACTCCCTGCGTGCCGTGAAGGACTCCACCCTGCTGGTGACCATGCTGACCGGTGAGTCGCACCCCGAACCCAAGGTCAATATTGACGTCGAAGAGGTCTAAACCCCGACCCCAAAATCCCTAACCCCAAAACATTAGCTCGCCGCCGCATCTGCACCGGATGCGGCGGCGAGCTTTTTCTCTGTCCTCTTGCCCTCACATATGCCGGCGGAGATTACCCTCACGCTACGCCCTGAGCTTTCTGCACGCTCGTACACCCCGCGTGGGCGTACCCTGAAAAGTACACTCCCGCTAACCTCACAGGGAGCAACCCGAAAGGATACGCAATGCCCAAGTCACTGCAACGCCCCGTCGTTCTTCTCACCGGGGCCAGCTCCGGTATCGGCTACGACGTGGCGCCGCTACTGGTGCGCTACGGCTACACCGTCTACGGTGCCGCCCGCCGCGTTGAGAAGATTGAAGAGCTCGCCTCCGAGGGTGTGAAAGCGCTCAGTCTGGATGTTGCCGATGAAGCATCCATGGAAGCCGCCGTACAGCAGATCATTGACGCAGAAGGCCGCATTGACGTGCTCATTAACAATGCAGGCTACGGATCCTACGGCGCCATTGAAGACGTCCCCATCGACGAGGCACGCCGCCAGTTCGAGGTGAACCTCTTCGGCCTGGCGCGCCTCACCCAGCTGGTGCTGCCGCATATGCGCGCACGGGGTAGCGGGCGCATCCTGAACATCTCCTCGATGGCGGGGCGTATTACCTCGCCCCTGGGCGCCTGGTACCACGCCACCAAGTACGCCCTCGAGGCGTTCAGCGATGCACTGCGCATGGAAGTTGAAGAGTTCGGTATTGACGTGGTCATTATCGAGCCCGGCGGCATCAAAACCCCCTGGGGACTCATCGCGGCAGACCACCTAGAGGAATCCTCCCGAAACGGTGTCTACGCGGCTCAGGCGCAGCGGGTTGCGGCAAATATGCGTAAGCTCTACTCGCCGTCCTCCAACCTCTCAGAGCCCAAGGTTATCTCTAACGCTATTCTGCGAGCCCTGGAGGCGCGCCGCCCCAAGACCCGCTACCTGGTAGGTTTCGGTGCTAAGCCCTCCGTGTTCCTGCATACCGTGCTGCCCGATCGTCTCTTTGACAAGGTGGCGCGCCGCATCTTCTAGAGCCGAAACAGCCGCGACCTAGAGCATTAAAAAGCGGGCGGTGCTGCGCGAAACAGAATGTTTCGTACAGCACCGCCCGCTACGTTTTTCAAGAGCTAGTACTAGTCTACTACGGCGTGGGTCGGATCGAGCACGCGCGCCAAGAAAGCCTGAGTACGTTCGTGCTGGGGGTTGCCAATCACCTGATCGGCGGGGCCCTCCTCCACGACCACGCCGTCGGCCATGAAGACGACCTTATCGGCGACCTCGCGGGCGAACGCCATCTCGTGGGTCACCACAATCATGGTCATACCCTCGTCAGCAAGGTTACGCATAATGCTCAGAACCTCGCCGACCATCTCCGGGTCGAGCGCACTGGTCGGCTCATCGAAGAGCATCAGATCCGGGTTCATGGACAGCGCACGCGCAATAGCCACACGCTGCTGCTGACCACCGGACAGCTGAGCCGGGAAGCGGTCTTCCTTGCCTTCCAGACCAACCTTGGCGAGCTGCTCGCGGGCAACCGCCTCCGCCTCCGCCTTGGAACGGCCCAGAACCTTGATCTGAGCGATCGTGCAGTTATCCAGAATGTTCAGGTGGCCGAACAGGTTGAACTGCTGGAACACCATGCCCATGTGGGTACGCACGCGGTTAATGTCTACGTCCGGGTCGGTGACCTCGGTATCGCCCACCATGATGGTGCCGTCGTTCGGCTCCTCCAGCAGGTTCACGCAACGCAGCAGGGTGGACTTACCGGAACCCGAAGGGCCGATCAGACACACGACCTCGCCCGGCTCGACCTGCATGTCAATGCCCTTGAGAACCTGAACCTTGCCGTAGGACTTGTGCAGGTTAGAAATGCGCACCGAGGAGGCGGCCATGGATGAAGTTGAAACAGTCATAGTATCTTCCGTAATCCGTATCTGTCGTTGCGCTTACTTGCGGCCCGCAAGCTGAGTGCGGCGCTCAAAGTATGCGGAGAGCTGGCCCAGCGGAACAGTGATAATCAGGTAGCACAGACCCGCAACCACCAGGGGAGTCAGGCCCGCGTTAGCGGCGGTCAGGCCCTCACGACCGAACTTCGCCAGCTCGTACTGAGAAACCGTCACGCCCAGCAGGTACACGAGGGAGGAGTCCTTGGTCAGCAGGATAACCTCGTTGGTCAGCGGGGGCAGAACCACTCGGAACGCCTGAGGAATAATGATCGAAATCATCGCGCGAGTGTGGGACATGCCCAGGGAACGTGCCGCCTCCATCTGGCCCTTCGGGATCGCCTGCAGACCCGCACGCAGAACCTCACTAATGTAAGCAGCCGAAACCATGCCCAGGGACAGGGTCACCGGAATCAGGTTATCCACGAAGCGAATCTTGAACGCCAGAGGAATACCGTAACCGAACGCGAAGAAAACCAGCAGCGCCGGGATGCCGCGGAAAAGCTCCACGTACAGGGTCGCAATCCAACGGTAGGGGGCGATAGAAGAAATACGCATGAGCGCCAGCAGTAGACCGCCGGAGAGGCCCACGATGAAGCCCAGGGTGGTGTACAGCAGGGTGTTCTTCAACGCCACGGTGATGACGTCGGGGAACTGCTGAGCCGCAACGTCCAGGTTGAATACCTGCTGGCTGAGGGTCTTCCAGTCAGCCAGAAGAATGGCTGCCAGGGCGATAACTGCCAGAAGGGCGTACTGTGCGTAGCGGAAGAGCTTCTGCTTCTGACGGGGTGAGAGTTTAGAGGACATGCGCTTTCTTATCCGTGTGCTGTTCGGTCAAGAGCGTTTTATACGCTCACAAGGGTGAAGGCCGGAGAATCCCCCAACCCAAAAGTAATAAGGGTACTCCTGAATTGGGGGAGAGGCTAACCGGCTAGACGCTTAGGAAGCGGAGGAAGAGGCGCTCGCGGAGGTGGAGGAAGTAGCACCAACCCACTTGGCCTTCATCTTGTCGAGCTCGCCGTTTTCCTTGAGCTTAGCGATGGTGGCGTTTGCCTTGGTCAGCAGTGCCTTGTTGTTGGAGGAAACTGCTGCGGCAATCTGCTCGGTATTCTCGGAATCCTGGTAGGCAATCTTGAAGGAGTCCGGGTCGTTGGTCAGTGCCTCGGACACCACGGAGAGGTTCGCTGCGACTGCCTTGACCTGACCGGTCTTCAGAGCGGAGAACATGAGGGAGGTGTCTTCGTACTGGATGACCTCTGCACCGTTTTCCTTGGCGTAGGTTTCACCGCTGGTTGCCTGCTGCGCACCAACGCTGACACCCTTCAGGTCTGCGGCGGAGGTGATGGAGGAACCCTTGGGGACCAGGATTGCCAGGTTGTCGTCGAAGTAGACGGTGGTGAATTCCATCTTGCTCTTACGTTCATCGGTCACGCCGATACCCGCAAGGGCGATATCGCACTGACCGGTGGCCAGACCGGTACCGGAGTCCAGGCCCTCGAAGCTGATGGAGGTCAGCTGAGCCTTCACGCCCAGGTCGGAGGCGATAGCGTTGGCGATGTCTGCGTCCAGACCGACGATGGTGCCGTTTTCTTCGTATTCGAAGGGCTTGTAGGGGGTGTTGGTGCAGACGCTGAGGGTGCCGGACTTGACGAGGCTGACCTCGCCGTTGGCGTCGGAGTTCTCGTTGGCGGTGGAGACGCAGCCGGTCAGTGCCAGAGGTAGCACTGCCAGCAGTGCGAGGGGCTTGAGGGATGCGGTGTTCATTGGGATGCTCCTGTGTGGGGTGTGCTCTATGAAATCTATGGTCTATTGTGCGCGCCTATGTTAAAAAATGCAAGTATATACATAAATATTCATAAATTTTTGCTGAATATGAATAATTTACACCCCTAAAAACTGAATAAAACCCCGAATTAGCGACTCGAAAACCACTTCAGAACGCACCTTAACGCACCGTGCGACACTACTACGGTTTACCCAACTATCGAATCTAGTAACCTCCATGCCACAATTGAGAGCGTGAACGCAGAGAAGAACACCCGCGCAACCCGCGCAACCCTAGACAAGAAAACCGGCGACATCGCCGCCATGTTCGATACCGTAGCCGAACGCTACGACCTCATGAACGGCATCCTCTCCCTCGGCCAGCACATCCACTGGCGCAAGCAGGCGGTCGCAGCCGTAGATGCACGCCCCGGCCAGAAAGTGCTGGACGTAGCCGCAGGTACCGGCGTCTCCTCCGAACCCTTCGCCGATGCCGGCGTGGATGTCATCGCAGCAGACCTCTCCGAAGGCATGCTGGATGTGGGTCGCCGCCGTCGTCCCGACATGACCTTCGTGCAGGCAGACGTCACCGCCCTACCCTTCGACGACGAAACCTTCGACGCAGTGACCATGTCCTACGGCCTGCGCAACGTCGCCAACTACCCCAAGGCACTGAGCGAAATCTACCGCGTGCTCAAGCCCGGCGGACGCATCGTCGTCCTTGAGTTCTCCACCCCGACCTTCGCCCCCTTTGGCGCGGTCTACAAGAACTACATCATGAAGGCGATCCCGCCGATTGCCCGCGCAATCTCCTCCAATCCCGAATCCTACGAATACCTCGCCGAGTCCATCATCACCTGGCCCAACCAGCAGGAACTGGCGCAGAAATTCAAAGAGGCGGGCTTCACCTCCGTGCAGTACCGCAACCTGACCGGCGGCATCGTCGCCATTCACCGCGGTTTCAAGCCCGAAGCACACAACGCATAGACACCGCGTTCACACACCACCGAAGACACCAACACCAAGAAGATAGAAGACACCGTGAGCAACGCAGAGCAGCCCATTGCCGCAACCGACCTGCTGGGAGACCTCGACCTGAAGCTTCCTGCAGGCTTCGAACTCATCGCTGCAGACCCCAAGCTGGGTCCGCAGATTCTTTCCTCCCTCGCGCGTATTGAGGAGCGCCTGGCCGAGGCGATCGCCCAGACCGACCACCTTGCGGATGTCGCATCCCGTCACCTGCTCTCTGCGGGCGGCAAGCGCGTGCGTCCCCTGCTGGCACTGCTCTCGGCAGCTGTCGACGGCGAAATCAACGACGAGGTTATCGAAGCCGCCGTGGTCGTTGAACTGACCCACCTGGCAACCCTCTACCACGACGATGTTATGGACGACGCCCCCAAGCGCCGCGGCGTGGACAGCGCCCAGATGATTTGGGGCAACTCCGTCGCAATTCTGACCGGCGACCTGATCTTCTCCCGCGCATCCCTGCTGGTCTCCGAGCTGGGCACCCGCCCCATGAAGATTCAGTCCCAGACCTTTGAGCGTCTGGTGCTCGGTCAGCTCTTTGAGACCACCGGCCCCCGTGAGGGTCAGGACCTGCTCGACCACTACATTGCCGTCATTGAGGGTAAGACCGGCTCCCTGATTGCCGCAGCCGGCGAGTACGGCTCCCTGCTTTCGGGCGCTTCTGAAGATGTTATCTCCATGGTCAAGGCGTACGGCGAGCTGGTGGGCGTGGCGTTCCAGCTGGCTGACGACGTGATTGACATTGTGAGCGACGGTAAGACCAGCGGTAAGACCCGCGGCACCGACCTGCGTGAGGGCGTGCCGACCCTGCCGACCATCCTGCTGGACCGCGCGGTAGCCGCCGGCGATGAATCCGCTATTGCTGTTCGCGCCCTGCTGGATGCCGACCTCAGCTCCGACGAGGCGCTGGAAGCAGCCGTGGAGGCGCTCGCCGTCCACCCGGTTACCCAGGAAGCATGGCAGATTGCTTACGACTGGGCGGACCGCGCAATCGCCGCGATTGCTCCGCTGCCCGAGTCCACCGCGAAGGCTGCGCTGGAGTCCTTCGCTCACGCTGTGGTTCACCGCGAGGGCTAAAATGCCTCACCACGTAGCGTGTGCGCTGGCGTAAGTGCTGATGCGTCTCATACTTCAAAACCCCCGCTGAATCTGCCTGGATTCAGCGGGGGTTTTCTGCATTATGGCTAGTCAGCACCGGTTTTCAGGGTGGGTGTGAGCGAGTGCCCTGTCCCGCATAGTTCCGTATGCTGGGGTCTCCTTGACCGCTATATGCCTTTAAGGTAATCCTTATAGGCATGCCTGAGGCGCACATCCACCCTTCAGACGTTTGACGGCTCCCACGCCCACCCCGTGTTGGAGAGCCGTTTACTATTTCTGGACGCGAGCAGAGCCCAACCACCCCGACGGGTTATTCTCGCACCAACCATCCGCGTCCCCACATCTAGAGGTTTACAACAATGGGAGCATCTACCCCTAAGGCGCCCGCGAAGCGCGAAGGCTTCTCGAGCCGCCGCGTCTTTATCTTTGCCGCCATCGGTTCTGCTGTTGGTCTGGGCAATATTTGGCGTTTCCCCTACATCGCATTTGATAACGGCGGCGGCGCCTTCATGATTCCCTACATTGTCGCCCTGCTGACCGCCGGTCTGACCTTCCTGTTCTTTGACTACGCAATCGGTCACCGTGCGCGTGCTTCGTCGCCGCTGGCCTTCCGCCGCCTGAACCGCAAGACCGAGTTCATCGGCTGGTGGCACATGGGTATCAACTTCGTGATCGCTATCTACTACGCCGCTATTGTGGCGTGGTCGTTGCGTTACATGGTTTTCTCCTTCACCAATGCGTGGGGCGATAACCCGAAGGCGTTCTTCCAGGGTGAGTTCTTGAAGGTTGCGGACACCCCCGGTGTCTCCCTGGACTTCAACATGAACATCCTGATTCCCATGGTTCTCGTCTGGGGTGTGCTGCTGGCTGTGATGGCTCTGGGCGTGCAGAAGGGTGTTGGCGCGGCCAACATCGTCTTTATCCCGCTGCTGCTGGTCATGTTCGTGGGCCTGGTGATTTACTCCCTGACCCTGCCCGGCGCAGTTGACGGTCTGAACGCGCTGTTCACCCCCAGCTGGGATTCGCTGGCTAACCCGGATGTGTGGGTTGCCGCCTACGGCCAGATTTTCTTCTCGCTGTCCATCGGCTTCGGCATTATGATCACCTACTCCTCCTACCTGAAGCCCAAGGCTGACCTGACCGGTTCGGGTGCCGTGGTTGGCTTTGCAAACTCCGGTTTCGAGCTGCTTGCGGGTATTGGTGTGTTCTCGGCTCTGGGCTTTATGGCTCAGGCTGCGGGCACCCAGGTGAGCGATGTTGCGACCAGCGGTATTGGTCTGGCGTTCATCGCGTTCCCGACCATTATTTCTCAGGCTCCCGGCGGTGTGCTGATCGGTATTCTCTTCTTCGGCTCCCTGCTCTTCGCGGGCTTCACCTCCCTCATCTCGATTCTTGAGGTGATTATTGCGGGTGTTCAGGACAAGTTCGCCACCTCGCGTCTTGCTTCCACCGCCCTGGTGATTATTCCGGTCGCCGTGATTTCGCTGTTGCTGATGCCGACCACTACCGGCCTGTACGTGCTCGATATTCTCGATAACTTCGTGAACCTCTTCGGTATTCTGGCCGCCGGCCTGTGCGCCATCATCGTCGTGGCGTACGTGGTGCGTGCGCTGCCCGCCCTGGCCGAGCACCTGAACCGTTACTCCTCCATCAAGGTCGGCAAGATTTGGATGGTTCTGCTGGCCGTCGTGACCCCGCTGGTTCTTGGCTACTCCCTGATTCAGAGCGTCATCAAGCTGATTCAGACTCCGTACGAGGGTTACCCGACAGATATGCTGGCAATCTTCGGCTGGGGTATGAGCGCGCTCCTGCTGGTCGGCGCGATCGTTGTTTCTCTCTTGCCCTGGTCGAAGAAGTCTCGTGCCGCTGAGAAGCCTCCGGCACCTCCGGTGATTGCCGGTCAGGTGGAGCACGACCACGTCGATACGACCATTACCCGTTAGGAGCCCTCATGTCTATCTCTGCAATTGTGATGCTGATTGTGGCCATCCTGATTATCTGGGGTGGCCTGGGCCTGGCGATGCTGAACCTGCACCGCCATCCGGACCTGGATGCCCTGGACGAAGCGGCTGAGGCTCAGGGCTCCGAGCTCTAGAGCGTAAACGCGACATACAGTGATGCCCCGCCGGCTTATAGTTGGCGGGGCATCGCTGTATTTTATGCGGGTGTTGAGCGTGCCGAAGGGACAGAACGGGGGAGGGAACTATTTGTTCTCGGAGCGCTGGGTTTGCTCCTGCTCTTCCAGAAGAATCTGCGCATCCTCAGCCTGTACGTTTTCCGCCTGAACCAGCGGAATCATGCCGGTCTCCGGATCCGACAGCGCGGAGGCGCGGTAGGAGCGGGAGGCGCGTAGCGCATCCACCGTGAAGATGATGAGCGCAACCCAGATGAGGCCCAGGCCCAGCACCTTATCGGCGCTCATCTGCTCGTGCAGAACGGTCAGCGCCAGAACAAACTGGATGGTCGGGCCCAGGTACTGCACCATGCCAATGACTGATAGCGGCAGAGCCTTGGTTGCCGCGGCAAAGAGCATCAGCGGAACAACGGTGACCACGCCGGTGGATGCGAGAAGCCAGAAGTGTCCGGCGCCTTCGCTGAAGAGGGTCATTTGTCCCTGAGCGTTGAGTACAAAAAGGGCGGCAATGCCGAAGGGTGCCAGGATAAAGGTCTCCAGGGACAACGAGACGAGGGGGCTCACGTCGTGGGCTACGCGTGCCTTGAGCAGGCCGTAGATGCCGAAGGAGAACGCCAGGCCCAGACCCGTCCAGGGTACCTGACCGTAGATGAGGCTCATCATCAGCACCGCGATACATGAAATCGCGACAGATACCCATTGCGCGGCGCGCAGGCGCTCCTGCAGGAAAATCACGCCCAGCACCACGGAGACTAGCGGGTTAATGAAATATCCCAGGGACGCATCAATCGTGTGACCGCTGGTTGTTGCCATCACGTAGATAAGCCAGTTCGCGCAGATGAGGAACGATGCCGCCGTCAGTACCAGCATGATGCGGCGGTCCTTGAGGGCGCGGCGGAAGTCCGCGGTTGCCCGCACAATCGGTAGTAGCAGGGCGCAGAAAATGAGGGAGAAGACCACTCGCGCCACCACAATCTCAATCGGTCCTGCCGGCGCCATCAGCACAAAATACAGGGGGAGCAGACCCCAAATGATGTAGGTGCCGATGATGGTGATAAACCCGTTGCGGGTGGTGTGCTTCTGCGTTTCTGACATGGTTTCGTCTGACCTGATTCTTCGGTTACGTTCTTTTAAACTATTCATCGGGATGCGCCGGCAGGGGTATCCACACAGGTTTCGATGCGCGCACACCACTGTACCCGATACGGGGTGCAGCATACGCTAGGGACGCCGCAGGCGCGGTACCACGAGGATACCGCGCCTGAGGAATGCTGCGTATTCGGTTTAGAGGCCGAAGAAGCGGGAGAAGAAGCCCTTCTTCTTGGGCTGCTCTGCCTCGCGGCGTGCAGCTTCTTCCTGCTCGCGGCGGGCTGCCTCTTCGTGCTCTGCCTGCAGGTCGGGAGCTGCGCCAGCGTTGCGGATGGGCTCCACGTGCTGCTCTTCGTATTCTGCTGCTTCCTGCTCGACCTCGACGGGCTGCTCAGCTACAGTCTCAGCGGCGACCGGCTCCTCAGCGTACTCTGCGGAAGCCTCAACGGTCTCGTATTCGGGCTGCTCGGCGCCGATGGACTCGTCGGTGTAGACGCGAGCCTGTTCGGTCTCTTCTGCCTCGTACTCGCCGGGCAGGGTCTCCACGGTGACCAGGCCGGGCTCTGCGTACTCTGCCGGCTCCTGATCGAAGGGAGCCTCGTCGGCGGGGTAGAGGTTCTCGGTGCTCTCGACGCCGGGTACCTCGGTCTCTGCGACCGGTGCATGCTCGGCGATCTCGACGGCGCGCTCTGCATCAGCCTCGGCACGTGCGGCGGCGCGTTCTGCTGCCTCCTGCTCGCGCTGTGCGTTCTGAGCGGCTGCCTCTGCGGCTGCCACGCGCTCAATCTCGGCGCGCAGTGCGGCGAGGGATTCGCGACGCTGTGCGGCAGCGGCTGCGCACTGCTCCAGAATCTCGGGGCCAACCTGAGGTTCAGCCTGCTCGATGCCGCTGATGCGACCCTCGTCGAACCACAGGCGCAGGGCACCGTCGGTTGCGGTCAGCACGGCGGTTGCCTCGGTGTCCCAGGCGATGTGGAAGCCGCGCTGCTGAGCATAGGAGTCCACCGCCAGAACCTGGTTGTGGATTTCTTCGCTCTGCAGGGTCTTCGCGATCACGCGACCGATACCCTTGTAGGTCGGGGCCTCGAGGGTCAGCTCGGCACCCTCCAGCAGGGTCCATGCGCGCACGCCAGCGCCCGCGGGCAGCGGGTAGTGTGCGTACAGGCCGCTGATGGTCTTGGTTGCCAGGGTCAGGCGGCGTGCCAGGGACTCGGAGAGGGGCAGCTCGTCGGTTGTCAGTTCGGCCAGGCCGTCACGCTCACCGGTTTCGCGCGCCTGAATAGCGGCGGAAACAACGGAGTCGGGGAAGTAGCCCAGCTGCTGCCAAGACCAAATCCAAGTACCGCGGTTCTCGGATTCGGTGCCCAGCAGGTGCGGCTTGAGCGAAAGCGGGGGAGTGGTCTCAAAATCCAGAGACTGGGAGGTGAAATCCACGTTCCACTCGGAGGTACCCACGAGCTCAGCGAGTCGAGCCTGGTACTCGGTGGAGATAAAAATCGATGCGTCGATAAGGTCCTGCAGAGAATTCGTCATGCTTCAAGATTATCAACCTTTTAGCGTTCACTATGCCGTGTATCCCCGGTTTTGGGGTGCGCTTTAGGCGTATTGGACGTTAAGAGGGTCGAATGGGCCGTCTAGAGAGGTACAGGGGAGAGGTAGAGCATATATCTTTCGGCGTAAACTATCTGCGTTGAGTGCCCGTGTTCGTTAGAATCGAAGAGACGGCTTCTTCCGGCACCCTGTAAGCCGATACTACGACCGAACACGGATGCCTCCAGCCGCGCCGTATTCACACTCAAGGATGTATGAACTATGACTGAACCCCGCCTTGCCGAGACGAGTAGCCGTGCCGCGCGCATCCAGGATGCGCTGAACAACATTGGAAGCTGGCTGCTGGATGTCGTTAGTGTTGACCCCGGCTGGAGCGAAATGGTGCTGGACGTCAAGCCTCTGGCAGGTCAGATTTTCGTGCGTGTGCGTGAATTCCGCGACGGTGAAGAGATTATCGGCACTATCGGCCCGCTCAAGGACGGCTCGCCCATTATTGCTGAGGTCCGCAAATTGCAGCGTGCCGCCTACGACGGTAACCGCGGCACCTGGTTCACCGCCTCCATCGTGGTGGCGGCAACCGGCTGGCCCAACCCGCAGTTCAGCGTGGGGGCCTCCTATAACCGTGACGATGAGCCTGCCAGCTGGAAGAATGAAGGCACCCTGACCGCAACTGACGTGCGTGAGCACCTGGCTGAGTTCCCTCGTGATGCTTCGCGTATCCCTCAGTGGGCTCGTGAGCGTATGGAGGGCCGTGCACGCCATTCTGCCGCAGAATCACTGTCTTCGAGCGAGCACGAGATTCCGAACCCCTACCTGGTCGCTGCCTTGGAGACCTTCCGTAACGATGTGCAGGAGCGAACCCTCATTAACGTGGTCCGCACGATGCTCGGTGGCGACGTTCTACTGGATGCGACCGGTTCCCTGCTAATTCCTTCTGAAACCGACCTGATGGGCCCCGAATCGGTACTGACCCACCAGGTCATTCGTATGCCCGAGACCGGTATGCAGGCGCTGTGTGTCTTCTCCTCCTCCGAGCACATTGGTAAGAGCTACGTGCGTCAGGAATCCGAGGGCGACGAGCTGATTCTGCGCGAACCGGCGATGAAGGTCTTCATTGACTTCCTCAACAATGAGGCGCTGGACCTGATCGTGGTTGACCCCGGCACCGATCACGAGTGCTACATTGAGCGCGCTCAGGTGCAGTGGATTATCACTTCTCCCCGCAATGATGGCGCGAAAATGGCGCTGGTGCAGGACAACATGCAGATGCTACTCGGCTCGCTGGTGTCCCCGGCGTCCGTGCTGCTGGTGGGTGTTGACCCTGCCGACCCGTCCGGTACCTCCTTCGTGTTTGACCCGGATGAGAACGGCAACCCGCAGAGCCTGCTGGTGTTCACCTCGGCCATTGAGATTGCGGCACTGGACCCGCATATTGAGGTGCGTTCGGCGAACGCCCTGGATATTCTGCGTTACGCCCTGGAGATCGGTGCACCGAGCGTGAAGGTGAACGCGATTAACCCCTCCACGGTGTTGACCGCGGCGCAGATCCGCGAGCTGTTGGAGATTGTGGGCTCTCAGCCCCGTATGGGCGCCTAAGTTCGTGCATTGAATAACAGCTCCTGCATTAAATAACTTAAACCGTTGAGGCGGCGACACTGCTTGTGTCGCCGCCTCAACGGTTTAAAACGCTCATGACCGAGCCTGCCCGAGACTCCCGGGGCTATAGGGTTATGCCGCCAGGATGCGTGCTGCCGCTTCCTGCTGGGTGCGGGCGAGTGCCGCCTCCTGCTCGGTCTGGCAGTCTACACATACGCCCTGGTAGAGCACGTCTGCGCTGAAGAGCGCCATACCGTGAAAATCGCTGGGGGTCAGGCAGGGCGCGGAGCCGACCGCGCAGTCCACATCTTCGACCTTGCCGCAACGTACGCAGAAGGCGTGGTGGTGGTTGTCGCCCGTGCGGGTTTCGTAGAGTGCGGGGGTTCCCGGCGGCTCAAACTTGCGCAGCAGGTCGATGTCGGTCAGGTCGGCAAGAATCACGTAGACCGACTGAACCGTGATGGCGGGGATGCGCTCGCGGACTGCCTGCACGATGGTGTCCGCGGTGGAGTGCGGGTGCTCCTGTACTGCGTGGAGTACGGCGAGGCGCTGCTTGGTGACGCGGCGGCCCCTGGCGCGCAGTCCGGTGGTCCATGCTTCTTCGAGCTGTTCGGGGCTCATTGCGGAGAGCAGGGGCAGGCCGGTGGTGTGGGCGCAACCGGTGTTGTGATGGTCTGGGTGCTGGGTCTTCTTCGTGTCGGAGGTTGTCTTTGCGTCGGTCATAGGTTTAAGTCTACACATTATTATGAGAAATTCATCATTATCTTATGAAAAACTCATAATAAGCCGGCAGGGCGTCCCTTTCATCCACTCTGTGGCGCCCCTCCTCGTCCCGGTCTCGGGTGTGAAGAGATGCCGTACAATCAAAGAACCTAGAGTAACCCGTACCGGCAATCACCATCAAGGAGGATAGGGTCATGGTGTACGACTTCACAAACCCCATCTACATTCTGCTGATGATTCTGCTCTTCGGTGTGCCCATCGTGACCCCGGTGATTTACGGCCAGTACCGCAGTACTACCACCGGTTTTGATCTGGAGGGTCAGCTGATGCTCGGTCTGCTCTTCATCCTTTTTCTGGGCGCGTACGGCACGATTCTGCTGCTCGGTATTTTTCCGACTGCTACGGCGCAGGTGCTGGAGCAGGTGCCTCTGGTGAATATCCCTGGCGCCATTCCCTAATCCCTTTTGATCTTTCGGCGTATGGGTGACGCTCTGGGTGAATCTGCGCTCCAGAAGGTGCGCCCGCGGGTGCTTGCACGTAATCTATAGAGTCAAGTACACGCTGTACGCACTGACCTAATTGTTCAGGAGGATACCCATGCACAGCCATAACAACGGACTGAAAACTGCCCTGTTGATGGGCTCCATGGTGGGCATGATGCTGCTCATCGGTGGCCTGCTTTCGGCGACTTTCCGCACCTCCATTTTCATCTGGGTTATGGGCCTGTTTAGCTTGGGTTCGGTCGCGTACACCTACTGGAACTCCGATAAGCTTGCTCTGCGTTCCATGAATGCTTACCCGGTCAGCCGCGAAGAGGTTCCGGTGCTTTACGACATTGTGGAGGAGCTTTCCTCCCGCGCGGGTCAGCCCATGCCCGCCCTTTACGTGGCACCGACCATGACCCCGAATGCGTTTGCAACCGGTCGTAACCCCCAGAACGCGGCGGTGTGTTGCACCGAGGGTATTTTGCAGTTGCTGGATGAGCGCGAGATGCGCGGCGTGCTCGGCCACGAGCTGATGCACGTGTACAACCGCGATATCCTCACCTCTTCGGTGGCGGCGGGTATCGCCTCCATCATCGGTACTGTTGCTCAGTTCCTGTCGTTCGGTGCGATGTTTGGTGGTTCCAGCCGCGACGGTGAACGCTCGAACCCCATTGCCATGTTCGTGATTGCGCTGCTGGCGCCCATTGCTACGCAGGTTATTCAGATGGCTATTAGCCGCACCCGCGAATTTGACGCCGACGAGGATGGCGCACGTCTGACTGGCGACCCGCTGGCTCTGGCTTCGGCACTGAACAAGCTGGAGAGCGGTGTGTCCATGTACCCGATGGATCCGAACAACCGCAATACTGAGGCGGCGAGCGCCATGATGATTGCGAACCCCTTCGGTTCGCTGAAGAATATGCTCTCTACTCACCCGCCGATGGATCAGCGTATTGCGCGTCTGCAGCAGCAGGCTCGTGAGATGGGGCAGTACTAAGTCTTTTCTCTGCTGAACCATTCGGGTACGAATATGACCCCGTATAAATATGACTCAGGGTGACGATTGTGACCCGCGATGACGGGTTGGCAGACAAAAAATCCTCGGGGTGGCTACTGTGGAAGTAGTCACCCCGAGGATTTTGCATTTTGGCTTCTAACCGCCTCCCTCACCCATGGCGGGGGAGTGCCTGTGCTTAGCGGTAGTTGACGAACTGCAGGTCAACCTCAAGGTCAGCGGACTTGAGCATTGCAATAACTTCCTGCAGGTCATCGCGGGACTTGGAGGAGACGCGCAGCTCATCGCCCTGGATGTTTGCCTTCACGCCCTTGGGGCCCTCTTCGCGGATCATCTTGGAAATCTTCTTCGCCTGGTCCTGGGCGATGCCTTCCTTGATGGAGCACTCGATACGGGTTTCCTTGCCGGATGCGTAGGGCTTGCCGGAGTCCAGGGACTTCAGGGAGATGCCGCGCTTGACCAGCTTGGACTGGAAAACGTCGAGCACTGCCAGGGCGCGCTCTTCGGCGTTTGCCTTGATGAGGATCTTGTCGCCGGAGTAGTCGATTTCTGCACCTACGCCGCGGAAGTCGTAACGCTGGGAGATTTCCTTCTGCGCCTGGTGCAGTGCGTTGGAAACTTCCTGCTTGTCCACCTTGGACACAATGTCGAATGACGATTCGCTAGCCATGGGCCTTCCTTTCGTGAATGAGGTGCTACTGGCACCGGTTAGTACTAGCCTACCGGGTTGGGGCTCTTGTTCACAGCTAACTATCAGAAATACGGGCCTGTTTTACAGGCGTTACTAACCTTAAGAGAGGACAATAGAAATATGACCACTCCTAACCTGTCCGTAACGGACCTGCACACGAGCGAGGAAGCTCGCGACCTGCAAACCCTCCTTTTCATCGACCTGCATACCTCTCTGGGTGCTGAGCCCGAGGGTATTCCTGAGGCGGAGCGTCTCAACGAATCTGACCACCACGAGATTCATCTTGACCTGCATGAGGAAGATGCTGAGCCTTCTCCCTTTGACGGTATCGGTATCACTCTGACGGAGCCTTCGCTGGTGGCGCGTTTCCGTGGCGTTCGCCGTGACCTGGAGCGTGAGATTGCTGGCGACATGTGCACTGTGGAGCAGGCGCGCCGCTATCTGGAGCACCTGGAGATTGTGCTTCTGCTTGAGCAGGATGGCGATACTCCGTCCCGCTCCTTCTAAAGTTGCTGTAGGCGGTAGCTTTATTTACGGCTTTATTCATGAGGGCTTTATTTATGAGGTGAGAGCGCGGGCGCTGCGATAGATATGCGCGATAGATATAGATGCGCGGTGAGCGTGCACCGACGCTCTGATGTGACGAAAAGACGATAAATATAACCAGATATATAACCTTCGTCACAAAACCCTATGTGAAGTGTACAAGTCCCTAAAACTGCTGTAGAGTAGTCTCTGTTCGCTTGAGCGAGCAACTAGCACCTAGCTAGGCGGCAGGTTACCCGAGCGGCCAAAGGGGGCTGACTGTAAATCAGCTGGCACTGCCTACGGGGGTTCGAATCCCTCACCTGCCACAAATAGCCCGGTTACGAAAGTAACCGGGCTTTTGTGTATCTAAAACCAGTTTCAAGGTGGCTCCCGCAGCGGTCTTCCACTACAGCCACCTTCCGTGGTTGCGCCCGTATTTTCCCGATGTCCGCGAGGGGCTTTCTTGCGGGAGGGGAGGGAGAGCTCACTCGGGGGGGCTTCGGTTGCCGAGTCGGGCGCCTCCAGCAGCAGATGCAGGGGCGTTCGTCAGGATGTTCGCGACACACCCGTGAACCGGCTGAAACTACCGTGTAAAGAGCCAACTATGACGGCAATTTGTCATATCTTTCACAATGTTTGAATCCCAGGGCGAACAATTAGCGATTGGGGTCTTGAGGGTGTAGCTTTATCTCATGGCTACTATTGAAATTACTCAGCAGAACCTGACTGCTACCGTCGAGAGCAATGACATCGTCTTCCTGGACTTCTGGGCAGATTGGTGCGGTCCCTGCAAGCAGTTCTCCCCCGTCTACGAGGCGGCTTCGGAGAAGCACAGCGACATCGTTTTCGGCAAGGTTGACACCGAGGACCAGGGCCAGCTCGCTCAGGCAGCTGGCATCACCTCCATCCCCACCATCATGGGCTTCCGTGGCGGTATCCTGGTTTACCAGCAGGCTGGCGCACTGCGCGAAGACCAGCTGGAGACCGTGATCGGTTCGATCCGCGAGCTCGACATGGACAAGGTCCGTGCAGAAATCGCAGCAGCAGAGGGCTCTGCAGAGAAGAAGTAAGCTCACCACCACAAAAGAGCTTGAACGGGGCGCACCCGCCGGTACAACCGGCAGGGGCGCCCCGTCCCCTTTTAACCTCGTGAGGTAGCGTTAGCGGCCGCGGTGATCGTCAATGCTCATGCGCGCCCCGAAGCGTTGCTTCGAAAAGCCCGAAGCGTGCATGAGCCGCACCAGACGCTGCCGATGCGGGCTGTAGGGCGCCAGCAGGGCGAGCATTCCCGCATCATCGGTGCGCTGACCGGTGAATAACTCACCGACCGCGTGCGCCAGATGGTAATCACCCACGCTGATGGCATCCGGGTGCCCGCATACACGCTGCAGAGCCTCGGAAATACTCCACGGGCCCACGCCGCGCACAGTGTGCAGGCTCCGTGCCAGTAGCGCGACGTCGCCTTCTGCCGCAATGTTTTTCAGAGACTCGGCGGAACGTGCGTAAGCGTACACGGCATCGTAGCGGCTTTTATCAACGCCCGCCCGATGCCAATCCCAGGTAGGAATTGTCGCCAGGGTCCGGGCGGCCGGGTAGACGCGCATGCCTTCGGGCTGATGCCCCAACCCGGTCGAAGGGGCGGGGGAGCCGTACTTTCGCAGAACCCAGCCCAGGGTTCTGAACGCTTCGGTCTGGGTGATGCGCTGCTCCACAATGGCGTTGAGCATCTGCCGGTCCAGCTGCCCCGAGGCGCTGAGGCGGAGCCCCGGATTCTGCCGCCACGCCTGCTGAACACGCGGCGGAAGAGACTCAAAAGAAGGCAGAGCGCCAAACTGCTCTGCGGGGTCGTGCAAACCCAGCCAATACGTCATTTCCTGCGCCAGCGCCTGAAGATCGGCTCGCGCCTGCATCTGCTGATCTGCGGCACTATAAGAAACCCAGATGCGAATACGCACCGGGCGCATCAGCAGACGATGCAGGGAGGGGAGAGACTCGGGAAGCTCGGCTGGCTGCGCCAAACGTTCGGCGTACAGCACGGCCGGGAACTCGTGAAACGGCGTGCGAGCCGTCACCCAGATTCGCTCGGCACCATCCGCGCGGCTCAGCGCACGATACGAAAGATCCTGAGCACCGCGGCGCAACGACCCCAAAGTCTGCGCCAACTGCACCGGAACATGCGGCTCAATCACAACCTCGCACGCCTCGGGAGCCAGGGCGCCGGGAAGGGGCGAAGCGGCGGGGGAGAGAGTACGAATCTGAACGCGCGGCTGGTGAAGAACGGTAGGCTCCTGAAGAACATCCGCAAGCGCCGGCGCATAGGGTACACCAGCTGCCGCCAAAGGATGCCGGGTGCGCTGCACACCCGCTGCCGGGAGGCTACCGGAGGTCGTACCACCAGGGGTCGTACCGCCGGGGGTTGAGGAAGGAATCGTACTCACCCCACCAGTCTATTCCCTCATTGACGACGCCCCACCAATCTACGCCCCCCAACCAAAGCACCAGAAATACTCGGCAGGGCAGGCACACCGCTAATGCGATACCCTAAAAGGTAGAGCGATAACGAACGCAAACTCCGCCACCGGCACAACACAGGCTATGCGTTCCGCCCGTTCACAAGGGCGCCCACGCCCGGACATACACCCCGAGAGAAGGACGCCTATGGCACCGGAAGCACATGACGCACCCTCGACGACTAACGCACCTGAAACGACGAGCGGCACCGCTACAGGCGCGCGCCGCCAGCGTACCCAGAAAAAGCCGCGTCAGTCCTTCACCGAGCGCGTCAAGAGCATCCGCCCCCTTGAACTTCTACCCGGTCTGCTGCTTGCCGCCGCCGTCATGGCGCTGTACACCTACTACTCGCTTCAGCAGATGAAGCACTGGGTGACCCCCTCCTGGGACCTGGCGATTTTCACCCAGATGGCGCAGGCGTACTCGCACTTCTCCGTGCCCATTGTGCCGATTAAGGGGCCCGACTTTAACCTCTGGGGTGACCACTTCCACCCGATTCTGGTGCTTCTGGGACCCATCTACGCGCTGTTCCCCTCGCCGACCACGCTACTGGTCGTGCAGAACGCCCTGGTCGCCTTCGCAAGCTTCGCCATTGTGCGCTTCACTCAGCGTGCCTTCGCACTCGCCCAGAAAACTGAGGATGCCCAGAAAACTGAGGATGCGAAGAAGGGCGAACCGACGCAGAACGCTCAATCCGCAAAACTTCAGAGCGTCATCCCGACCCTCACCGGTCTGCTGCTCGGTGCCGGATTCGCCCTCAGCTTCGGCGTTCAGCAGGCTATCGCCGCCCAATTTCATGAAGTAGCCTTCGCCGTGCCGCTACTCGCCATGAGCCTCGGTTACCTGGTGCTCGCCTCGCGAGTGAGTGGCACCGAACGTGCCCGCTACCTCGCCTACGCCTGCTGGTGGTCCCTGCCCATCGCCTTCGTCAAAGAAGATATGGGTATTACTGTCGCAGCCATCGGCCTCATTATCTTTATTCGCACCGGCTGGCTGAGCATCGCCGTTGACATTCTGATGCCGCGCCTCTCCGCTGGTACCCCCGCTCCCATGCGCACCCGCATGCAGCAGCTCTACTCCTCGTGGGCACGCACTCCCGCCGTCGCAGAATCCACCATGGTCATGATGTGGGGTGTGTTCTGGTCGGTTGTCGCCGTCTACGTAATCCTGCCCTACTTCAATAGCGGCGGTAACTTCGATTACGCCGACAAGGTGAACTTCTCCGCAGCCTTGAGCGACCCCTTCGGCTCAGCGCTTCAGATGCTCAGCAATAACACCAAGCTGGCAACCCTCGGCCTGTTGCTCATTACCGGCGCAATCCTCTGGGTCATTTCTCCGCTCGCGGCAATTGCCCTGCCGACCCTCGCCTGGCGTCTGCTCTCCACCATGGAATCCTACTGGGCAAGCACCTGGCACTACTCGCTCGTGCTCATGCCCGTTGTCTTCCTCGCCCTGCTCGACGCCGTCATGCGGATACGCTACGGCGTGGTTCCCGCCGCAATTCCGGTACGCTCGGTTGCGCGAGTAGCCGATAGCGCCTCCGTGCAGGAGGCCGATGCGGCGGCTGAGCCCGGCCGCCTTAGCGCCCTGGCACGCCGCATGCCGGTATGGGCTCTGCCCGCCGTGGCGCTCTTCCTTGCGGTATCCCCGATCTTTGTGGCAGGCTCCCAGCAGCCCCTCGCATCCCTGGCCAATACGCAGTTCACCGCCTCCGCGCTGACTACGACTGACCAGATGAAGCAGGACGCCGTGCAGAAGGTACCCGAAGGGGTGTCGGTCGCATCTGACCTGTCGATTCTGACTCAGCTGATTCCCGGCCGCACCGTCTACTGGATCGGTCACACCGGTGAGCCCGCACCCGACTACGTGGTCATCGATCGCATGAGCAACTCCTGGAGCGGCAACCCGCCGACCAACGCCGCACAGTACGCGGCCGACCGCTACGGCCATTCCTACGCTAAGTACGCGACCGTTGGCACGATTGATATTGTGCGCCGCGTAGACTAGCCCCTCGGTTCAGCGGCTCAATGAGCGCCCACCCCGCAAACGTTGGGGTGGGCGCTCGCATTTAAGAGATGAGGTTTTAAGCACCTTTTTATAGCTCAAGTGGGACCCTGCTGTACACTGGATAGAACACGGGAACCCCCGATGAAGGTCTTGTGCGCACCCGGCACCCAAGGTGGTGCTGGAATTGTAGGTGCGCCGTACTCACCATCACCGATTGATACGCCCCATAAACTTACGGTTTACACCGTACACGCGGGCTTCTCTTAACGATCTCTGGTCCAGCCTCTATGCTGCGTCTGCTGTAACAGACACACCACCGCCGTGTCAGCGGGAAGGCGAACCACCAGGAATACGTGACATTGCATGTGAGCATTACCCACCCTGTACACCCCTGATCCACAGGGACTACTGTGCGCCAAGCGCAGAGTACGAACAGGCGTGCGGATAATGTGCCGAGAAATTCAAGACCACCCCCAGCAAAAGCCGCTACCCGCAGCATCCGCAGAATACGCCGGTAACGGAGGACCCCTGGACGTTCTACTCCCCAGGGGATGATGTGTGGCTGGGCCGTGAAGGGGACACCCGGTAAGCGCCGAAAAGCGTGCGCTATCCACCCCTACCGTATAGAGGAAAAATTGACTGAGAATACTGCTACCCCGGCCGAACTGAACGCCGAGGCAGAGACCGTTGTGACCACTGAGAACATCACCGAGAACACCGTTGAGAGCCCTGCTGTAGAAGCAGAAGAAACCACCGCAGAAGCTACTGCAGAAGCACCCGCCGAAGAAACCGCCGAAAAGGCTGAAGAAGAAGGCGTACGTTTCACCGACCTGGGCCTGGACCCCCGCGTCCTGGCAGCCCTGGAAGAGGTCGGTTACGAGAAGCCGTCCCCCATTCAGGAGCAGACTATCCCCCTGCTGCTTGAAGGCCATGACGTGGTCGGTCTGGCACAGACCGGTACCGGTAAGACCGCAGCATTCGCGCTGCCGGCACTGTCCCGCATGGCTGAACTCGCCGACATCAACGGCATCTCCCGCGACACCCAGGTCCTGGTCCTGGCACCCACCCGCGAGCTGGCTCTGCAGGTTGCAGAAGCCTTCTCCTCCTACGCAACCCACATGGAGGACTTCACCGTCCTGCCCATCTACGGTGGCTCCCCCTACGGCCCGCAGCTGGCTGGTCTGCGCCGCGGTGCGCAGGTCGTCGTCGGTACTCCCGGCCGCGTGATTGACCACCTGGAGAAGGGCTCCCTGGATCTGTCCAACCTTCAGTACCTGGTACTGGACGAGGCAGACGAAATGCTGCGCATGGGCTTCGCCGAAGACGTGGAAAAGATCCTCGAAGGCACCCCCGACAGCAAGCAGGTTGCGCTCTTCTCCGCAACCATGCCCAACTCGATCCGCAAGATCGCTCAGCAGTACCTGAACGACCCCACCGAAGTTCGCGTCAAGGCTAAGACCACCACCAGCGCAAATATCTCCCAGCGCTACATGCAGGTCATGCACTCCCACAAGCTGGATGCAATGACCCGCGTGCTCGAGGTCGAAAACTACGACGGCATCATCGTCTTCGTGCGTACCAAGAAGGAAACTGAGGAAGTTGCCGACAAGCTGAAGGCACGCGGTTTCGCGGCAGCAGCGATTAACGGTGACATCCCCCAGCAGCTGCGTGAGCGTACCGTTGACGCCTTGCGTGACGGCCGCATCGACATCCTCGTGGCAACCGACGTGGCTGCACGCGGCCTGGATGTTGAGCGCATCTCCCTGGTCGTCAACTACGACATCCCCCACGACACCGAGTCCTACGTGCACCGCATCGGCCGTACCGGCCGCGCAGGTCGTGAAGGTGCCGCAATCCTCTTCGTCACCCCGCGTGAGAAGTACATGCTGCGTCAGATCGAGAAGGCAACCCGCCAGAAGGTCGAGCCGATGCACATGCCCACCGCAGAGGCAGTGAACGAGACCCGTAAGCAGCGCTTCGCACAGCAGATTACCGAGACCATCGAGTCTGAGGACCTGAGCTTCTTCCGCGAGATTATCGAGGACTACGAGAACGAGCACGACACCACCGCTGAGGACATTGCAGCTGCACTGGCTGTTATTGCCCAGCAGGGTCGCCCCTTCTTCCTCGATGAGAGCGAAGATATCGCCCACAAGTCCCGCCCCTTCTCTGACGAGGATTCGGATCGCGGCGGCCGTAAGGCAAAGCGCGCGCACAACGACGAGGGCATGGTCAACTACAAGCTGAATGTTGGCCGTTCCTCCCGCGTGACCGCAGGCGCTATTGTGGGTGCACTGGCTAACGAGGGTGGCATTAAGGGCTCCCAGATTGGCTCCATCGATATTCGCCAGCACTTCACCATTGTTGGCCTGCCCGAGGACCTGCCCCGCGACTTCTTCGACCGCCTGCGCGACACCAAGATCGCTGGCGAGTTCATCAACATCCGCAAGGACAACGGTCCCAAGGGTGGCGGCGGTGGCCGCGGCTTCGGTGGTGGCCGTCGTGAGGGTGGCTACCGTGGCAACCGTGAGGGTGGTCGCGACTTTGGCGGTCGCGATAACCGCCGCGAGGGTGGCTACCGCGGTAACCGTGAGGGTGGCCGTGACTTCTGCGGCGACCGCGACTTTAAGCGTGGCGGCCGCGATTTCGGTGGCAAGCGCAATGACCGTGACTTCGGTGGTCGCGACTTTGGCGGCCATGATAACCGCCGCGAGGGTGGCTACCGCGGTAACCGCGATGGTGGCCGTGACTTTGGCGGTCGCGACTTCGGCGGCCGTGATAACCGCCGCGATGGCGGCTACCGCGGTAACCGTGACGGCGGCCGTGACTTCGGCGGCCGCGGCAAGCGCTACTAGGATTTCGGCTAAGCCTGAATTTGCGGTATGAGAGGCTTGCTGAGGCTATCGGCTAGCCTTGTCATCCGCATATGATTCAAAGACCGGCAGGGGAGCGATAAGCTCTCCTGCCGGTCTTTATGTATTTGTGTGTTGATGTGTTTGCGTCAGCTGTTGTGGTGGCGCCTGGCCAATTACTGGGGCGCCTGGCCATTGCTGGAGCTCCGGGTCAAAGCTGGGCTCTCATGCGGCAGCGCGGAGAACAGGAAAACATCAAATGTGGTGTATGCCATAGCTTCTCCGCTTGCGAGCATTCTTGAAGACCTGTATAGTTTTACCTGTTGCCCCGATAGCTCAGTGGTAGAGCGCCATCTTGGTAAGATGGAGGTCCCGGGATCGATTCCCGGTCGGGGCTCTCTCATTAATTCATGCGAGAGCACGTATTAATGATGTGGCGGTGTAGCTCAGCTGGTTAGAGCGCACGACTCATAATCGTGAGGTCGACGGATCGAGCCCGTCCACCGCTACGCCCCGATAGCTCAGTGGTAGAGCGCCATCTTGGTAAGATGGAGGTCCCGGGATCGATTCCCGGTCGGGGCTCAGATAAGCCTGTCTCTTCGGAGGCAGGCTTTTTTGTTTGCCAATTTTGTCTGCCTATTTTCTTTGCCTGAAACCCGGTCTGCATGCGCTCAGCGCACGGCTCGATGCCAGGCATAGCGAAGCCCCCGAGAAAAACTCGGGGGCTTCATCTTTATGCTCTGATCAAAGCGTTAGGAGGCGCGGCTCACTACCGGCAGCTGGGACAGCAGCTCGTAGGAGCGCAGGCGGTCCTCGTGCTCCCACGCCTCGGTCATGACGATAAGCTCGTCAGCGCCCGTGCGCGCCACCAGGTCCTCAATGCGAGCCTGCGCGGTAGCGGGGGAGCCCACAATTGCCTCGGCGGTCATGCGTTCAATGTGCATTTTCTCCGCGTCGGTCCAGACGGCGTCCATATCCTCCACGGGAGGTGCGAAAGACAGATTGCCGCGCACCACGCCCAGGAAATGCTGCTGCTGGCTCGTGTACAGGTAGCGTGCCCGCTCGTCGGTATCGGCGAGCATTGCGGTGGCACCCACCATGACGTAGGGCTGCTCCAGGTGCTCCGAGGGCTTAAAGTTTGCGCGGTAGGTGTCTACCGCCTCCTGCAGCATTGCGGGCGCAAAATGCGAAGCGAACGCGTAGGGCAGACCCAGCTGTGCGGCAAGCTGCGCACCGAACAGGGAAGAACCCAGAATGTACAGGGGCACCTTCGAGCCCTGGCCGGGAATGGCGTGCACGCGGTGCATGGGGGAGGGCTCGCCCAGGTAGCGCTGCAGCTGCTGCACCTCGGCGGGGAAGCTCATGGCGGCAGAATCGTCGCGGCGCAGAGCGGCGGCGGTCATCGGGTCGGTGCCGGGCGCACGGCCCACACCCAGGTCAATACGACCAGGGTGGAACGCGTTGAGGGTACCGAACTGCTCCGCCACCACGTAGGGTGCGTGGTTGGGGAGCATAATGCCGCCCGAGCCCACGCGAATACGCTCGGTTGCGGCAGCGATTTCCGCCATGACCACGACGGTTGCTGAGGACAGCAGGGAGCCGGCATTGTGGTGCTCGGCGACCCAGAAACGCTCGTAGCCGTAGGACTCAGCCGCGCGGGCGGCATCGATGGTGTTGAGCATGGTCTGGTGCTGGCTCTGGTCGGGGCGGTGCGGCATCAGGTCAAGCACCGAAATTTTTACGTTGGAAGACATAACTTTTCCTTCTGAAATAGATTGCGGGTACCCGTCCAGCCTACGCCTGCTTGGGCTGGATGGGTAGGGGTGCGCCGGGCGCCTTCGCTAGCAGGTAAAAAATGCGACGAAATACTGCACGCCTGCATAGTGGTTGCCTGCATGCCGGTTACCTGCACGCCGGTTACCTGTACAGTGGTCTGTCCACTCTGTGCGTTTGAGCTGAACACTGTGCACAAGAACGGTAGACTGAAATCATGAGCATTAACCCTGAGATTGTGGGCAGGGTCTACCCGTCCGAGAACACCTACGTTGTCGGTCGTGAAAAGATCCGCGAATTTGCCCGAGCAGTTCACGCAGAAAACCCCCTCCACCACGACGTTGAGGCAGCCCGCGCGGCAGGGTACGCAGATGTGATTGCCCCGCCGACCTTCGCCATTATCCTGGCGCAGGCAGCTGACGCGGCACTCATCAACGACGATTCCGCCGGTATTGATTTCTCCCGCGTGGTGCACGCCGACCAGCGCTTCACCCACCACCGCCCCATCGTTGCCGGTGATGAGCTGCGCACCGAAGTTCACGTGGACTCCGTGCGCGTTATGGGTGCCGGCGCAATGCTGACTACCCGCGAAGAAATCGTTGACGCGCAGGGCGAGCCGGTCACCACCTGCATTTCTTCCCTGCTGGTTCGTGCTGAGGAGGAAAACTAATGGTGCGTTTTGTAGATCTTGAAAAGGGCCAGGAAATCGGTTCGCGTACCGTGGAGCTCTCCCGCGCTTCGCTGGTGCGTTACGCTGGCGCATCCGGTGACTTCAACCCGATTCACTGGAACGAGCGTTTTGCTCAGTCGGTGGGCCTGTCCGGCGTGATTGCTCACGGCATGCTGACCATGGGTACCGCCGTGCAGCTCGTGAGCGACTGGGCGGGCGACCCCGGCGCAATCGTGGACTACCAGACTCGATTCACCAAGCCCGTTCCCGTGGCGGATGCGCCCGGCGGCGAAAACCCCGACACCCCCACGAACGCCCTGACCATCAGCGGTAAGGTGGGTGCCCTGAATGCGGATGAGCGCACCGCCCGCATTGACCTGACCGTCACCGCTCGTGACGAGGAAGGCAAGGAGCAGAAGGTTCTGATGAAGAGTCAGGCTGTGGTTCGTCTCTCGGTATAGAGTTTCTGTGCTTGCAGATAGCCGTGTGAAAGCAACTATGTGAAATCCCCGGCGCTACCCGATGCGGTGGTGCCGGGGCTTTTGCATGCTCGGCTGTGTGCTCGGCTGCGCGCTCGCCGGCGCAGGTGGTGGCGCTTCTTTCTGCGGGAGGCGCGCCGGAAAATGAAGGAAAAATCACCATAAGGTTTTCGTGACTTTAACGCGTGGCGGGTGTTGACCCCGCACAACGACCGGTATTCTTAACCTATGACTGAAAAGCTGTTGAGCGAACTGACCACCGCCCAGGTAGGCGGTCCCGCTAAGACCTACGTCCGCGCCACCTCCGAAGCAGAAATTATCGAAGCAGTCTCCGCTGCAGACGCCGCAGGCGAACCCGTCCTCATCGTGGGCGGCGGCTCCAACCTGCTGGTTTCCGACGAAGGCTTCAACGGAACCGTCGTGCACATCGCCTCCGAAGGCGTAGAGGTTCTGCCCATCCCCGCATGCGGCGGCGCGAACGTGCGCGTGCAGGCGGGCACCATCTGGGACGACTTCGTGAAGCTCAGCATCGAGAACGAATGGGTTGGCCCCGCGGCTCTCTCCGGTATTCCCGGCACCGTGGGTGCAACCCCCGTGCAGAACGTCGGCGCATACGGCGTTGAGGTGGGCGAGTTCATCGCCTCCGTACGCACCTGGGACCGCGAAAAGAACACTCGGAAGACCTTCGCGAGCGCAGACTTGCGCTTCGGCTACCGCGACTCGGTGCTCAAGCGCGCAACCGTCAACGGCTCGCCCCGCTACGTGGTGCTGACCGTTGATTTCCAGTTCACCCTCGGTAGCCTGTCCTCCCCGATTCGTTACGCCGAGCTGGCGAAGAGCCTGGGCGTTGAGCCCGGTCAGCGCGCCGAATCCGCACTGGTACGCGAAAAGGTGCTGGAGCTACGTGGCTCCAAGGGCATGGTGCTCAACCCCGAGGATCGTGACACCTTCTCCACCGGTTCCTTCTTCACCAACCCAATCGTTCCGCGCTCGGCCCTGGATTCCCTGCCCGAGGGCGCCCCGAACTTCCCGGTGGTCGTGAAGACTTCCCCGTTCACCGCGGGTGTTGAGGATCCGGATCACGTGAAGCTCTCGGCCGCCTGGCTGATTCAGCACGCCGGTTTCGAGAAGGGCTTTGGCCTGGAGGGTGAGTCTCGCGAGATTGCCCAGGGCCGTGCGAGCCTGTCGACCAAGCACACCCTGGCGATTACGAACCGCGGCGGCGCATCCGCTGAGGATATTTTCGCTATCGCCCGCGCTGTGCGCGACGGCGTGCGTGAACGTTTTGGTGTGACCCTGGTTCCTGAGCCTGTCGTGGTTAACGGCGAAATCTAAACGCTTAACTTCTCGCCTCTCGTAGCGCGAGGACGCATAGAATAAACGCTTCAGAATAAACGCTTCGGGCGGTCTCTGATAAAGAGGCCGCCCGAAGCGTTGTATTGATTCGCTGAGCTAGTGGCGAGGTGAGGAGATACGCACCTGGCCCGGCAGGTAGGGCCTGCGCTTGGGCGCTGTGCGCGTTGCCGCAAGGGGAGCGGCGGGCAGGTGCTCCATCAACACCTGAACCGCCAGGGGAAGCTTCTGCGGCGGGCTGGGGGCGTGGAAAATCGGCTTATGGCGCGTGGGCCGGTACGGGTAGTATTCCGCGTCCTCGCTGTGGGACCAGACAAGGTTGCCGAACTCGCTGGGAACGGGGGAAAGCACGTTGGCGTAGTAGGCGCGCGTCTGCAGGTCGGCACGCTCGGAGGCGCCGGTAGTGGTGCCGGTAGATACGCCGCTGGGCACACGGTCCTGCTCAATGATGAGGGCGCGGACCATGCCGCCTACGGTGCTGATCGCGTTTACGTGTAGGGCGAGCAGATCCCCGTCCTTGTGGTCGACCTGTACCTGCCCGTCCGCGAGGATTTGGGTGCCCATTGTGATGCTGCTGGCGATTCCTTCGCAGAGGGCGCGGATGAGCGCCATACGTGCAGGGTAGAGGTCTGCGATATCCCAGCCGATGAGGGCGGGCGCGGCGGAATTGCCTGCGTAGTCCTCACAGGATTCGTAGGCTGCGACGTCCACGTAGCCGCGGGCGATGGGCTCGCGGTCGTAGGGGCGGCCGTCGCGCTGCTCCCAGAAGCTGAGGGCGGTTGCGGTGAAGACAGCCTGGCCGTCTCGTACGGCGACGCTGAGCGTAAAGTCCTGCGGGTAGCCGTTTTTGGTGCGCGGGCGCAGGGTGATTGCGCGGGTGTATTCGTTGAATTCCTCGGGCCAGTCCAGGTAGTAGCTCATTTTTGCCCCGTCGCCACGGTGCACGGTGAGTTCGCCCGGTAGTAGCATGGCTTCGGGCACGCCGCCGGCACGTTCGGTGGCGTAGTGTTCGCTCACGGGCCAGGGGCTGAACTCTGTGCGGTAGGGGCTGGAGAGGAAGGAATCGAGCATAGAACGTATCCTCTCATAGTTTGAGGTTGTGGCGCATGGATAGGGGGCTTAAATGACAAATGAGCTGCCCCCTCTGACGGCTCAGAAAGAGTGTTCAGAAGGGACAGCCCATCATGTAGCTGGGCGGTTCGTTAGAGGGACTCGCCGCGGCGTTCAGGCAGCAGGAACACGGTGGTTGCCGCTACCAGGAACGCGGTGGAGAAGAGCGTAAAGAGCAGCGGGGTTCCACCGAATGCGACCAGCGGCGGCACAATGAGCGGCGCCGCGATGGAGGCGATACGACCAATGCCGGCGGCGGCACCGGTGCCGGTTCCGCGCAGGTGGGTCGGGAAGATCTCCGGGCTCAGGGCGTAGAGGGCGCCCCACGCGCCGAGGTTGAAGAAGGAGAGCATGCAACCGGCGAGGATAATGAATACCTCGGAGTGCGCCATGCCGTAGCCAGCAGCCGCCAGTGCGGAGCCGAGCAGGAAGGTCGCCAGGGTTGCGCGTCGGCCCCACTTTTCGATGAGATAGGCGGCGACCGCGTAGCCGGGCAGCTGGGCGAGGGTCATGATGAGGGTGAATGCGAAGGACTTCACGAGGCTGAAGCCCTGGGCGTTCAGCAGCGCCGGAATCCAGATGAACGCGCCGTAGTAGGAGAGGTTGATGCAGAACCAGATGATGCACAGGGCGATGGTCTTGCGGCGCTGACCGGCAGCCCAGATGGAGTGGATTTTCGCGGATTCTGCGTTGTCGGCACTTTCTGCGGCACCGTGTACGGAAGCGTCTTCGGTCTGCTTCTTACCGGCTCGGGAGAAGAGCGCGGGGGAGGCCTCGAAACGTTCGACCACCTGGCGTGCCTGATCGTGCTTGCCGACCGACTCGAGGAAGCGCACCGACTCGGGGGTTCCCATACGGATTACGAGCGAGTAGAGGGCGGGAATCAGCCCGATGGCAAGCGCCCAACGCCAGCCGTTTGCCTGCGGAACGATGAAGGTACCGATGAGAGCGGCGAGGATCCAGCCCAGAGCCCAGAAAGCCTCCAGCGCGACCACGACGCGGCCGCGGATAGCGCGAGGCGAGAACTCAGAAATCAGGGTGGACGCCACCGGAAGTTCCGCGCCCAGACCCAGACCGACCAGGAAACGGAAGACGAGCAGCACACCCAGGGAGGTTGCCAGGGCGGAGGCGCCGGTCGCCAGACCGTAAATCAGCAGGGTGAGTGCGAAGATGTAGCGGCGGCCGAGCTTATCGGCGAGTAGGCCGCCGAAGGTTGCGCCGAGCGCCATGCCGACGAATCCGATGGAACCGAGCCAGGAGGCTTCGGTGGGGCTCAGATGCCATTCCTTGATGAGGGCCGCCATGACGAAGGAGATGAGACCTACGTCCATGGCGTCGAGTGCCCAGCCGAGACCCGAGATACCCAGGAGCTTGCCGTGGGCGCGGGTGAAGGGCAGGTTTTCGAGGCGTTCGTTGAGGGTCGGTGCGGCGTTGCGTTCAGCAGCGGGTGCAGAGGTACCAGCGGGTGCAACAGCATTGGTGCGGGATGAGTCCGTTGATACGGGACGAGGGGAGGACACGGTAGTGGGTCGCTTCCTTAGTGTTTAGGCGTAGTGCCGGGCGAATTGTTCCCTTACAGTGTATAAAGGTACTTTCGACTTGAACACTATTGAAACGAAAAAATTTTGAAGATGACGGAAAAATCTCAACATGAAGAAATCTTTCACAGCCGCCGCCCAGCGGTAGGTGCTATTCTCTAACCACCGCCGCCCGGTGAAACTCACCTACGGCACGTTTGGAAGGACCACCCCTGAAAACCATTGAAGATGAAGTCAAGGAAAGCGAGACCAGCCGCTTTCACCGCTGGCTCGAAGCCCGCAAGGAGCGTATGCACGCGCATCCGGTCATGCGTCATCTCTACAAGCCCCTCGTCATCGGTGTGGGCGCCTTTTGCTTTATTGCCGGACTGATTATGCTCGTCACTCCCGGCCCCGGCTGGCTGTTCATCTTCATCGGCCTGGGCATTTGGGGCACCGAATTCACCTGGGCACGCCGCGCCAATATCTTCATGAAGCACGTGGTGCTCACCGCCTGGTACCGCTACCGCGCCTGGCGACAGCAGCGTAAGGAACGCAAAGCCGCACGCAAGGCAGAACGCAAAGCCGCCGCCGCAAACCAGCGCTAAACCAGCTCGCGCTAATCCGGCCAGTGCTAATCCGGTTCGCGCAAGCTATAGACAGACGCAAAAAGCCCTCGCTCCCATCCGATAAGAATGGTAGCGAGGGCTTTCTTATAGCTTGTCAGTGAGCTTTAGAGCTTGCCAATAGCAATCTGCAGCATACGGCGAATCGGCTCAGCAGCACCCCAGAGCAGCTGGTCACCCACGGTGAACGCGCTAATGTACTCGGGGCCCATCGCGAGCTTGCGCACGCGGCCAACCGGAATCTCCAGAGAACCGGAAGCAGCCACGGGGGTCAGCTGCTCCATGGAAGCCTCACGCTCGTTCGGCACGAAGCGAACCCAGGGGTTGTCCTCAGCGATGATGCGCTCGATCTCCTCGATCGGCAGGTCCTTCTTGAGCTTGATGGTCAGCGCCTGAGAGTGTGAGCGCATCGCAGCGATGCGGACGCACAGACCGTCCATGGTGATCTTCTCGTCTTCGGAGCGGCCCAGAATCTTGTTGGTTTCGACCTCAGCCTTCCACTCTTCGCGGGACTGACCGTTACCCAGGTCGGAGTCGATCCAGGGAATCAGGGAGCCGGAGAGCGGCACACCGAACTGGGTGGAATCCAGCTCACCGGAGCGCTGCTTAGCGAGGACCTTGCGGTCGATGTCCAGAATTGCGGATGCGGGGTCGTTCAGCTCCTCGGAGACCTCGTTGCCCAGGTCGCGGAACTGCGCGAGCACCTCGCGCATGTGACGGGCACCGCCGCCGGACGCTGCCTGGTAGGTCATGGAGGTTGCCCACTCGACCAGGTCGTTCTTGAAGAGGCCGCCCAGGCCCATCAGCAGGCAGGAGACGGTGCAGTTACCGCCGACAAAGTCCTTCACGCCGGATGCCAGGCCGCGGTCGATGACGTCGCGGTTAATAGGGTCCAGCACGATGATGGAGTCATCGTTCATGCGCAGGGTGGAAGCGGCATCAATCCACAGACCGTCCCAGCCGGCTGCACGCAGCTTCGGGTGCACAGCCTCGGTGTAGCCACCGCCCTGAGCGGTCACAATAATCGAGTGCTTACGCAGCTCATCAATGTCGTATGCGTCCTTCAGCTCGGACGGCTCAATTACGCCGTCGAAGGTGGGCGCAGCGCCACCAACATTAGAGGTAGTGAAGAAGACGGGGGTAATGCCCTCGAAGTCGCCTTCCTCAACCATGCGCTTCATGAGGACGGAGCCCACCATGCCGCGCCAGCCAACAAAACCTACAGAGTCACCGGGATTAAAGTTCATGGTTCCCAGTGTACTCTCAGGCTGGCGGGTGCGGACTAACACCGTACAAAAAATTTGATATTCGGAACGGGATAATCTGCGTAGACGCTAGGGTGGGCATCCGGCTCGGCACCGGGTACTGCATCGGGGCGCGTTAAAGCGTTCAAACCCGCGGTACTCCGGGTGGAGCAGCCGCAGGCTTGAAATGCATGTCTATATCAACGAGTGAATGAGGGAAGCTTGAACTAGATACGTTCGAGCCGCTGGAACGAGAAGTACATGGGGTTCTTCGTGCCCGACTCATCGAGCAGGTAACCCTTCTCGCTATTCTCCCAGGCACTCTCAGAGGTGACCCGCCAGCACCCGTTCGGTGAGCTGCCCTCGCAGCTACCCGCAGAATCTGCAAGCTGCAGTTCGGGCGCTCGCGTATCGCCGGTAATCTCGTTACCTTCCTGGCAGTAGAAGAGGGTCCGCTCCACCGTCTCCACCCGACCGAAGGCGGGCAGGTCGGTGCGGGAGAGCGCCTCCGCGTAGACGGAGCCGCCGCCAATAATCCAAGCATCAATCGCGGCGGTATCTGCGGGGGTAGCTTCGACCGGCGCACCCGCGGCGTCACGAGCCGCGTACAGCGCCGCATCCAGCGAAGGAACCCACAGGGCACCATCGCGTTCTTCCGCCTCGGTAACCGAACGGCTAATCACAATATTCGTACGGCCCGGCAGGGGGCGAAAACGCGGCGGGAACGACTCCCAGGTGCGGCGACCCATAATCACCGGAGCGCCCAGCGTCACCTTCTTGAAGTGCGCCAAATCCTCCGGCGCGTACCAGGGCATATCCCCGTCACGACCAATGATGCCGGCATCAGTTTGAGCCCAAATAGCGCCCAGACGAAACATCATGCCTCCTCGTTACCTGCAGTTAGACCGCAATCGGGGCGGCAATACCGGGGTGGTGCTTGTAATCCACCAGCTCAAAGTCTTCATACTCGTAATCGAAAATAGAAGGCTTCTTCGTCTTAATGACCAGCTTGGGGTACGGGTACGGCTCACGCGGCGGGTAGGGGTTACCCTCCGGGTCGGTGCCGTAACCCAGCTGCTTCTTCACCTGCTCCAGGTGGTTCGAGTAGATGTGGCAGTCGCCGCCGGTCCACACGAACTCGCCCGGCTCCATGCCTACCTCCTGCGCAATCAGGTAGGTCAGCAGCGCGTACGAGGCGATGTTGAAGGGCACGCCCAGGAACATGTCCGCGCTACGCTGGTACAGCTGGCAGGACAGCTCCTTCACACCGTCCGCGCGTTCGTGCACGTAGAACTGGAAGAGTGCGTGGCAGGGCGGAAGCGCCATATTGTCCACCTCGGCAGGGTTCCACGCCGAAACAATATGGCGGCGCGAGCTCGGGTTATTCTTCAACGAATCAATAACCTTCGCAATCTGGTCAATCGTGCCACCATCGGGGGTCGGCCACGAACGCCACTGCACGCCGTACACCGGGCCCAAATCGCCGTTCTCATCAGCCCACTCATCCCAAATGGTCACGCCGCGCTCCTGCAACCAACGCACATTCGAGGAACCGCGCAAGAACCACAGCAGCTCAATGGCAACAGACTTGAAGTGCACGCGCTTGGTGGTAATCAGCGGGAACGACTTACGCAGGTCAAAACGCATCTGACGGCCAAACACGCCGAAAGTGCCGGTACCGGTACGGTCGGAACGCTGTGCATCCGCCGCGATGGCGTCCTTGTTCTCCTCGAGGATTTCGCGCAGAAGATCTTCATAGGGAGTGGGGATTGCGTGAGTCATAAGAAAAACCTTGAATCCTGTCAGTAGACGTGAGAGACGGTCACAAATCAACCGCCCCTCTATTGTAAAACCCCCGAATGGGCGCAGGTAGAGCAAACGCGCTGAGCATAAAGCCCAGCGCGCTCGCCGTTAGAAGATCAAAGTATATGGATGTTAGTCCAGAGCCGCGCGTACACGCTCCACCGAGACAATACGCGGGTTATCGCCCTCAGTTACCTGCAGAACCAGGGCATCGCCAGGCTCCAGGTACGGGTCCTCGGTCGGAAGCACCTCCGCGGAACCCTCAAACAGGTACTCACGCAGAACATCCATCACCTGGGGCAGCACCGGGCGGTGAGTGCACAGCAACGAGGAAGAATCCTTATCGAACAGCGACGCCACGGTGCGGGCAACACGCGCCGGGTGACGCTGAGCGCCAGCCTCAGACAGGGACTTCTTCTCCTTCACCGACACACCATAATCCACCGAGTACGGGGTCACGGTCTGAACGCAACGCAGCCACGGGGAAGAAATAATACGGCTCGGAGCCCACGCCGCAAAGAGACGGCTAGAGGCCAACGCCTGACGCTTACCGGTCGCCGCGAGCGGACGGTCATCCTCAGCAGCAGCCCAGTTCGAACGCGGCTTAGCCTTCGCGTGGCGGGCAATGAGAATCGGGCGGGTACGCAGCGCATCCGCCTCAGCCAGAGCCTCCAGGGACTCCAGGGGTGCCAGGTCGTCCTCGTTGGTCAGCAGGGCGCGAGCAACCTCGGTGGATACCCAGCGCAGCTCATCCACTTCACCCTCATCCGCCAGGGCGCGGGAGCCTTCCGGAAGCTCAGCAGACCAGTAAAAAACATCCTTGGGACGGCCACCCACCGGGTAGGAAGTCACAGCCAGGGGCACACCCAGAACAACCTGCAGGCCGACCTCTTCGCGAATCTCACGGATAGCGGTCTCAGCCAGGGACTCGCCCGGGTCCTGCTTGCCCTTAGGCCAGGACCAGTCATCGTAGCGGGGGCGGTGAATGATGAGGACCTCAAGCGCACCGTCGCGCATACGCCAAATCAGTGCGCCAGAAGCAACAATATCCGCAGTGTTCGCGGGGGCTCGGTCAATGCTGTTGACCGCATCAAAACGTCGTGCCGAGTAGTAGATGGAGGGGGAATCCAGCGGTGCCATATCTCTCTCTGAACCTCTTCGCTAGGCTGTGCACAATGCCAACGGGCACCATGCTCCGCGTCTAATTGTAGGTGAGAGAACGGTCAAGTTGTAATCTCAACGTAACCTGTTGTTCACTTTTGTGCTAAGTGCACTAGTCCACCGCACGTTTTTGCACGACACGCGGAAAACCCCGCCTACCCTCACACCAAAAAGCGTGAGAACAGACGGAGTTCACAACCAGAATTCACCGCTAGGTCAGCGGCAAATCCTTAGACTTTATCCACCACGTTCTTACGGGAACGCGAACGCAGATAGTACGACTGAACATCCTGCAGCGGGTTACCCTGGTCGTCGGTGTCGTGGCGGGTCCAGTTACCCTCAGAATCCAGGTGCCAGGTACGCGAAGAATCACTCATATAAGTGGTGAACATGTCACGCAGGTACTTCACATGGCGCGGATCCTTCACCGGCACGAGCGCCTCAATGCGGCGGTCCAGGTTGCGGTGCATCATATCGGCAGAACCAATGTATACGATCGGATCGCCACCGTTCTCAAACGCAAACACACGCGAATGCTCCAAGAAGCGGCCCAGCACCGAACGGACGCGAATATTCTCGCTCAGACCCTTAACGCCCGGGCGCAGCGCACAAATACCGCGAACCACCACATCCACCGGCACACCAGCCTGCGAAGCGCGGTACAGCGAATCGATGACGGCCTCATCCACCATGGAGTTGCACTTGATCTGAATCTTCGCCGGGCGGCCAGCCTTGTGGTTCTCAATCTCCTGGTCGATGCACTCAATCAGGCCGCTACGCAGAGTACGCGGCGCCACCAGCAACGACTGGTAGTTGGTCTTCGGCGCGTAACCAGACAGCTGGTTGAACAGGCGGGAGACGTCCTCACAAATCTGCTCATCGCAGGTGATGATACCCAAATCCTCGTAGAAACGAGCCGTCGACGGGTGGTAGTTACCGGTACCAATGTGCGCGTAACGGCGCAGATGGTTACCCTCGCGGCGCACCACCAACGACAGCTTGCAGTGAGTCTTCAAACCCACGATGCCGTACACCACGTGCACGCCAGCGCGCTCCAGCTTACGAGCCCACGAGATGTTGGCTTCCTCATCAAAGCGAGCCTTAATCTCGACCAGCGCCACAACCTGCTTGCCAGCCTCAGCCGCCTCAATCAGCGCATCCACGATGGGGGAGTCGCCACTGGTGCGGTACAGGGTCTGCTTAATCGCCTGAACGCGCGGGTCGGCGGCAGCCTGAGCCAGGAACGCCTGCACACTGGTTGCGAAGGAGTCGTACGGGTGGTGCAGCAGCACGTCGTGGTCGCGGGCGGCAGCGAACACATCCGCAGCCTTCGCGGTCTCGGTGGCGTTGAGCCAACGGGAAGTGTGCGCAATGTGCTTGGGGTAGTGCAGCGCCGGACGGTTCGCACGAACAATCGCACTCATACCGCGCAGATCCAGCGGAGCCGGCAGGCGGTACACCTCGGACTCGTTGATGTTCAGCTCAGAAATCAGCAGATCCAGGATGGTCGGGTTGATGGTGTCCTCAACCTCCAGACGGACCGGAGGACCGAAACGACGGCGCAGAAGCTCCTTCTCCAGAGCCTTCAGCAGATTCTCTGCGTCGTCCTCTTCCACCTCAAGATCCTCGTTACGGGTCACGCGGAAGACATGGTGCTCCACAACATCCATGCCCGGGAAGAGGGTGTCCAGGTGCTCAGCAATGATGTCTTCGAGCGCAATGTAGCGGCTCTCGCGGCCCGCAGTGTTGGCAGCACGGGAACCGTCCACAGAGACCATACGGTCCAGCTGATCGGGCACCTTCACGCGAGCGAACAGCTCCTTGCCGGTCTGCGGGTTACGCACCAGCACCGCAAGGTTCAGCGACAGACCCGAAATGTACGGGAAGGGGTGCGCCGGGTCAACAGCCAGAGGAGTCAGAATCGGGAAGATGTCCTGCATGAACTCCTGGCGCAGGCGCTGCTTAGCGTCCGTATCCAGGTCGTTCCAACCCACAATGCGGATGTTCTGCTCCTCCAGAGCCGGAAGAACCTGGTTGTGGAACACATCAGCGTGACGAGTCTGCAACTGGTGAGCGCGCTCAGCAATCTCTTCCATCTGCTCCTCGGGGCTCAGACCGGCTGCCGAAGGCACCGCCAGGCCGGTCGCAATGCGGCGCTTCAGACCCGCCACACGCACCATGAAGAACTCGTCCAGGTTAGACGCCACAATCGACAGGAAGTTCAGACGCTCCAGCAGGAACAGGTTCGGGTCCTCCGCCAGCTCCAGCACGCGGGTGTTGAAGTCCAGCCAGCTACTCTCACGGTCGAAGAAACGCTCCGGGCCGAACTCCTCTTCCAGACTGAAGTAGGAGCGCTTCTCGCCCTTCTCAATGCGGTCGCCGCGAGACTCGGCACGCTCAATCTTCGAAATATCGTGGCCGATATGAATGACACCGGTCATGGGTGCCGGCTCAGACGGCTTAGGCTTAGGCGCCTTATTCAGGCCATTGGGGGCGGGTACCATACTGTACTTGCCTTTCTGATCGGGGGTAAGTCGTGAAGAAGCACGCCAACTGTGGCGCACCAAAAACTAGGCGGCAGGCGCGTCCTGTTGGGCGGGGGCGTACATGCGGTCAACCGTCGCCACGCCGAAACCCAACGAAGTGTAGAGGGAATATGCGGTGGTGTTATCGGCGTCCACGTACAGGTCGATGGCGCGCAGCGGCTCGCCGTTCTCGTCCTCAGCGCATGCCAGGTACGCCAGCGCGCGCAGGGTGAGGGTTCGGCCCAGGCCGCCTCCCTGAGCCTGCGGGTTCACACCCACCACATAGATTTCGCCGGAGGGGGACAGCTCGCTCTGCTCCTGACCGGTCGGAATCTTCGTCCAGGTGAATGCCGCGATGGCGGAGTCATCCTCCACCTCGGAGGCGATGAAGAAACCCTCAGGACGGAACCAGGGGGAGCCGGTGCGCTCGCGCAAATCGGCGAGGGTGAGCTTGCCCTGCTCCGGGTGATGCGAAAACGCTGCGGCATTCACGCGCAGCCAGGGGAACTCGTCCGCGCCGGTGAAGGTGCGCATCCGCAGGTTCTCCGGCAGGGCGCGCGCGTCGGAGCGTTCCACGAGGTCTTCGCGGGTCTGCGCGTCCAGGGGCAGAACCATCTTGTACAGCACGCGCACCGGCTCGAAACCGTGCAGGGTAGCGAACGCGTGGGCAGGGCTTTCAATGCCGGTGTCGGTGGCGCTACCGTGAACCCAGAGTCGGTATCGTACGGCGTCTTCACCCAGCTGGCGGACGGCGTGGTCGAAGAATGCGCTGCCGGCGCCTCGTCCGCGGTATTCGGGGGCGACGGCTGCTTCAATCACGCCGGTATCTTCGTCGTTTGCCGGGGTGAGCGCCACAAAGACGGCGGCGAGGGTGCCGTCGTCCTCGGCGACAAAGAAACGCGGAGGGGTGAGGGTGCTTTCGCGCAATGCCTTGCTCAACTCAACGCGGGTCTGCTCAGAGAACGCCGAGACGCCGTCATGGCGGGCAACCTTCTGCGCAAAGGAGTCGAATCGTTCCAGCAGCTCTTTGGTGAGATGCGGTTCCGCGTAGACAAGGGAGCTTTCAGCGGGCAGGGTGGAGGGATTGGGTGTCTGACTGTGTACCATCATCGCCTTCTTTCGTAGCCTTCTGATTCAACTCTACCGGGGATAGTTGCTCTTTGAAGAGTTTGTTCTTCGTCCTGGGCGAATATGACAAGAACCGGAACATTTACACATTCTGGTACTCAGCTCAGCGGCGAGGCTACTTCATAACGGGGTACACCAAAATAGGGGTTGGAGCCCTAAAAATTTAGCGGGTGCTGTTGAAGGAATAGCCCACGTTACGCACGGTCGAAATCATCTGCTCGTATTCGGTGCCGAGCTTGGAACGCAGACGACGCACGTGCACGTCCACGGTGCGGGTGCCGCCGTAGTAGGAGTCGTAACCCCACACCTCGGAGAGCAGCTGGGCTCGGGAGAAGACGCGTCCGGGGTGCTGAGCCATGAACTTGAGCAGTTCAAACTCTTTGAAGGTCAGGTTCAGAGCGGTGCCGGAGAGGTGCGCTGAGTACGCCTGGGTGTCAATGACGAGGTTACCCGCGCGCACGATGCGCTCTTCGGAGTTCTCTTCTTCTGCGGCTGCGTCGCTCTTGATGGCGAGGCGCAGGCGCGCATCCAGCTCGGAGGGGGACGCCTGGTCAGAAACAATATCGTCAACCTGCCAGGAGGCTGCAACCGCCGCCATACCGCCTTCATTCAGGAGTGCGATGAGCGGCAACTGTACGCCGGCGGCGCGCAATAGCTGGGCGCATTGGCGTGCTTTGACGAGTGCGGTGCGGGCGTCGACCATGAGCAGGTCGAAAGCTTCAGATTCGAGGGTGGTGTGGGCAGTGTCGAGGGGGAAAACGTGTACCTTGTGGCTGAGTAGACTCAGCGAGGGAATCATATCCTGCGCGGCGGTATCGCTCAGAAGCGCAATACGGTACACATTCTCTCCTTTCCTGCATATTTCCCGTGTAAAACTTTTGGCTCTTTCTAGTGTACTCGCCCGGCTGTGATGCAGCTGTGGGAGCCGGCGCAGGCGGGGCACAAATATCGTATTCCGGACTGTTCATATAGCCTTTTCAACCGATGACTGCAGGGGTTCTGGCATGCTGGTGCGGAACCGGGGTCTTGCCCGGCGCTAGGCAGGTCTTGCATCCGGGAAGCGGCTTGGGTGTCCACTATGTTTCCGCCGTTGATTCTGCGCCCTTTCGGGGTGGGTCTGTGGTAGGTTTAAGGCATGGAAAACAATCTTATGGCTCTTGAAGCTCTCTTCATGTCGCTGATGGCTATTATCTCCGTGTGCATCGGTATCGGTGCATTCGCAGTACTGCGTGGCCTCTTCAGCGGTCAGAAGTAGTCTTCCCCGCACAGAGCAGAAGCATCGCCCACACAGGGCTTTAGGCGGTCGTACGGTTCGTACCGCCTCGCCAATGACGGCGTGAACCCCCACCCGGTCCCCTCCGGTTGGGGGTTTTCTTTATGCTGCCCGCCGTACCATTTACTCTGCAGGAGGCGGTGCTACCCCGTGCCGTGAGCGAACGAACAGGGTGCCGTTTTTACGCTCGGGTACTAAAATGGGAGGTATGGCTATTGAAATCCCTACCAACCTAACCCCTGAACTTGTTCCCTTCGCATGGCTGCTTGGTACCTGGGAAGGCACCGGAACCATGTGGTACGAAGGCCAGGAAAACACCCCCTTCGGCCAGATTATTACTTTTGAGCAGGATGGTCTGCCCTTCATTGAATACCGCGCTGAGTCTTTCCTGCTCGATGACGAGGGTCAGAAGCTGCGCCCCATCACCGTTGAAACCGGTTTCTGGCAGATTGACCGCCCCCTGACCGACGCTGACGGCGGCTTCGGCATTGTCCCCAAGGACGTTGTTCCCGCCTTCGCCGACGCGGCAAGCGTAGAGACTCTCCGCAATGCCGACGACGGCTTCTCGCTGCTCGCAACCATCGCGCACCCCGGCGGCATTAGCGAAAACTACGTGGGCATGGTTAAGGGTCCGGTCATCCGCATGCAGACCGGTAACCTGCTGCGCGACGACATCTCCCACGAATACGCAGGCTCCGTGCGCCTGTGGGGCCTGGTCAACGGCAACCTCATGTGGGACTGGGAGATCGCAGACGCCGAGGGTAAGCTGCACAAGCACGCCTCCGCTGAGCTACGTAAGACCTCGTCGATGACCGGTGACTCCCTGGGCACCTCGATGTTCGGTTCCCTGGATGGCGAAGAGCCCACCGGCGAGCCCGGCTCCGAGCCCACCGCCTAATAACTAACGTGAGTCTGCCCCGCTGGCCGGCGGGGCAGACTCTTTGCGTGAAAGGTGCACCTTCCGTGACTGAATCTTCGCTTGAAGCGCCTCAGGCTGAGGCACCCCAGCCCGATGCCGCCCGCCCGGTGAGCCCCCTGCTGAGCCTGCACGGCGCTTTTGCCGCCTCCGGGCTGGATGCCGGCGTCGCCGCACATTACGGCAACCCGATGCTGGAACAGCGTTCCCTCAGCTTTGATCGCTCCGCCGGTGCGGAGGAGCCGCTAGTGTTGGTGGACCGCTCCTCCCTGGGCGTGGTGCGTGTTGAGGGGCCGGACCGCCAGACCTGGCTGACCTCCATCGCCTCGCAGATTCTGACCGGTATGACCGCCGGGGAGAGTCGCGAGTTCCTGCTGCTTTCCCCTCAAGGCCGCGTGGAGTACGCACCCGCCGCAATTGAAGACGGCGAGGCACTCTGGCTGATCGTGGAGGGCAACCAGGCACAGCCGCTGACCGATTACCTAAACCGCATGAAGTTCATGATGCGCGTTGAGGTGCAGAACCTCAGCGACGAGTACGCGGTACTGGAGAGTGCCCGTAACCCGATCCTGCAGGACGGTTCGGTGCATCCGGCGCTCGCTGAGGGCAAGCCGCTGGTGTGGGAGGACCCCTGGCATACTCCTGCACCGGGTAGCTACCGTTACGACGAGGCGGGCGATAATCACCCGGGCGCGGACTATGTGCGTTTCTTGAGCATTGTGCCGCGTTCTGCTCTGCCCGCCCTGGCTGAATCTGCGGACGCGCGTTTTGCGGGCCTGTGGGCTGCGGAGGCTCTGCGTATTGAGGCGTGGCGCCCGCGCTACGGTACCGAGGCGGACGATAAGACGATCCCCCAGGAGCTGGATTACACCCGTACGGCGGTGCATTTTGATAAGGGCTGCTACAAGGGGCAGGAGACGGTGGCTCGCGTGCATAACCTGGGTCGCCCGCCGCGCCGCCTGGTGTTCTTGGATATTGACGGTTCGGAGCACACCCTGCCGGCGGCAGGTAGCGAGCTGTTTGTGGAGGGTAAGTCCCGCCCGGTCGGTCGTATTACCTCGGTGGCGCTACATTATGAGGCGGGCCCGATCGCTCTGGCTGTGATTAAGCGCGGCGTTGACCCGCAGGCGCCTTTGCGTGCGGTTGATGGCGGAGACTTCCTGCCCGATGGGTCGCCGGCGCCGGCGACCGAGTACGCGGTGGCTCAGACGACGGTGGTTTCGCCGGAGTCCGGTGAGGTGGCGCGTCGTTCTTTGGCTGGTCAGGACTTCCTGAAGCGCTAGGCGCTCCTGACCCAAAACCGCCTGAACTAGAACCCATCCCAGCTAGAACCGCGGAGGCGGGCACCCGTTACGAGTGCCCGCCTCCGCGGCTTTAGTATGAGTGCTCAGCGAGCTTGCTGAGCTTGCGGGGTTTAGCGGCCGAAGAGGACGGCTGCTTCTTCCCAGCGTTCCTGAGGTACGGACTTCAGACCGTCCAGTGCCTCTTCGAGAGGTACGTACTTGATCTCGGTGCCCTGCACGGAGACCATCTTGCCCCACTGCTTCTGAGCGACCATGTCGACTGCGCCCATGCCCAGGCGGGTTGCGAGCACGCGGTCGTAGCCGGTGGGTGCGCCACCGCGCTGGATGTGGCCCAGGATGGTGTTACGGGTCTCGACGCCGGTCATCTTCTCGATCTCGTGGGTGATGTACTCACCGATACCACCGAGGCGGGGGCGACCGTCCTTTTCGGTACCCTTGTTGGCCATGACGTCGTCAAAGCCTTCGGGGATGAAGCCTTCAGCAACAACAACCAGGGGAGAGCGGCCGCGGTCGTGTACTTCCTTGACCCATTCAGCGACCTGCTCCATGGAGACCTTGACCTCGGGGATCAGGATTGCGTGTGCGCCTGCTGCCATACCGGAGTGCAGTGCGATCCAGCCGACGTGGCGGCCCATGACCTCGGCGACCATGCAGCGGTGGTGCGATTCACCGGTGGTGCGGATGCGGTCCATAGCCTCGGTTGCGATGGACACTGCGGTGTCGAAACCGAAGGTGTAGTCGGTTGCGCGCAGGTCGTTGTCAATGGTCTTGGGGACACCGATGACGGGCAGGCCTGCGTCTGCCAGACGCTTTGCGCCTGCGAGGGTGCCTTCACCGCCGATAGCGACGATTGCGTCGATGCCGTGGCGTTCCATCATGATTTCGATGTTTTCGGGGCCACCGTTGGGGCCGTCGAAGGGGTTGGTGCGGGAGGTACCGATGATGGTGCCGCCCTGAGCAGCCAGGCCGCGGACCTTCTGACGGGGCAGATCCATGTAGTCGCCTTCAACGACGCCGCGCCAGCCATCACGGAAGCCGACGAACTCGTAGCCGTACTTCTTGACACCGTTGAGGACAGCGCCGCGGATAACAGCGTTCAGGCCGGGGCAGTCGCCGCCGGAAGTAAGCAGACCGATCTTCATGGTTGGCTCCTAATGTCTGCGCGTTTTAGGTGTTGTGCGCGCGTGTATATAACTATGACCTCCACGAATTCGGCACGCGAATGTTCGCCGGTCGGGAGGTCGTTCTCTTGGTCTCTATTTTAGCGATGTTTGGGTTGTGTGGGTAGTGGTGGAAAGCCGTGGGAACGCCCGTTTTGGTGCTGAAAAGTTCAGGTTTTTAGTACCTGTATGTTTGGGTTTGAAACACAAATAGCCGCCCTTTCCCACCTATGGCACCGAAGAGGCGAATGAGGCTTCCTCACATCTGTAAAGATGCGGGAAGCCTCATTCGTTTTAAAAATATTTTTAAATATTTGTGGGATTCTCCGTTTTTAGGGCAAAAAACGGTCAATAGTCCTGTGATTGATCGTTTCGCACCGGTTTATCCCACGTCTGAACCGCTTCCCACGGGGTGAGTTGCAGGTTTAGCAGGCGCGTTCAGAGGGGGACGGAACTAGTCGCGTGCCTGACCGAGGAACTTCTGCAGGCGTGCCAGGCCCTCTGCCAGGTCCTCGTCACTCAGGGCGTAGGAGAGGCGCAGGTAGCCGCTGGGGCCGAATGCCTCGCCGGGAACTACGGCAACCTCAGCCTTTTCGAGGATGAGCTCGGCCAGCTCTGCGGTGGTCTGCGGGCGTACGCCTTCAATTTCCTTGCCGAGCAGTTCGCGTACGTCCGGGTATGCGTAGAACGCACCGGTGGGTACGGGGCAGTGCACGCCTTCAATAGCGTTCAGACCGTCGACGATGGTGCGGCGGCGGCGGTCGAAGGCTGCGTGCATGATTTCCACGTCGTCCTGCGGACCGGTCAGAGCGGCAAGAGCTGCGCGCTGGGCGATGTTGTTGACGTTGGAGGTCATGTGGGACTGCAGGTTGGAGGCTGCGGCGATGACGTCGCGCGGGCCGATCATCCAGCCCACACGCCAACCGGTCATGGCGTAGGTCTTTGCCACGCCGTTGAGGATGACGCACTGGTCTGCGAGCTCGGGCACTGCCTTCAGGATGGAGACGGATTCGGTGCCGTCGTAGGTGAGGTGCTCGTAGATTTCGTCGGTCAGCACGAAAATGCCCTTGGCAAGTGCCCATTCGCCGATGGCGCGGGTTTCTTCTTCGGTGTAGACGGCACCGGTCGGATTGGACGGGGAGACGAAGATGAGTGCCTTGGTGGCGGGGGTGTATGCAGCTTCGAGCTGCTCGACGGTTACCTTGTAGTGCTGGTCGCTACCGGCGAAAACCTCGATGGGGTTACCGCCGGCCAGGCGGATGCACTCGGGGTAGGTGGTCCAGTAGGGTGCGGGCAACAGGACGTCGTCGCCTTCGTCGATGACGGTTGCGAATGCCTGGTAGACCGCCTGCTTGCCGCCGTTGGTGACGATGACCTGTGCGGGGTCAACCTCTACACCGGAGTCACGCAGGGTCTTTTCGGCGATGGCCTTCTTCAGTTCGGGAAGGCCGGAGGCGGGGGAGTAGCGGAAGTTCTTGGGGTCGTTGAGCGCTTCGCGTGCTGCGTCCACAATGTGCGCAGGGGTGGGGAAGTCCGGTTCGCCTGCGCCGAAACCGATGACGGGGCGTCCCTGAGCCTTGAGTGCTTTTGCCTTTGCGTCGACGGCGAGGGTTGCGGAGGGTGCAATGGCACCGATGCGGCTTGAAATACGCGCCATGGGGCTCTCTTCTCTTTCTTCGTGTGCGCTGCCGGCGTGAAGTCGACAAAGATGTAGGTGATGGGAATGCGCATGTGGGACCATTCGCGCGTGATGGGCGCGGGTGTGAGCGTCGTTCCTTGTTATAGGATACGGTCCACTAGTAGTGATGCGGAACCCCTCGTCAAGGTATCTCAAGAGGTTTTTCGAAAAATATTACATTTTGAAGTTGCATCGGCCCCGAAAGATGGTTTACAGTTAGTTCTGCACCCGCAAGGGTGTAATTGTTTGCCCCTCTAAAGCCACGGCTTAGGAGGCAGTGGAGGAGTAGACACGTGAGAAGCAACTCTCACACCTGAAGTTAACGCTTCAAAGGGTGGTGGCTCAATTGGTAGAGCAGCGGTCTCCAAAACCGCAGGTTGCAGGTTCGAGTCCTGTCCGCCCTGCTTTTATTGCCTCAATAAATAATTTGTACGCCCGCACCCCGGGCGTACTTTTTTAGACTCAGAAAGGGGCAGAAGAAATGGCATCGTCTGCTACCGCCGAGAAGGCTGTTCAGCCCGGCGCATCGTCGAAGAGCGATAAGAAGCTCGGTTTCTTCGGCCGTATTTTTGCATTCCTCCGTGAAGTTTTTGCGGAGTTGAAGAAGGTTACTACTCCCACCGGACGTGAACTGGTTGGTTACTTCTTCGGAGTTCTGTTCTTCGTCGTGGTGATGCTCCTTCTTATTTCTGGTCTGGATTATCTTTTCGGCCAGGGAGCATTCTGGATTTTCGGTAACGGAACGATTCAGCGTAACTAGTACTGGCTGCATCCTTATTTGGGGTGCCCCATCAGTGATTTCCCTCAGCGCATTGGTGAGTGGGAGTCCCCTCTAGATGATTAACGATAGAAAGTAGGAGCGACGTGTCCGAGCAGGAACTGGTATCCGAGATTGAAGAGGTCGAGGTAGCCGCTGCTGAGGCTACTGAGGAGTCTGCAGCTATTGAGCAGCAGGCTGAGGAAGCTACCGAGGCTGTCGAGGTGGCTGAAGCAGCTGCTGAGGCTGCTGAGGAAGTCGACGCTCTGGAAGAATTCAAGTCCAAGTTGCGCCGTCAGATGGGTGACTGGTACGTGGTGCACACCTACTCCGGTTACGAGAACAAGGTGAAGACCGGTATCGAGACCCGTATCCAGAACCTGGAAGCTGAAGATGAGATCTTCGAGGTTCAGGTTCCCATGGAGACCGTGGTTGAGTTCAAGAACACCGTGAAGAAGACCATCCGCCGCGTGCGTGTTCCCGGTTACGTTCTGGTGCGTATGGAACTGACCGACCACTCGTGGGGCGTTGTCCGCCACACCCCCGGTGTGACTGGCTTCGTGGGTCAGGATGCGTACAACCCGGTCCCGCTGCGTATGGACGAGGTCTTTGACATGCTCCTGCCGGTCTTCGAAGAGCAGCAGCAGAGCCAGGGTCTGCCCGTTTCCAAGCCCGTTATTGAGTCCGACTACACTGTGGGCGAGAACGTCCGCGTGAAGTCCGGTGCTTTCGAAGGCATGGACGCTACCGTTTCGGAGATCAAGGGCGAGTCCCAGCAGATTGTCGTGATGATTTCTGTCTTCGGCCGCGATACCCCGGTGACCTTGAGCTTCACCGAGATCGAAAAGATTTAACGTTTTTAGCGTGTGAATATGAGCCTCGCACTTCGGTGCGGGGCTCATATTTTGTAGTGACTGTATATCCGATGGTGGCTGTGCGGGTGAGGTTTACTCTTTCTGCTAGCTGGCGCTGGATTAAGTCGCTGATTAACGCTAGAATGTTGGTTTGTGTATGCGCATGTCACGCTTTCATGCGGATGCCCGGGTGACCGCGCCACGGTCACCGTCTTGCCGGCGTACGCTCCTGTGCGTCGGTTCCCAGCTAAGAAAAGGACCCTACATTGGCTCCCAAGAAGAAGGTCACTGGCCTCATCAAGCTGCAGATCCAGGCAGGCGCCGCTAACCCGGCTCCCCCCGTCGGCCCCGCACTGGGCTCGCACGGTGTGAACATCATGGAGTTCTGCAAGGCATACAACGCTGCAACTGAGTCGCAGCGCGGTAACATCATCCCCGTTGAGATTACCGTCTACGAGGATCGCTCCTTCACCTTCATCACCAAGACCCCTCCGGCTTCCCAGCTGATCAAGAAGGCTGCTGGCGTTGCTAAGGGCTCCGCTGTTCCTCACACCACCAAGGTTGGTTCGCTGACCGAGGCTCAGGTGCGTGAGATCGCTGAGACCAAGATGCCCGACCTGAACGCAAACGACCTGGATGCTGCTTCCAAGATCATCGCAGGTACCGCTCGTTCCATGGGTATCACCGTCGAGTAATTTCGGTTCGCCGAATAGCCGAGTAATCGGCACCGTAGATTTTTCTACACAGAACTTGTAAATGCCCGTCGTATGGACGGGATGTGGCAGAGCCGAGCGCGGCTCACGAGACCACAACTGCATAAGGAGAAAAGCAGATGGCAAAGCGCAGCAAGGCGTACAAGGCAGCTGTAGCCAAGATTGAAGAGGGTAAGCTCTACACCCCCGCTGAGGCAGTTGCCCTGGCGAAGGAAACCTCTTCCACCAAGACCGACGCAACCGTTGAGGTTGCAATGCGTCTGTCCGTTGACCCCCGTAAGGCAGACCAGATGGTTCGCGGTACCGTGAACCTGCCCCACGGCACCGGTAAGACCGCTCGCGTGGTCGTTATCGCAGCAGGCCCCAAGGCTGCTGAGGCTGAGGCAGCTGGCGCTGACTACGTTGGTTCCGACGAGCTGATCGCAAAGATCGCTGGCGGCTGGACCGACTTCGATGCAGCGGTTGCAACCCCCGACATGATGGGCAAGGTCGGCCGCCTGGGTAAGATCCTGGGTCCCCGTAACCTGATGCCGAACCCCAAGACCGGTACCGTGACCATGGATGTTGCAAAGGCTGTTGCAGACATCAAGGGCGGTAAGATCGACTTCCGCGTTGACCGTAACTCCAACCTGCACTTCATCATCGGTAAGGCTTCCTTCACCGCTGAGCAGCTCGAGGAGAACTTCCAGGCAGCTCTGGAAGAGGTTAACCGTCTGAAGCCCTCTTCGGCTAAGGGTCGTTACATCTCCAAGGCAACCGTTGCTACCACCTTCGGCCCCGGTATCCCCGTTGATCCGGCTGCCGTTGCTGCCTAAGGTATGCACCTGTAGCTTCTAGCATTCGCTAGTGATCGCCCCCGACGTTTAGGCGTCGGGGGCGATTTTTTGTGCATGATTTTGTCTGTGTGAAGATTCAAGACACAGCGTTAAGATTCAAGACATTGCGTGAGCGGTGTCAGTTAAAGTACGTCACGGACTTCCAGCTTTTATAGGCTTAAAACATAGAATGATTTTCGAGCTCCCCGGTTCCTTGGGCCTTGTCCATGCCCGGGCACCGTCGAAACAAATACACGGGGTTGCACGCCCCTATTCTGCCCTACAACCATGAGAGGTAAAACCTAATGCCTTCTTCCCTCCAGAGCGAGCAGAGCGCCCGCCGCGGCCTCAGCGTGCCGGTCAATTATTTTGCGGTGGCGCTGGGTACCGGTGCGCTGGGGGCGGCTTGGCGCACCGCGGGGGCGAAGGACATGGCGCCCGGCTGGGTGGGGGAGAGCATCCTGGCGTTTAACGCTGTGGTGTGGTTGTTCCTGATGGGGTTCCTGATTCACGCGGTGGTGAAGTACCGCTCGTGGCTGCGTGGTTTTTGGGAGCACCCGGCGCGTACCTGTTTCTTTTCGCTGATTCCGGCGACGACGGCGCAGGTGGGCGCGGCTCTTTACCCGTATGCGGAGGCGCCGGCTCTCACCCTGGTGGTGCTGGGTGGTGTGGGTCAGCTGTATTTCGCGACTCACCGTATAGCCGGTACCTGGCGCGGGGGGTATGCGCCCGAGGCCGCCTCGCCGGTGCTGTACCTGCCGACCGTGGCGACGAACTTTGCGACCGCTACGGCGATGGGTTTTGTGGGGTGGCGCGATATGGCGATGCTCTTCTTCGGTGCGGGTCTGATTTCGTGGTTCAGCATTGAGGCTGCGATTCTCAACCGTATGCGCACCCTGACTCCGCTGCCCAAGGGAGAACGCGGCGTCATTGGCATTCAGATGGCTCCGCCTTTTGTGGGAGGTAACGCCTACTTGGCGGCGAATGGTGGCACGGTGGACTGGTTCTTCCTGATACTGACCGGTTATGGCATTCTGCAGCTGTTCTTCTTGATGCGTTTGCTCCCCTGGACTCTTGAGGGTGGTTTCTCGATGAGCATGTGGGGTTTCTCGTTCGGTATGGCTTCCATGGCGGCGAGCGGTATTCGCTTGACGGCTGCTGGCTCGCTGGGGTTGGTGGGTCCTGCGCTAACGGTGGCGGGTACGGCTTTCCTCATCTTCCTGTGGGTGGGTACGCTGCATCTGGCGTTGAAGGGGCGTTTGCTGGTACGACCGAGCTAGGGTGCTCATATGAGACTCTGGTGCGAGGCTCGCGTGCTGTTTTATGACGGTGCTTATCTTCTGCGCCCGTGCCGGGTACAAGTTTCGGCGATAATGGGGGAATGACTTCTGCATCCTACTCTTCTGCCGCGGTGGAGCCTTTTGAAGGCCTGCGTATTCGAGGTGTCGCTAAGACCTTTGGCACCGATACGACGGTTCTGAATGAGATTGACCTGGATGTGCACCCCGGCGAGTTGATTTCTCTGGTTGGTTCTTCGGGTACCGGTAAGTCCACTCTGCTGCGTATTATTGCCGGCCTGGAGGAACCGAGCGCCGGTCGGGTGACCTACGCCGGTCAGCCTCTGGAACGCGGCTCGGTGGGTGTGGTGTTTCAGCGCCCTATTCTGTACCCGCACCTGAGTGTGAAGGACAATATTCTGTTTCCGACCCGGCTGGGTGCGTTCGCCGGTCGGGTTGATATGGACTACTACCGTGAGCTGCTGGAGGCTTTGAAGCTTGAGGGGCTGGAGTCCCGTAAGCCTTCGCAACTGTCGGGTGGTCAGGCTCAGCGTGTGGGTATTGCGCGTGCTTTGATTCGTCGTGCTCCGGTGGTTCTTTTTGATGAGCCGCTGGCGAGTGTGGATGAGCAGATGAGCGCGAGTATCCGCGCCGATATTGTGCGCCTGCATGAGCGTTACGGTTTTACGGGCCTGTACGTGACCCATGATCAGAATGAGGCGCTCATGCTGGGGCAGCGGGTGGCGGTGATGGATGCTGGCTACCTGGTGCAGGTGGACACTCCGGAGCGGCTGCTGGCGCATCCGCATACTCTGCAGGTGGCGAAGCTTATGGCGGCGCCCGCGCTGAACCTTTTGGCTCTTGAGGATTCGGAGTCGCTTCCTGTCGGGTGTGAGTTGGCGATTCGTGCGACCGCTCTGTGCCCTGTGGTGGCAGACGCTGCTTATGCTCTGCCGGTGCTGGTGCTCGGCAGCCGCCATCTGGTGGGTGGCATGCTGTACCGTGCGCATCTGTTGGAGGCGGTGTCCCTGCCTCTGGAATCTCGGCGGGCTTCGGCGGATTCTGAGCTGAGTGCCCGAATGTGTGCCCGAGTGCGTGCCGGTCAGGAGCTTGAGTTCTTTATCTCGGATGCGCAGGGCGCCACCTTGAGCGGAACCTCCCCGAACAGTACCTTCCTGAGTGCGGGGGAGCGGGTGCACCTGGGGGTGGCGGCGGAGCGCTGCTTCTTGTTCTCAGGTGGAAAGCGCTTTTACCTCTAGAACACGGTTTCTGGGCCTTTCAACCGGGCCTTTTAGGTTGGAGAAAGAGCGGTTATTTGGCTTAAAAGGGGTCTTTAAGTGATTAATCCCGCTTAATCACGTTTTTAACTTGCGACTCGGGCTTTAACCTGAGATGATGAATGAACCAAAGACCGCCGGTCTAGAACTATGTCCTCTATCGCCACCTCGGTGGAGACGAAGAACAGAGTTCTGATAAGAGCAGATTTCACTAGAAATCGCCGCCCGCGTAGGTAACTCGAAGTAAATAGTCGTTGCCCTGATTTAGGGTGCCGTCTATCGTGCCTCGTACGCCTACGCGTCGGGGCATTTTTTATTGCTTGCAATAAATGCTTCGAGGCTCTACCGGCGACCTTACAAGAATCGGAAGAAGGAACTACCATGGCGACTCAGGAAAAGATCGCTGCAGTATCCGAGCTGAAGGAACTCTTCGAAGCTTCGAACGCAGTCATCCTGACCGAATACCGCGGTCTCACTGTTGCACAGCTCAAGGAGCTGCGCCGCGCACTCGGTGCAGAGACCGAATACGCCGTGGTGAAGAACACGCTGGCTGCTATCGCAGCTAAGGAAGCTGGCATCGACGCATTCGAAGGCCACCTCCAGGGTCCCTCCGCACTGGCATTCATCAAGGGCGACCTGATTGATGCTGCTAAGGGCCTGCGTGACTTTGCCAAGGCTAACCCCCAGCTGATTGTGAAGAACGGTTACTACGAAGGTGCCGCTCTGACCGAGGACGACGTCAAGCGCTACGCTGACCTGGAATCCCGCGAGGTTCTGCTGTCCAAGGTTGCAGGTGGTGCAAAGGCTACCATCGCACGCATCGCACAGGTTGTGGACGCACTGCGCGTCAAGCTGGAGGAGCAGGAAGGCGCAGCTCCCGCTGCTGCCGAGGAGGCTTCGGAAGAGGCATAAGCCCCTTTCGTGCTACTGCACCAGCGCTGAGATACTCAGCAGCGTGAACGCGAATAGCGTGTAACGCACCCTAAATTTGACCGACCCTCTCGGGTAGGTACTGAAGATTTACACCGCGGGCGTCAGCCCGCACCAGATAGTGAAGGAGCCAAACAATGGCTAAGCTGTCCATCGAAGAACTCATTGCAGCATTCAAGGAACTGTCCCTCGTTGAGGTTTCCGAGTTCGTCAAGGCATTCGAGGAAGAGTTCGACGTCACCGCAGCTGCTCCCGTTGCAGTTGTAGCAGGCGGCGCAGCAGGCGAGGCTGCTGAAGAGAAGTCCGAGTTCGACGTTGTCCTGGAGTCCGCTGGCGACAAGAAGATCGCAGTGATCAAGGAAGTTCGTGCCCTGACCTCCCTCGGCCTGAAGGAAGCAAAGGACCTGGTTGACAGCGCTCCCAAGGCTCTGCTCGAGGGCGTTTCCAAGGAAGACGCTGAGAAGGCTAAGGAGCAGCTCGAGGCTGCTGGCGCAACCATCACCCTCAAGTAATCGACTTCTTCTCGATTCTTACGCGGGCGGTGCATCCATCGGATGTGCCGCCTCGCGGCATTTAACGGCCCCGAACCCGCCCGGTATGAAGACTGGGGAGGTTCGGGGCTTTGCCGTGTCTGCTCTTTTATCCTGTGGCAAACGGCGGTGCTGTCCCATCTGACCGTGCTCACCTGCAGAAGTCGCTGTGACCGCCCTGTGCCTCGGATGAGAGAGGCTGAGAGCATTGTGGTTCCTCTCTCCTAGAGCCCGGCAACGGGGGAGAGGTGCCGTATGATGGGATGAGACAACCCAGACATTCCTTTGCACGAAAACGGATAGACATGAGCGATCAGAAGAAAAAGAAGAAGAGCGCAACCGAGCGACCCGCTCGCGATCTGGCGGCTGAAGCACAGCAGGTTCTGGATGCTTTCGGCGCCGGTGTTCGTGAAGACCGCGATTACCCGGCACTGCACCTGGCGCCTCCGGTGGGTCGCCTGAACGACCCGAACGGTCTGGTCTTTGACGGTAAGCGCTACCACGCCTTCTACCAGTACTCGCCCCTGCATCCGGAGCGTATGGTCTACTGGCGTCACGCTGTGAGCGAGGACCTGACCCACTGGACCGATGAGGGGACCGCCCTGGTGCCCGATAGCCGCTACGATTCGCACGGCTGCTACTCCGGCTCCGGCATTAAGGTGCCCGGCGGTTTTGAGTTCTTCTACACCGGTAACGTGAAGGACGAAAAGGGCAACCGCGAAACCTACCAGATTCTCGCAACTGCGGGTGAGGACGCGAAGCCGACCCGTCAGCTGCCCCCGCTGATTTCTGGTCCCGAGAAGGGCTACACCGCGCACTACCGTGACCCGCACGTCTTTGAACGTAACGGCGAATGGTGGATGGTTATTGGCGCTCAGCGTGAGGATCTGACCGGCGCCGTGGTCGTGTACACCTCCGCCGACCGCCGTGAGTGGACCTTCCGCGGCGAGCTGGGTATCAAGGATAAGACCCTCAAGGGCACCTACATGTACGAATGCCCCTCGCTGCTGAGCATGCGCGATGAGCTGACCGGCGAGATCCGTGACGTGCTGATTTTCAGCCCGCAGGGCATGCAGCCCCTCGGCGAGAAGTACAACAACATTTTCCAGAGCGGCTACATTGTTGGTTCGCTGGATAACGAGACCCTTAAGTTCACCGTGGAGACCCCCTTCACCGAGCTGGATGCAGGTTTCGAGTTCTACGCACCGCAGACTATCTCCGGTACCGGTCTGACCGCCGATCCGAAGGCACCGCACAGCGTCTGCGGTGATGCCCCGGTCATGATTGGCTGGCTGGGCAACGCAGACCAGGACGACCTGCCCTCGTGGAGTCACCGCTGGGTGCACATGTTCACCTACCCGCGTGAGCTGCACCTGCGTAACGGCAAGATTTTCCAGCGTCCGGTTCCGCAGCTGAATGACGCGATGGAGATGAAGCCTCTGTACCGTGAGGAGGAGAAGGGCAAGCTCGTGGAGCTGAAGAACGCCCTGACCTTCCGTCTGCGCGGCCGCGTGAACGTCTCTGATGAGCGCGTGAAGCTAAAGATTAAGGACACTCACGGCGTGGCTCTGAGCATTGTGCTGGATAAGGACTTTGTGCAGATGGACCGTGGCGGTACCCGCTACACCGAGGGCGGTAGCCTGCGCCGCCGTACCCTGAAGCGTTCGAAGATTCGCGAGTTTGATCTGCTTGTGGATGGCTCGGCTACCGAACTGTACGTGGGCGGCAAGTTGGTCGCGTCCATGGGTGCTGAGGTTATGACTGCTCGCACCTTCTTCAAGGGTGATAAGCGCCGCGTCCGCCTGACCGGTGGCGAGGTGCTGTCCCTGGAGTATGGCCGTCTCTAAGTCGTTTTCTAGGCGTTAGGAGCCGCCCGCACGGGTGGTTTCCGGTAATTTCTGAATATGTCTGAGGGCTCACTCTCCGTATGGAGGGTGAGCCCTCGCTTTTAAGAACTTTCCCGTGATACCATGTTTTACATCTGATATGTCAAACGTATGACATACATATGACATGCACACACAGACATGTCACCCCACCCCATTCACAAAGCATCATACGGTGGTGCTCCAAACAAAGGAGAGCGAGCGTGGACCACAAGTCAGTGGCACAGCGCGTGCTGAAGGACGTCGGTGGCGCCGGCAACATCGTTGCAGCCGCACACTGCGCAACCCGCCTTCGCCTCGTCCTGAAGAACCAGGACAAGGTCGACCAGGCAGCAATCGACAACGACGAAGACCTCAAGGGCAGCTTCCTCAACGCTGGCCAGTTCCAGATCATCGTCGGCCCCGGCGACGTTAACGAGGTCCACAAGCACCTCATCGCCGCTGGCGCACCCGAGGCGTCTAAGGACGAGCTCAAGGAAATTGCCTCCAAGCAGGGCAACATTGTCTCCCGCTTCATCAAGACCATCGCCGACATCTTCGTGCCGCTGATTCCGGTGCTGGTCGGTGGCGGTATGCTGATGGCGCTCAATAGCCTCCTGACCTCTAAGGGTATTTTTGGCCCCCAAGCAGTTATTGAACTTTTCCCTGAGTGGGCTGACTTCGCGGATATCGTCAACCTGCTCTCCGCAGCTCCCTTCGCCTTCCTGCCCGTGCTGGTCGGCTTCTCCGCCACCAAGGTCTTCGGCGGTAACCCCTACCTGGGTATGACCATGGGTGCCGCAATGGTCTCCCCGGCGCTGATGAACGGCTACAATGTCGCAGCATCCCTGGCAGGTGCTGAAGGCACCGACCCGATGAAGTACTGGAACCTCTTCGGTCTGCAGGTTCAGCAGGCGGGCTACCAGGGTACCGTGCTGCCCATCATGCTGGTCGCATTTATCCTGTCCCACGTCGAGAAGTTCTTCCACAAGGTCCTCAAGGGAACCATCGACTTCATCTTCACCCCGACCCTCACCATCCTGATCACCGGCTTCCTGACCTTCCTGTTGGTTGGACCCCCGATGTTCCAGCTGGGCACCTGGCTGGGTGAAAGCATCAACTGGCTCTACACCGTTGCCGGCCCGCTCGGCGGTCTGCTCTTCGGTACCTTCTACGCATTCATCGTGATGACCGGTATGCACCAGGCATTCCCGCCCATCGAGATGAGCCTGTGGGCAACCGGCGGTTCCTTCATCTTCGTCGTCGCCTCCATGTCTAACGTGGCTCAGGGTGGTGCCGCAGCCGGTGTCGCACTGACCACCAAGAACAAGAAGATTAAGGGTATTGCTTCTGCAGCCGCACCCTCCGCGTTCCTGGGCATTACCGAGCCCGCAATGTTCGGTGTTAACCTGGCTCTGCGCTGGCCCTTCTACATTGCAATCGTTTCCGCGGGTATCGGTTCGATGGTTACCTCTATTCTTGGAATTAAGGCGGGTAAGCTGGGCGCTGCTGGTTACCTTGGCTTCCCCTCGATTGAAGCAACCGTCGGTGCAGGTATCCCGGGCTTCTTGGGCTGCCTCGTCCTGACCACCGTCATCGCCTTCGTTGCCTCCTTCATCTGGGGTAAGAAGGTCGAGGCAGGCAACACTGAGGAGGCTGAGGCACCCGCTGTTGCAGCTCCCGTTGCCACCGCAGCTACTGCCGCTGCTCCCGCCGCCGCTGTAGCTTCTGAGGCTGGCGAGAGCGTCGAAATCGGCTCCCACATGGTCGGTTCCGTGGTTCTGCTGGCTGACGTCAAGGACCCCACCTTCTCCTCCGGCGCGCTGGGTGCAGGCACCGCGGTGGAGCCCACCGAAGGTAAGCTCTACGCACCCGCTGACGGCAAGATTACCGTTGCATTCCCCACCGGCCACGCATACGGTCTGCGCACCGAGGACGGCCTGGATCTGCTGATGCACATCGGCATGGACACCGTTGAGCTCGACGGCAAGCACTTCGAGCCCAAGGTTGCTAAGGGTGACACCGTCAAGCGCGGCGACGTTATCGCCGAGTTCGATATTCCCGCCATCAAGGCGGCTGGCTACCCGCTGGCAACCCCCATGGTGATCACCAACGCCAAGAAGGCGGCAGCTTCGGTTGAAGATGTCCAGGCTTCGGGCGCATCTGTCACCAGCGCAGATTCGCTCCTGAAGGTTGCACTGAAGGCAAAGGCTAACGCATAGTCTGCACTCTTAATGAGTAGATAACCTCAACGTGATGTACACCCCGTACCGCTCTCCCTAGAGCTGGTGCGGGGTGTTCAATTTTTCCTGCAAGAGCGTGCAAAAAGTATATGAATAAATATTCACTAAAATTATGCATATTGGTGCAATATAAGTTGGAACACATTGGTGCATAGCCATGAAAAATGTCTTGATAAGGAACAATTTATTAGCCAGGAGTGAATAATCCAGCTAATATTTATGTATAGTTTCAAGCTTTTGTAAAGGGTGAATATGACCTCAGCCTCCTATACCGTCCGCACCGCCGAGTCTCATGAATATGCAGATGCGCTCGAGGTGCTGATTGCCGCATTCGACGGAGACCCCGCCATGATGGCAGTCATTGCAGGTGGTAGCCGCCGACAGGAACTTGCCAAGCTCCGCGCAATCATGACCCTGCAGGTCTACGGTAACTTCCAGGGCCGCGGACGTATCGACATTGCTATTGACAACACCACCGGAAAAATCGTGGGTGTCTGTCTCTGGAACACCCCCGAATCCCAGGAAGGTTCCTTCGCTAACGAACTCAAGCAGATTGGCGCCTACTACAAGGCGCTCGGCTGCAAGACTCTGCTGAAGGCGATCCTAATGGAGCTACATCTGCTCAAGTACCGCCCCGCGTACAAGCACTGGTACCTCTTCAACATTGGTGTTCTCGAAGAGTATCGTAGCCGGGGCATTGGTTCCCAGCTACTCGACTACGGTACCGAACGCATTGGCGACTACCCCGCCTACCTCGAAGCATCGACCTACGACAGTGCACGCCTTTACGAGCGCCGCGGATTCTTCTCCCTCGGCCCGTTCCACGGCATCTTCTCCAAGGCGCACGCCGTCGGCATGGTCTACCCTGGAACCGGCCCGGCCGAGATTGTGCAGCGCAACTCCTAAAACTTCCGGACGCTCACAAAACCGATAAATGTATATACAAAATCCGCCCCACCGTGAGCACTCGCACGGTGGGGCGGATTTTTATTCTCAGAAGACGAGATTCTTATTGGAGCTCATCCGGAGCAGACATATCAGGCTGAATCTGATCCAGATCTGGGATGGAACGCACCGTAGCCCCCAGATGAAGCTCAACGGGGAGCACATCCTCAGGCTGGCTCATTGGGGGAGCAGCTTCCTCCGCGGATTCTTCCTGCTGCAGCTCAACCAACTCCAGCAGACGCTGCGCGGTACGCTTCGCTATACCCTCAATCGGCTGAACCACGGTCGCTAGTTCCGGCATGAGTAACTGAACGCTCTGCGTGCCGTCATAGCCAATCACCTGGAAATCCTCAGGAACGCGAATGCCTCGAGCACGCGCCCACCCCAGGGTGAGTGCGGCGTAATTATCGTTGGAGGCGAAGACCGCGTCCACAGGCTCGGGGCTTTCGGCACGCTCATCCAGGTAGCGGTAGAGAACCTCACGCTTAATACCCAGTGAGGGGCGGAAGCCCAGCTCCATGAACTCCGGCATGAGCCTCGCCTCAAGCATTGCCTCACGGTAGCCTCGCTGACGCTCATTGTGTTTACCCAGGGTAGAAGTTACGTGCACAATATTCTGCGCACCCGTGGCGATGAGGTGCTCCGTGGCGGCGCGGGCACCTCCGTAGTTATCGGAGCGAATATTCGGGTAGAAACCGCTTTCGAGACGGTCTACGGTCACCAGGGGAGCCTGCGCATGCGGAATGTTCACCAGCGCGTCTGAGTGGGCGCCGCTGATGATGCCGTCCACCTGATTGGAGAAGAGCATCTCCAGGTAGCGCTTTTCTTGCTCGGGGTGATCGTCGCTATTGCAGAGAATGACCCGGTAGCCCTCTTCGGCAAGGTAACTTTCGAGGCGGTACACCATCTCCCCGTAGAAGGGGTTCGCAACCGTGGGGAAGATAAGGCCCACCATCTGCGAGCGCTGCCCCTGCAGGCTACGGGCGATGGCATTGGGGCGGTAGCCGAGTTCCCGCATCGCCTCGTGGACCTTGGTGCGGGTGCTTTCGCTCAGGTAGCCGCGGTTATTGAGTACGCGGGAGACCGTGGTGGGGGAGACGCCCGCTAGGGCTGCAACGTCGCTGAGTTTGGGCTTTGCCACGGGGGCTCCCTTCGATATGTTAAACGATTGACATATCTCTCTACTATACCTTCTTCACCGGGGCTAACGTGGCCTCAAAAACCAGAAAAAACGCTTTTCCCCTGTGCTGTCAAACGCACCGATTTATCGTACCGGTCTACAGCACCGGAATAATCGGAACGCGAGCCCCCACCTCATGCGCAGAACCCCGCACCGAAGAATCATCCAACACCGCGCAGTGAGTAGCCGCCGCCAACGAGGACAACATATGCGACGCCGACTTCGGCAGAGGATACGCCACGCCATCACGCACCGACACCGGAAGCAGACGAGCCCCCGCCGGCTTACGCAAAGTATCCACCGGATCACCCAGAACCGCTGAATCCAGCTCAGGAAGAGGCATATCCCTCATACCAGCCAAAAGCGGCGGCAAATACGAATACAAAGCCGTGTACGCAGCCAAAGGATTACCCGGAAGACCCAACACAAAACGCTCACGACCCGAATTCGGGCCCGTCTCCGGAACCGGCAAACGCGCAGCCAACGCAGGATGACCCGGACGCACATCCACCGACTCAAACAGATAGGTTGCGCCCATATCGTTGAGCACTTTACGCACCAAGTCAACACCCGAGGTGCTCGACCCGCCCGTAAACACCAGCACACGAGCCGTCGACGTAGACAAAAACGTGCGGAACTCAGACTCAACATCCGCCAGGCGAATCGATGGGCGCGCCTCGCAACCAGCAGAAATAATCGCATGCTCCATAAAGCCGCCAAACGCATCACGCACCTGACCCGGCGCAGGCACACCAAATGTAATGACCTCATTACCCGTAAACGCGCAACGCACCGGAATCGGGGCGTACACCGGTAACTCATCAAAACCATTCGTACCCAAAAACGCCGCCATACGCGCAGAAATACGGTCACCGTGGCGCGCCAACAACTCGCCACGCTCCAGCTCAGCACCGGCATGGCGAATATCAGCACCCGGTGCCGGAGGCTCAAAACCCTCCGCCATATCCAAGTAATGAATGCTCGCCTGAGTCTCCAAATGGGAACCCATGCCCGGACGCGAAGAACCCTCCGCACCTTCATACAGACGCGAATGCTCCTCACGCACAATCGCCTCCGCGCCCTCCGGGATCAAGCCACCCGTCAGAATCGGGGTCGCCTCACCCGGAACAATCGGCACTGTTAGACGGTGAATATTCGCGCGAGAATCCTCCGGGTACGCAGGAGTCACCAGACGCCACGGAGGCGTACCCGCCACAGCATAGCCGTCCATCGCCGAAGAACTGTAGTGGGGCACCGGCATCACCGAATAAATATCGGCCGCCAAATAATGGCCAATCGTCGCCAACAGCGGCAAAGATTCCGTCTTAACATGGGGCGCAACCTGCTGGCCCTCCTCATGCAGAATCTGACGGGCCTGCTGCCACGAAACAGAAGGAATATGGTGAGACATCGTACCTCGTAAAAGTGTGTGCGGGACGCGCAACAGCGCGCGAGCTCAAAAACATCGCCCGGTCGGGAGTTAAGAACTGAGACCTACCACTAGGGTACTCGTAGCTTGGCAACTAGCGCTCCCGCGCGCCTCAGATGCTAATAACTCATGCTAATAACTCGACCAGAGCGAAGTCGTATAGCCAAGAGCCTGCGCCTGCTCCCACGTATCAACATCGGCGGTATCAGCGGCAGACATCTCCACCGCCGCGGGGTTCAAACGGCGCAAAAAAGAACGAACAGAAGCGTCAGTCGTGCCGGTCGAAAAGACCGAACGGATCGCCTCAAAACGGTAAATACCCACCAGCGGCTGATAGATGCCCTCAGAAACACCCCAGAAACCTGCAGATGCTTCAGAATCGTTGGGCGCTTCAGAATCGGTGGGGGAGGGGGTAGCGGTCGCGGCCTGCTCGGCACCCCGCGCGGCGGTAAGTAACTGCTGAACCGCCGGAGCAATACGCGGAGTATCTACGCCTAAAATCAGGCACCAGCTCGGCAGCGGCGCCTGCGAGCGCTCGCAATCGGCTGCAATACACTCCAAGCCGGCATGAATCGCCGCAGCAGGACCCGAAAACGGCGGATCCTCACGAGTACGCAACACCCCCGACGGCAACGGCAAGCTCTCAGGACCCACCACCACGCGCGGGGACGCGCTCGCCACCGCCTCCAGGGCGCAATCCAGCAGGGTGCTCGTGCCGTCAGACAGGGACGCCTTCGGAACGTGGTTCAGGCGGCGAGAAGCACCTCCGGCAACAACGACCGCGGCGCACGAAAAATCACCCTCGGCGGGAAGCTCCGAACCGGGCATCTGATCCGCCCGCATTATCCACCCGCAAAGGGAGGCAGAACGTCCACACGATCGGTATCCTGCAGGGGTGCCTGCGCATCAGAACGGGCGCCATTGACCAGGAACGAGCACTGCTCCATGACCTGCGCAAGAGTCAGGCCCGACGGGGTCGTGCCCTCCGAGTTCTGGCCCAGATACTCAATCAGCGCGCCAAGAGTTGCAGACGGCAGCTCAGCCAGGGGCACCGACAGCTGCGCGGTACCCGCCGCGGCACGTGCGGCAGCGAAAAAATGAACCTGCATAATGCTCCTCAATCCTTGATCAAACTCTGAGTAGGGTAGCCGAAAGCCAGGGGGTGCAAGGTGCCAGTAAAAGACCTTGTCCCACGCATATCTGACTGTATATTCGGCTAATAAATAGGGTAGCGTCTTAGCCACCAATAGCGCTCATCGAGCGGCTCGCCTTCGCGAACTCCTCAATATCGAAGTCAGCGTCTTCCTTACCGTGCGCACGCGGCTTAAACCACATGCCCTCACGCCAGCGCAGAGCCAGCTGCTGATCGTCAGCGCCGGAGCGTAGAAGCTGCATTAGATCAGTCTCAGTGTCAGAGAACAAGCACGAGCGAATCTTGCCGTCCGCCGTCAGACGGGTACGAGTGCACGCATTGCAGAACGACTCCGTCACCGAAGCGATAATGCCCACACGGCCCAGCGACTCGGTGTCGTCAGCCGGGAAGCCCGCCTCATCCAGGGCAGTGCCGAGCGGGTACACCTCCCACAGCTGAGCGGGGGAGTCGCCGCGAGCCTCAGCCACCGAACCTAGAACGTACTCAGCCGACAGTTTCTCGCGAATCTCAGCGGCAGTAATCGTGCCCTCACGGGTCCAACGGTTATCGGCATCCAGCGGCATCTGCTCAATAAAACGCAGCTGATAACCGCCCGCCAATGCCCAGCGCAGAAGCTCCGGAGCCTGATCATCATTCAGACCCGGCATCAGCACAGCATTAATCTTGATGGGCCACAGACCAGCCTCGGCAGCACCGTCAATACCCTTGAGCACGGCATCGAGCTTATCGCGGCGGGTCAACTCGGCAAAGGTTTCACGGCAAATCGTATCCAGAGAAACATTGATGCGGGTCAGACCAGCCTCCGCCAGGGCGGCGGCACGCTTCTCCAAACCAATACCGTTCGTCGTAATAGCAAGCGGAACATCCGGATGCGCCTGATGGATACGGGAAATAATGTCCACCAAATCGGCGCGCACCAGCGGCTCGCCACCGGTAAAGCGGATCTCCTCAACGCCCAGCTCAGTAATCGCAATATCGGCAAGGCGCGCGATCTCCTCGGCGGAGAGCAGATTCTCCTTGGGAAGCCACTGCAAACCATCCGCCGGCATGCAATAAATGCAACGAAGATTACATTTATCGGTCAGAGAGATACGCAGATCCGTCGCCACGCGACCCCAACGGTCCAAGAGCGGACCGCTGTTTGTAATATTCGGGAGCTTACGCTCGACCTTTACGCCACTCTCAGATTTTTCGGGCGTAATAAAAGCAGCCCCGTTACCCTCCGCAGAAGATAAGGTGCTTAACGTTGGGCCCGCAATGAGCTCAGAAGAGGCCGAATTTGCCGTGTACGCCATGTAAAACCTATGTGGAAAATTTGCATATTTCAGGTGACAATATGATTATTCCATGTTCCGGCGCCCCGTACATAGTGTGTGCAGGGTAAGTTACAACTGCGCCACGGCAGACAACCACGACGAAGTAACGCCGCGTGTACAAGCTAGGGACGTACACGGAACGTCATACAGAGCCCGCACATGGACGCACCTCACCTTCAATAGCAGTACGAACTAACCAAGGAAACAAATTTCATGAAGAGCCCCCTCGCAGCCCTCAGCGCGCTCGCCGCCGCAACCCTCGCCCTCACCGGATGCGGCGCCACCCAGAGCTCCTCTTCGTCCACTGCCTCCGCATCGAGCAACCAGGCTGCCTCCGGCAAGGTCGAAGTCTTCGCTGCAGCCTCCCTGAACAACGCCGGCGCAGACCTCGAAAAGGCATACGAAGCCGCCAACCCCGGCGTGGACGTCACCTTCGTCTATGAAGGCTCCGCAAAGCTCGTCAACCAGATTGAGCAGGGCGCAACCCCCGACCTGCTCATCACCGCAGACACCAAGAACATGGATAAAGCAAAGAAGTTCGACCAGTTCTCCGACTCCAAAACCAACGTTCTGGTCACCAACAAGCTCGTGCTTGTCACCGCCGAAGGCAACCCCGGCAAGATCAACAGCCTCGACGACCTCAAGACCACCGACGGCGTCGTCGCAGTCTGTAAAGAAGACGTCCCCTGCGGCACCATCGCCCACCAGGAACTGAAGAAGCACGACATCACCCTCAAGAACGCAACCACCGAAAGCAAGGTCACCGACGTAGCCACCAAGGTCACCACCGGTAACGCCGATGCGGGCTTCATCTACACCACCGACCTCGCCGCCGCCAAGAAAAAGGGCGTCAACCTCGGCTCCGTCGAGCTGACCGATGTGGAACGCAACGAATACCCCGCAGCGCTCAGCAAGACCGGCTCTTCCTCCGAAACCGCGAAGAAGTTCAACGAATGGCTGAAGAACTCCGACGAGGCGAAGAAAATCCTCACCGAGTACGGCTTCAACACCGCACAGTAATTCAGCACCGCCACAGTAGGGAACAACCCGCGTCTCATCACCCATGACAGACACTACCGCTACCCGCCGCAACGCCGGAACCTCACGCACACCCGGAAGTAGCCTCTTCGCCTCCGTGCCCGTGCTCTTCCTGGTTCCGGCGTCGCTGGGTGTTTTCCTCATTGCCGGACCGCTCCTCGGGCTCTTCCTCAACATCCCCTGGAGCCAGCTCGGCAGCATCTTCACCCCGCAGGTGCTCGGGGCGGCAAACCTCTCCCTCAGTACTGCCGCCGCCTCCACCCTCATCTGCGGGCTTCTCGGTGCACCCCTGGCGCTCGTGCTCTCCAAAGTGCTCAACCGCTCGCGGCTACACCGATTCGGGTCAGTTCTCTACGCCATCATCTACACCCCGGTGATTCTCTCCCCGGTCGTCTCCGGACTCGGTCTGCTCTTTTTCTGGGGACGCAAAGGCATGATCGGCACCTACCTCTACCAGGCAGGAATCTCTATCCCCTTCACCCCCAACGCGGTGATTATCGCCCAAGTCTTCGTTGCCCTACCCTTCTTCGTTGCCACCGCGGTCACCACCCTGCAGGCTATTCCCCGCGAATACGAAGAAATCGCCCTCGTCGAAGGCGCTAAACCCGCAGAAATCACCTTCAAAGTGCTCCTGCCCCTCGCCGCGCCCGGCCTCGCCACTGCCTTCCTGCTCTCCTTCGCCCGCACCCTCGGCGAATACGGCGCAACCGTCACCTTCGCCGGCAACGTGCAAGGCAAAACCCAAACCATACCCCTCGCCATCGACCTAGCCATCAACAGCAGCGACATCCCCAGCGCCCTCGGAAGCGCCCTGATACTCATCAGCCTCTACCTAGGAATCTTCGGGGTCCTCGGCCTAATCCGCGCCCTCAAAAAACTACGCGAAAGCACCCGATAAGCCGCTTCGTCACTTGCCCCACATACCGGCCGGCACACACCGGTCCTTAGGCAAAACTCCATTTACCAGCCCGCAAACACACACCTACACTAGTCATAACCGCCGCCGCACGATTGGAACCGCCATGATTTCCCCCGAATTCAATGGAACCCCTAGCACCGAAGAATACCGCGCCTACCTGGCGCTCCTGCTACGCGAAGTCTTCATCGGCACAGCAGAAACGGTTCCCCTCTACCATGCGGCAGGACGCATCCTCGCCCAAGACGTCACCGCACGTATGGACGTACCCAGCTTCGACAACTCCCAAATGGACGGCTACGCCCTCACCGCTGAAGCCGCAGGACGCGAAGACCGCATCTTCACCGTCGGACGCGAAATCCCCGCCGGCCGCCCCCTGCAGCGTTCCCGCTCCTCCGACGACCTGACCTACCCCATCATGACCGGCGCGCCCATGCCCAAGGGCTACGACGCCGTTATTCCCGTCGAACAGTCCGAACGCATCGAATACCCCGACCTGCCCGAATCCTTCGGCCGCCCCAGCGAAAAGGTCAAACTTGCCCCCGGCAAGCCCGGGCAGTTCGTGCGCCGCCGCGGTGAAGACGTCGTCACCGGTCAGGTCCTCGCACGCGCCGGTGAACGCGTCACCCCCGCTCTGCTCGGTGCGCTCGCATCCCAGGGCTATGCCCGCTTGACCGTCGCGGCAGGTCCCCGCGTGCTCGTCTGCACCGGCGGCGACGAGATCCTCTCCGGTGTTGAAGAAGACGGCAGCGCCACCACCCAGGAACTCGGCCAGGGCCAGATTTTTGACGCCAACGGCCCCATGCTCACCGCCATGCTCCGCGAAGACGGAGCGGAGGTGCGGCGTATCGCTATTGGTGATGATCCCATCGAGCTGTTGCACCGCCTCACGGCAGAATACGAGAGCTTCAAACCGGACATCATCATTACCTCAGGCGGTATTAGCCACGGTAAATACGAGGTGGTGCGCAACGCCATCGCCAAGGCGCACGAAGCCGATATTCTGGTGCCCGTTTCCTGGTTCGGCCACGTCAGCCAGCAGCCCGGCGGCCCCCAGGGGGTAAACGTTCTCGCTTTCAAAGGTCACCGCGTGCCCATGATTTCCTTCCCCGGCAACCCGGTGAGCACCCTCATCTCGTACGCGCTGATTCTTCGCCCCTACCTGCGTGCCGGTGGCCCCTACGGCGTGCCCCACGCGGTTGCCTCCGAACAGGCAACCTTGAACAACGCACCGCGAGGCGTGCTCGTCACCGACACCCCGCTCACCGCACCCGCAACCAAGCGCCAGTTCCTGCGCGGCACTCTCGCTATGGTTGAGGTGGAGCCCGGAACCTACAGGGTGGAGCTCTACCCTGATGTGCTCTCCGGCTCGCATCTGCTGCACCGCGCCGCCCAGGCGGATGTGCTGATTGAGCTGGCGCCCGGAACCACCTACACCGGGGGAGAGGCGGTACACTACCACCGCATTCGCCTCACCGATAATTAGGGGCAACACCCCCGCATTGTTCCTTGGTCGAACGACAAGGAATAATTGAGACTCACACTAAGTAACGATTCGCGGCAGAAGAATACCGCGCAGAAGCCAGGAGAAACGATGACCTCTACCTCGCAGCCCAACCAGGAACTGACCCACGTGCGTGCCGACGGCTCGGCGCACATGGTGGATGTTACGGAGAAGTCGGTTACCACCCGCACCGCCCTGGCTGAGGCGACCGTGCGCACCCGCGAAGACGTGATCGCCATGATTTTCGACGCCGACCTGCCCAAGGGTGACGCCCTTCCCGTCGCACGCGTTGCGGGCATTATGGGTGCTAAGCGCACCCCGGAAATCATTCCCCTCTGCCACCCGCTGCCCCTGGGCAAGATTACGGTGGACTTTGAGCGCGGCACCGACTTTGTGCGTATTGAGGCCTCCGTGAAGACCCGCGGCGTCACTGGCGTGGAGATGGAAGCGCTCACCGCCGTCTCCTCGGCGGCATTGACCGTTTTCGACATGATCAAGGCAGCCGATAAGCACGCCGTCATTACCGATATCCGTGTTCTGGAGAAGAGCGGCGGCAAGTCCGGCGACTGGTCCGTCCGCGAGGACTCCTAAGCTGCGGCGGCGCACCCCCGTCACCTGATAGATACAGAAAAGGAAAGCCAATGAGTAGCGAAGAGTACACCATGCCCGAGAACCTCACCGGCCTGGTTATTGTCGCCTCCACCCGCGCAGCCCGCGGTGTGTACGAGGATAAGTCCGGCCCCATCGCCGTGGAGTGGCTGCGCTCGCGCGGTTTCGACACCCCGGATGCCGTGGTCATTGAAGACCGCGATATTGTCGAGTACTTCAACACCCTGGTGGCTGAAGGTAAGAAGAACGGTAACCTACCGACCTTCATCCTGACCAGCGGTGGTACCGGTCTGAACTCTGACGACCAGACCGTGGAGGCGGTTCGCCCACACCTGGACAAGGAAGTACCCGGCATCATGCACGCCTTCTGGATGAACGGTCTGAAGAACGTTCCCGCCGCGGTACTTTCACGCGGCGTGGCGGGCGTCATTGACCGAACCTTCGTGATGACCCTGCCCGGTTCGCGCGGTGGTGTGAAGGACGGCGTGGCAACCCTCGACCCGCTTGTTGAGCACATTTGCCGTCAGATGGAGGACTACCATGACCACTAAGCCGCAGAACGAAGGATCCCTGGACCATTCGGGTGCGCACGGTGCTGAGCCGAGCGGCTCGACCGTGGTGTTCACCGATATTACGGAGGCGCCCCTGGAGCCGCTGTACGCTGCGGCTAAGGCTGAGGTCATGACCGACGCCATGGGTGCCCTGGTAATTTTTGACGGCATTGTACGTAACCATGATCACGGTAGTGCGGTTCGCGGGCTGTCCTATAGCGCGCATCCGCAGGCTCGTGAGTATATTGCGGAGGTTGCCGCCGAGGTTGCTGCCGAGCTGGACGGTGTGCGTCTGTGGGCTGTGCATCGTGTGGGGCCGATTGCTATTGGTGAGTCGGCTCTGACCGTGATGGCGGCGGCTGCTCACCGTGGCCGCGCGTTTGATGCCTGTGAGCTGGTGGCTGACCGGGTGAAGGCTCGTGTACCGATTTGGAAGGAACAGGAACTGCTCGATGGAAGCATCGAGTGGGTTGGTGTGGACACTTCTCCCGCTTAGCCTTCTGAATATTCTGATATCTCTATATAAGCCTGTCAGGGGGTTTTCTCTCGGGCAGGCTTATTCTCCTTGAAAGCTCAAGTCACCTCTACTACTAGACGCGAGGAATCCCTATGTCTTCTCAGCCTTCAACCGGCACGGGCGAGCTCTCTGCCGCTGAGCGTGCGTTCTATTCTCGTCAGCTGATTCTGCCCGAAATGGGTTACGAGGCTCAGTTGGCGCTCAAGCGCGCACGCGTGGTGGTGCTGGGTGCTGGCGGTTTGGGTGCTCCCGCGCTGCTGTACCTGGCGGGTGCCGGGGTCGGTCAGATTGTGGTGGTTGATGATGATTTCGTGGATGCCTCGAATCTGCACCGCCAGGTGATTCATACGCACGCCAGAGTGGGTAATTCTAAGGCTGAGTCTGCCGCAGAGTCTTTGCGCTCGCTGAATCCTTTTATTGAGGTTGTGCCGGTGCGTGAGCGTTTGACGGAGGCGAATGTTGATGAGCTTCTGTCTGGTGCTGACCTGGTGCTGGATGGTAGCGATAATTTTGAATCGCGTTATGTGGTGTCGGCGGCGGCTGCGCGTGCTGGGATTGCGCATGTGTGGGCTGCGATTCTTGGTTTTGATGCGCAGCTGAGTGTGTTTTGGGCTGGTCGCGGTCCGGTGTATGAGGATTTGTACCCTCATGCTCCTGCTGCCGGTAGCGTGCCGTCGTGTAGTACTGCTGGCGTGGTGGGTGCTATGGCTGGCGTGGTGGGTGCTGCGATGGCCATGGAGGCGGTGAAGCTGCTGACCGGGGTGGGGGAGCCGCTCATGGGTGAGGTTGGCCTATATTCGGCATTAAGCGGAAGGTGGGAATATATACCTCTTGTAGCTAGCGTGCAAGCTGTACCTAAGAAAAGCGCTGTTTTGCCCCAAGAAACAAGTCATAAGCCCAAAAATTATGTAACAATTCGTAATATTTCTCAGGATTTTACAAGCTCTTCTGCTGACTCGAAGCCCCGCTCGATGAGCGCTCAGGACCTTAAAAAGATGTCATCGGGTGAAAATATTGCCCTTTTGGATGTCCGTGAGCAGGTGGAGTTCAATGCCTTTGCGATTGACGGTGCCATTAATCTACCCCTCACTGAATTGCTTGAAGCGGCTCGAAATGACTCCCTCAAAGCCCTAATTGAGCGTAAAATCCCCGCAAATGCCCATAAAATCGTTATTTACTGCACCGGATACACCCGAACGGTTGAAGCGGCTCGTGAAATAGCGCCTCTGGAGGAGCGTTCTGTGTACATGCTTGAGGGTGGAATTTCCGCCTGGCTTACGGTCTAAAACACCCTTATTTCGCATGAATTAGGCAAGGTTTTTATCTCGTATTTTCTATGCCAAATTTCCGATATATTGGGCAGTATGGAACAAGCATCACAGATTAAGGGCCCGGATGGCCCCCTTACCGATCAGCTGATCAAGTTCGGTAAGTTCTTCTCCCGCTGGGATGAGACTGAAGACGGCCGCGCCGTCTTCCGTGAAGGCGGCCGCGAAGGTGACGCCTTCTACCGCGACCGTTGGAGCCACGATAAGGAAGTTCGCTCTACCCACGGCGTGAACTGCACCGGCTCCTGCTCCTGGAAGGTGTACGTCAAGGACGGCATTATCACCTGGGAAGCACAGGAAACCGATTACCCCTCGGTTGGTCCCGACCGCCCCGAGTACGAACCCCGCGGTTGCCCCCGCGGTGCAGCATTTTCGTGGTACACCTACTCTCCCACTCGCGTTAAGTACCCCTACGTTCGCGGTCTCCTGCTGGAGATGTACCGCGAAGCGAAGGCAATCCACAACGATCCCGTGGACGCCTTCCACTCCATCGTGTCCGACCCCGCCAAGCGTGCACGCTACGTGAACGCACGCGGTAAGGGTGGTCTGGTGCGCTCGACCTGGGCTGAGGCTCTCGAGCTGATGGCTGCTGCTCACGTGCACACCATCAAGTACTACGGCCCCGACCGTAACACCGGCTTCACCCCGATTCCGGCAATGTCCATGGCGTCCTTCAGCGCGGGTGTTCGCTACATCCAGCTGGCCGGTGGCGTCATGACCAGCTTCTACGACTGGTACGCTGACCTTCCCGTGGCTTCCCCGCAGGTCTTCGGCGACCAGACCGACGTTCCCGAGTCTGGCGACTGGTGGGACGCTGCGTACCTCATCATGTGGGGCGCAAACGTTCCGCTGACCCGTACCCCGGACGCTCACTGGGTCTCCGAGGTTCGCTACCGCGGTACCAAGGTTGTCACCGTGAGCCCCGACTACGCCGACAACACCAAGTTCGCTGACGAGTGGCTGCCCGCCCAGGCAGGTACCGACGCGGCGCTGGCAATGGCAATGGGCCACGTCATCCTCAAGGAGAACTACGTCGACCAGCGTGTCGAGTTCTTCGAGGACTTCTCCCTGACCTACACCGACCTTCCCTTCCTGGTCACCCTGGAAACCCGCGAAGACGGCATTAAGGTTCCCTCCAAGTTCCTGACCGCTGCAAAGCTCGCTGGCGAGGCTGAGCAGCCGAATGCTGACTTCAAGCCCGTCCTGATGGACCGCGAGACCGGTGAGGTCTTCGTCCCCAACGGCACCATGGGTCACCGTTACGCTCAGGAAGACCAGGGCAAGTGGAACCTGGATCTGCAGGGTCGTAAGCCGATTCTGTCGATTCGCGACCTGCCCCAGGGCCAGACTGCAGCTGCAGAGATTAAGATGCCGACCTTCGACAACCCGAAGGGCCACGGCGACGTCATTACCCGCGGCGTGCCCGTAGCCTACGTTGAAGGCCACGAAGTCACCACCGTCTTCGATATCATGCTGGCACAGTACGGTGTGGGGCGTGAGGGCCTGCCCGGTACTTGGGCTAAGGACTACGAGGACTGGAACGTTCAGAACACCCCGGCATGGCAGGAGCAGATTACTTCTGTCCCCGCCGAGGCTGTTATCCGCGTTGCCCGCGAGTTTGCTAAGAGTGCCCTGGATTCCGGTGGCCGCTCCATGGTCATCTTCGGTGCAGGTATCTGCCAGTGGTACCACGCTGACACCACCTACCGCGCTATCCTCGCCCTGCTGAACCTGACCGGTTGCCAGGGTCGTAACGGTGGCGGTTGGGCTCACTACGTGGGCCAGGAGAAGGCGCGTCCGCTGACCGGTCTGACCAACATTGCGAACGCTCTGGACTGGAGCCGCCCGCCGCGTCACATGATCGGTACCGGCTTCTGGTACATGCACACTGACCAGTTCCGTCAGGACGCATACTCCACCGATTACCTGCAGTCCCCGCTGGCTAAGGGCGAGCTGCGCGATGTTCACACTGCTGACGTTGTGGCACGTTCTACCCGTATGGGCTGGATGCCGTTCTACCCGCAGTTCCCTGAGAACTCGCTGGACCTGGCAGACAAGGCAGAGCAGGCTGTGGCACGCGGCGAGGCTTCCTCGAACGCGGACTACATTGCACAGCGTCTGAACTCCGGTGACCTGGAGTTCTCCGTTGAGGACGTTGACAACCCCGTCAACTGGCCTCGTACCCTGACCCTGTGGCGTTCGAACCTGTTCGGTTCCTCCGCTAAGGGTGAGAGCTACTTCCTGAAGCACCTGGTCGGTAGCATGGACAACGTCCAGGGCTCCGACTCGGAGAAGCTGCCGAACGAAGTGAAGTGGGTTGACGACGCGCCTCAGGGCAAGCTGGATCTGCTGGTCACCTCGGACTTCCGTATGACCTCCACGACCCTGCTGTCTGACATCGTTCTGCCGACTGCTACCTGGTACGAGAAGCACGATATCTCCTCGACCGATATGCACCCGTTCCTGCACGCGTTCTCCCCGGCAATTGACCCGCCGTGGGAGGCAAAGACCGACCACGAGACCTTCAAGGCACTGGCGTTTGAGTTCAGCCGCCTGGCTAAGAAGCACCTCGGCGTCCGTAAGGACATCGTTTCGGTCCCGCTGTTGCACGACACCCCCGGCCAGATTGCTCAGCCCGGCGGCCACGCACCCGACTGGAAGAACACCCCCGGTATGGTGGGCGTACCCGGCAAGAACATGCCGAACTTCGTCACTGTCGAGCGTGACTACGGCGCACTGTACGACATGTACACCACCGTTGGCCCGCTGTTCGACAAGCTCGGTGCCACCACTAAGTTCATCACTTACGATCTGAAGGACGAAGTCGCGAAGATGGCTAAGGAATTCGGTGTGATGGACTCCGGTAAGGGCGCAGGCCGTCCGGCACTGGATACCGACGTGAAGATTTCTGAAGCAATCCTCATGATTTCCGGTACCTCCAACGGTGAGGTCGCTGTCAAGGGCTTCAAGGAGCTTGAGAAGCAGACCGGTCTGCACCTGATGGACCTGGCAGAAGGTAACGAGGAACGTCGTATCACCTTCCCCATGACCCAGGCCGCACCGCAGCCCGTGATGACCTCCCCCGAGTGGTCCGGTTCGGAGACCGGTGGTCGCCGTTACGCTCCGTTCACCGTCAACATCGAGAAGAAGAAGCCGTTCCACACCCTGACCGGCCGTATGCACTTCTTCCTCGACCACGACTGGATGCACGAAATGGGCGAGGCTCTGCCGATTTACCGTCCGCCGCTGGATATGACCGGCCTGTACAACGAGCCTGAGCTCGGTACTACCGATGGTGTTTCGGTTGCTGTTCGCTACCTGACCCCGCACAACAAGTGGGCAATTCACTCGCAGTACTTCGATAACCACTACATGCTGAGCATGTTCCGTGGCGGTCCGACTGCATGGATGAGCCCGCAGGACGCTGAGAAGATTGGCGTCAAGGATGGCGAGTGGATTGAGTGTGTGAACACCAATGGTGTCTTCGTCGGCCGTGCGGTTGTTTCGCACCGTATGCCCGAGGGCGTTTGCTACGTCTACCACGCTCAGGAGCGTATGGTTAGCCCGAAGTCTGAAGTCACCGGTAAGCGCGGTGGTATTCACAACTCGGTGACCCGTATTCTTCTGAAGCCCACCCACATGATTGGTGGCTACGCTCACCAGGCGTTCGCCTTCAACTATCTTGGACCGACCGGTAACCAGCGAGACATCGTCTCGTACATCCGTCGCCGTAAGTCCCAGGAGGTAACTTTCTAATGCGCGTTATGGCACAAGTTGCTATGGTGATGGCGCTCGATAAGTGCATCGGCTGCCACACCTGCTCCGTGACCTGTAAGCAGGCATGGACGAACCGAGCCGGTACCGAGTACGTCTGGTTCAACAACGTTGAGACTCGTCCCGGCCAGGGTTACCCCCGCCGTTACGAGGATCAGGAGAAGTGGAAGGGCGGCTGGGTGCTGAACAAGCGCGGTCGTCTGGAGCTCAAGAGCGGTAACCGCTTCCAGAAGCTCTTCACGATCTTCGCTTCCCCGATTCAGCCCGAGCTGAACGACTACTACGAGCCCTGGACCTACGATTACCAGAACCTGACCAGCGCTCCTCTGGGTGATGACTTCCCGGCTGCTAAGCCGGTCTCCCTCATCACCGGTGAGGACACCAAGGTCGAGTGGGGTATGAACTGGGACGACAACCTGGCTGGTGCGACCGAGTACGGTCACCTGGACCCGCTGGTTGAGAAGGTTCGCAAGAAGGCAGAGGACAAGATTAAGTTCGAGTTCGAGCAGACCTTCATGTTCTACCTGCCTCGTATTTGTGAGCACTGCTTGAACCCCTCCTGCATGGCTTCTTGCCCCTCCGGCGCTATCTACAAGCGCGCTGAGGACGGTATCGTTCTGGTTGACCAGGACCGTTGCCGCGGTTGGCGTCAGTGCATCACCGGCTGCCCCTACAAGAAGGTGTACTTCAACCACAAGACGGGTAAGGCTGAGAAGTGTACCTTCTGCTACCCCCGTATTGAGGCTGGTATTCCGACCGTGTGTGCTGAGACCTGTGTTGGTCGTATGCGCTACATCGGTATCTTCCTCTACGATGCAGACCGCGTGACTGAGGCTGCTTCGGTTGAGGATGAGAAGGACCTCTACGAGGCTCAGCTGTCGCTGATGCTTGATCCTTCGGATCCGGCTGTGATTGAGCAGGCTCGTAAGAACGACATCCCCGATGCGTGGATTACTGCAGCTCAGAAGTCGCCCGTGTACAAGCTGGCGAAGGAGTGGAAGGTGGCTCTGCCCCTGCACCCCGAGTACCGCACCATGCCGATGGTTTGGTACGTGCCGCCGCTGTCTCCGATTGTTGACCTGCTCAAGGAGCAGGGCCACGATGCAGAGAACAGCAACAACCTGTTCGGCGCTATTGAGTCTCTCCGTATTCCGGTTGAGTACCTGGCTGAGCTGTTCACCGCTGGTGACACTGAGGTTGTTACTAACGTTCTGCGCCGCCTGGCTGCGATGCGTTCGTACATGCGTGACATCAACCTCGGTGGCGAAGGCAACGAGGAGATTGCTCAGGCAGTTGGCATGACTGGTCAGCAGGTGTACGAGATGTACCGCCTGATGGCTATCGCTAAGTACAACGAGCGTTACGTCATTCCGAAGGCTCACATGGAAGACGCCCACAACCTTGAGGAAATGGGCTGCTCCCTGAGCGTGGATGGCGGACCCGGCATGTACGGCGATGCGTTCAACGACATGGAGGGTCGCCCGACCCCCGTGTCCACCGGTGTCTACGAGGCTAACAACAAGGTCAGCTTGTTCAGCTGGGACGGTTCTTCCCGTCCTGACGGCCTCTTCCCGAATACCACCGGAAAGAAGTAATAAGTGGCTGGATTCTTTTCCAAGCTCATGGGCAAGGCCGGTTCCGAGGCTACTGTCTCGGAGCCGGCTCAGCCGGAGAACCCGTTTGATATCGATTACGGTCCCGGCGAGGATAAGGACTCGGTGATTTACCAGGTGAGCGGTATGCTCCTGGGCTACCCCGATGAGGAGACTCTGAAGGTTCTGCCTGAACTGGTGGAGATTACCGCTTCCACCCAGGATGAGGCTTTCATTGCTGCCGTTGATGCGGTTCAGCAGTGGCTGACTTCTAAGGACCTGGAGGATGTGCAGTCCGAGTACGTGCAGGAATACGACCTTTCGCGTCGTCATTCTCTGCATCTGTCCTACTGGACCGATGGCGATACCCGCCGCCGTGGTGAGACTCTTCTGCGTTTCAAGCAGATGTACCGCGACTCCGGTATGTTGACCGTTTTGAATGGTGAGCTTCCGGACTACCTGCCGCTGGTGCTGGAGTTCTGTGCGTTGGTGGATCGCCGTAAGGGCCGTTCCGCTTTGCAGGCGTACCGTCCGTCCCTTGAGCTTCTTCGTCTGTCCATGAAGGACGGAAATCTGCCCCACTACGGGTTGTTGCAGAGCATCTGCGATACCCTTCCTGGCGTCTCTCCGCAGACTCAGGAAGAGGTCCAGAAGATGGCTGGCTACGGCCCTCCCGTCGAGACTGTTGGCCTGAATGGCTACGCTGATCACCAGCTGCTCCAGCAGGCTTCGGCTCGTTCTAACTAGTTTTATCCCTTGTGAGGAGACAACACGTGTACGTACTTGCTTCTGAGAACGCAGGACATGCTGCACAGGCTGTAGTCGATCCGGGTATTGTTGACATCCTGCTGTGGGGCGTTCTGCCCTATGTTGCACTGGTCGTTCTGATTGGTGGCACCATTTGGCGTTACCGTACTGACCAGTTCGGATGGACTACCCGCTCGTCCCAGGTCTATGAATCGAAGCTGTTGCGCATCGCTTCGCCCCTGTTCCATTACGGTCTTGCGGCCGTTTTCCTTGGCCACGTTGGTGGTCTGGTGGTGCCTAAGGCATTCACCGACCTGGTCGTTTCGGAAGACACTTACCACATTGTGGCGCTGGTTGGCGGTTCTGTTGCTGCGGTCGCAACCATTGTTGGTATGTTCGTTCTGATTGGTCGCCGCGCTTCGAACTCTCGTGTGCGTTCGGCTACCACTCGTAATGACGTTTTCATGTATATCGTTTTGGTTCTGGTGATTCTCGCCGGTACTGCGGCTACTCTAATTTCGGCAGTGAACCCCTCGGGTGGTTTGCCTCCGGTGAATGGTCACGAGGTTCACTTCAACTACCGTGAGACCATTTCTGTGTGGTTCCGTTCGCTGTTCTACTTCCACCCTGAGGTGGCTCTGATGGTGAATATTCCTGTGGCTTTCAAGATTCACATCGTGGTGGCTATGGTTCTGTTCATCATTTGGCCGTTTACCCGCCTGGTGCATGCACTGACTGTGCCCCTGCACTACCTCTTCCGCCCCTACACCGTGTACCGCTCTCGTGGCGGCCAGCGTGTTGGTGCACGTCGAGGTTGGGATCCGGTTGGTACTCTCCCGCGTGAGCGCGCCGACCGCTAATACACATATCCATATTGCAAAAGAGGAAATATGAGCACCCCTGCTGCACCGAGCTACGACCTGAAGAATGGTCAGCTCCGTAACGTTCTGCTGGCAACGTTCATCTCGACCATCGGCTTCTGGGCCTGGACTATTGTTGGTCCGCTGGCCAAGCTGTACGCCAAGCAGATGCACCTGGACGCTGGTATGACCAGTGTTCTGGTGGCTATGCCGATTTTCATCGGCGCTATCGGCCGTATTCCCGCTGGTGGTCTGACTGACCGCTACGGTGGTCGTATTATGTTCACCGCGGTTCTGGCGATTAGCGCGCCCCTGGTCCTCCTGGTTGGTGTTGCTGGTCAGATGAACTCGCTGCCCATGCTGCTGATTGTCTCCTTCTTCCTGGGTATTGCGGGTACCGTGTTCGCTATAGGTATTCCCTTCAGCTCGGCATGGTATGACGTATCGAAGAAGGGCTTCGCAACCGGCGTGTTCGGTGCAGGCATGGTGGGTACCGCGGTTTCCGCATTCGCTACCCCCCGCCTGGTGCAGGGTATCGGTTACTTCCCGACTCACATCCTGATTGCTGTGATTTGTGCAGTAACCGCCGTGATTTCTTTCGTGTTCCTGAAGGATTCCCCGGCAACCATCGGTCGTGAGGTTACTCCGCTGATGCCGAAGATTGTTCAGGCATTCAAGGTGAAGACCACTTGGCAGCTGTGCTTCCTCTACGCTGTTGTGTTCGGTGCGTTCGTGGCATTCTCGAACTACCTGCCCACTTACCTGAGCAACATCTACCACTTCGACGCTAATGACGCTGGTCTGCGTGCGGCTGGCTTTGCCGCTGCCGCTGTGGTGGCTCGTCCCTTCGGTGGTGTCCTGGCAGATAAGTTCGGTCCGAAGATTATCTCCCTCATCTCCCTGGGTGGTGTGGTGATTCTGGCAGTTATTACCGCGTTCCAGCCTGATGCTGAGCACGTGTATGGTGCTGTTTTCATCCTGATGGCTGCTCTTCTGGGTCTGGGCCACGGCTCGGTCTTCGGCTGGGTGGCTCGTGCGGCTGATCCGAAGAACGTTGGTGCGGTGTCCGGTGTGGTTGCTGCTGCTGGCGCTCTGGGTGGTTTCTTCCCGCCGCTGGTGATGGGTGCAACCTACAACCAGGCTGAGAACAACTACTTCATCGGTCTGATGCTGCTGGCCGTGACCGCGTTCCTCGCCTTTCTGTCGGCATTCCTCGTGCCGCACGGTGGCAAGCCGGATCACGCTAAGAAGTAATCCATTGAAGATATTTAGATATTCCTCGTAAGAGGTATATCTGAGCTTGTTTTCATAGGGGCCCCGGTTCGTTCTTCCGGTAACGGAGAACGAACCGGGGCCTTGCTCTGTTCGGTATCAGGGGCGAGAGAATCCTTCGAGTCGTCAATATGAGGGTTAGGAGAAGAGTTATCGTCTCCGAGCATGTCGAATCGTGATAATGGTGAGAAAAATGTGCGGAGATGTGGGACACTTAAAGCGTTCGACTCGTCGCAATAGCGCGACGTGACCCCTCTACGGTTTGCGCCGACCAATAGGAGAATCCCTATGTCCTTTATTGATCGTCATCTCGGCCCCCGTTCCGCAGACGCAGAGCAGATGCTCGAAACCCTGGGATATTCTTCCCTGGATGCGCTGATGGACGCTGTCGTCCCCTCGCAGATTCGCCTCGACGGCGAGCTGCAGCTTCCCGCCCCGCTGTCGGAGCATGAAGCTCTTTCGAAGATTGCCGGCTATGCTGCGAAGAATAAGGTTCTCGCCCAGATGATTGGTGCCGGATACTACGATGCAGTAACTCCCGCGGTTCTGCGCCGTAACATTCTGGAAAACCCCGGTTTCTACACTTCTTACACCCCGTACCAGGCTGAGATTTCTCAGGGCCGTCTGGAGGCTCTGCTGAACTTCCAGAACACCGTGATGGAGCTGACCGGCCTGGAGATTGCAAACTCCTCCCTGCTGGATGAGGCATCCGCAGTAGCTGAGGCAGCTGTCATGATGCACCGTGCGAACCGCAAGGTGAAGAATGGCTTCTTCGCGATTGACTCCCGTTGCCTGCCTCAGGTTATTTCGGTGACTCGCGGCCGTGCAGAGATGCTCGGCATTCCCTTCGTCATTACTGATTTCTCTGAGGGTCTGCCTGAGGGCGACCTGTACGGTATCGTCCTGGCGTACCCCGGCAATGAAGGCGATATTCGCGATATTGAGCCGCTGATTAAGGCCGCTAAGGAGCGTAACGCCCTGGTCACTGTGGTCGCTGACCTGCTGGCTCTGACCCTGCTGAAGTCTCCAGGTGAGCTGGGCGCTGATATCGCTGTGGGTAACACTCAGCGTTTCGGTCTGCCCTTCTTCTTCGGTGGCCCCCACGCTGCGTACATGGCTGTTCACAAGGGCATGGAGCGTACCATGCCTGGCCGTCTGGTGGGTGTTTCTAAGGATTCGGCTGGTAAGCCTGCGTACCGTCTGGCTCTGCAGACTCGTGAGCAGCACATTCGCCGTGAGAAGGCTACTTCCAATATTTGTACTGCTCAGGCTCTGCTGGCGATTGTTGCTGGTGCTTACGCGATGTACCACGGTCCTGAGGGTCTGCGCGCTATCGCGAACCGCCTGCACACTAATGCCGCTCGTGTTGCTACCGCGCTGAAGTCTGCGGGCTACGGTATCGCTCACGATACTTTCTTCGACACCGTCGTGGTGGAGGCTGCTGGCCGTGCCGACGAGCTGGTTGCGAAGGCTCTGGAAGCTGGCGTGAACATCCGCCGCTTCGACGAGAACCGCGTCGGTATTTCCGTGGGTGAGTCTCACGGTGAGGAGCTGCTCAAGGGCCTGGTTGAGGCTCTGAGCGGCACCCTGGGTGAGGCAGATGCACAGTACGATCTGCCCGCTGAGCTGCTGCGTACCGATGACTACATGCAGCACCCGATTTTCCACAAGTACCGTTCCGAGACCGAGATGATGCGCTACCTGCGTCACCTCGCTGACAAGGATCTGGCACTTGACCGCACCATGATTCCGCTGGGTTCGTGCACCATGAAGCTGAACGCGGCCGCTGAGATGGAGCCCATCTCCTGGCCTGAGTTCGCGAACATCCACCCGCTGGTCCCGGAGGATCAGGCTGAGGGCTGGCACGAGCTGATTAAGGATTTGAGCGAGTGGCTGGTTGCTATTACCGGTTACGATGCTATCTCGCTGCAGCCGAACTCGGGTGCGACCGGTGAGTACGCTGGTCTGCGCGCTATCCGTTCCTTCCACGAGGCTAACGGTGACCACGAGCGCGATACCGTCCTGATTCCGCTGTCTGCTCACGGCACCAACGCGGCATCTGCTGCTCTGGCTGGTCTGAAGGTTGCCGGTGTGGCAACTGCGGCTGACGGTTCGATTGACGTTGACGACCTGAAGGTAAAGATCGAGAAGTACGGTCCCAAGGTTGCCGGCATCATGATTACCTACCCCTCCACTCACGGTGTGTTTGAGGAGCAGGTTGCTGAGGTGTGCCAGCTGGTTCACGAGGCTGGCGGCCAGGTGTACCTGGATGGCGCGAACCTGAACGCTCAGATGGGCTTCGCTCAGCCCGGTAAGTTCGGCGGCGACGTTTCGCACCTGAACCTGCACAAGACCTTCTCCATTCCTCACGGTGGTGGCGGCCCCGGTGTTGGCCCGCTGGCTGTTCGTGAGCACCTGGCGAAGTTCCTGCCCGGTGACGCATACCGCGCTGATGCTGAAGGTAAGCTCCCCAACGATGCCGCACTGCCGATTTCGCAGGCGTTCTTCGGTTCTGCCGGTGTTCTGCCGATTAGCTGGATGTACATTGCGATGACTGGTGCTCAGGGTCTGAAGGACTCTTCGCAGTACGCGGTTCTGAACGCTAACTACATTGCGAAGAAGCTTAACGACAAGTACCCGGTGCTGTACACCGGCCCCGGCGGTCTGGTCGCTCACGAGTGCATCCTGGACCTGCGTCAGCTGACCGATCAGTCTCACGTGACTGCTGAGGACGTCTGCAAGCGTCTGATGGACTTCGGCTTCCACGCTCCGACTCTGGCGTTCCCGGTTCCGGGCACCCTGATGGTTGAGCCGACTGAGTCTGAGTCGAAGGAAGAGCTGGACCGCTTCATTGAAGCAATGGAGACCATCTACGACGAGATTATCGAGGTGGCTGAGGGCAAGGTCGCTGTGGAGGATTCGGTTCTGCGCAACGCACCGCACACCGTTGATGTGGTGAGCGCTGATGAATGGGATCGCCCCTACAGCCGTACCCAGGCAGCTTTCCCTGTACCGAGCCTGCGCGCTAACAAGTACTTCACTTCGGTGGGTCGCATTGATGGCGCTGGCGGTGACCGTAACTTCGTGTGCGAATGCCCCCCGATGGAGGCTTTCGACCTGGAAGCATAAGGAGCCTATAACGCTCCTGGGTAGGCTGTAGCGGTCTACCTGCCTCACCCGTCCTCAGGTTCCTGGGGACGGGTGGGGACCGCCTCCGCAGCGTATCTCGTGTCTGTGGAGGTGAACTAAATCTACGACGATTGAACGATAACAGCACAAGGCTGTGCGTGAGGAGAATCTAATGTCCCCCAAGAAGACCTCTCTGTACTCTGTCCACGAGAAGCTTGGCGCTTCTTTCACCGACTTCGGCGGCTGGGATATGCCCCTGAAGTACGCTAATGATGTTGCTGAGCATGAGGCGGTCCGTACTCGTGCCGGTATTTTCGACCTGTCCCACATGGGTGAGTTCCGTGTGACCGGTCCGGATGCGGGCGCGTTCCTGGATTACGCTCTGGTGTCGAACATGTCCATCCTGAAGGTCGGTAAGGCAAAGTACTCGATCCTGGTCAACGACAAGGGCGGCGTGATTGACGACCTGATTACTTACCGTCTGGGCGATGAGGAGTTCATGGTCGTTCCGAACGCTTCGAACATTGACACTGACTTCGCTGCGATGAGCGAGCGCCTGGGCGATTTCAACGTTGAGTTCGTGAACGAGTCGGATCAGACTTCTCTGGTGGCTGTTCAGGGTCCTCGTGCTGAGGAGATTCTGCTGGCTGCTGGTGTTTCTGATGAGGAGGCTGTCCGCGAGCTGAAGTACTACGCTTCGGTGCCGCTGACTGTTGCCGGTGTTGATGTTCTGCTGGCTCGTACCGGTTACACCGGTGAGGACGGCTTCGAGCTGTTCGTTCCGAATGAGAACGCTGTTGAGCTGTGGGATAAGCTGGCTGCTGCTGGTGAGCCTTTCGGTATGATTCCTGCCGGTCTGGCTTCTCGTGACTCCCTGCGTCTTGAGGCTGGTATGCCGCTGTACGGTCATGAGCTGGGTCTTGAGATTACTCCGTTTGAGTCCGGTCTGGGCCGTCTGGTTGAGATTGCTCTGGAGAAGAAGGCAGCTGACTTCGTTGGTCGTGAGGCTCTGACTGAGCTGGCTAAGAGCGAGTCGAAGCGCATCCTGGTTGGTTTGAAGGCTCAGGCGAAGCGTCCTGCTCGTGCCGGTTCTAAGCTGGTGGATGCTGAGGGCAATGAGATTGGTGAGGTTACCTCCGGTATTCCTTCCCCGACTCTGGGCTTCCCGATTGCTATGGCGCTGGTGAACCGTGAATTCTCTGAGGTTGGTTCTACTGTGGATGTTGATATCCGCGGTAAGCGTGCTCCGTTTGATGTTGTGGCTCTGCCGTTCTACAAGCGTGAGAAGTAAGAGTTTTTCTGCAGGTAATCTGTAGGGTAGAGGCGTCGTGTCCTGTGTGGGCACGGCGCCTTTTCTGCGCCGTGAGGTGGGCGTTGAGTGGTGGGGGAGTGTATGAGGTGTTCTGAGCCTTAGTTTGTGCTGGTTCTGAAGTGCGTTAGGATTAGAGCGGCCAGTCAAGGGTGATTGTCCGCACTTATAGACCGCAGGTTGATGTGTGGTTCCTCCGTTGAGGGGCGCGTATCTTTTGGTGCGGTGCACAGACATTATTTATTTGAAGGACAGAACGTGGCTATTAACCAGAGCGCGCCCAGCAGCGCCCAGAAGAAGGCAGAGGCTCTGCCGTATGACATCAGTGTTTTTGAGATGTTCAGCGTTGGTGTGGGGCCTTCGAGTTCGCATACGGTGGGGCCGATGCGCGCTTCGAACCGTTTTGTGGCGGAGCTGATTGATGAGGGCCTGCTGGACCGTGTGACGGGTGTGCATGTTGACCTGTATGGTTCGTTGGCGGCTACGGGTGCTGGTCACGGTACGATGAGTGCTGCGTTGAAGGGCCTGTGTGGTTTTGTTCCGGAGACTATCAATATCGCTGATTCTGAGGCGATGATTGAGCGCAATAGCGTGGATGGTACTTTGCCGTTGGCTGGTTATCCGTCCTCTGCGTACGGTGTGACTGCGCCCGGTGGTGAGGAGCAGAAGGTGTACGGCCCGGTGGTGAATTACCGTGAGCTGGATATGACTCTGCGTCCGTTGACGGTTCTTCCGCGCCATACGAACGGTATGAAGATTGCGGCGTTTGCGGGTGAGCAGTTGCTGTTGGAGCGCACTTACTATTCGATTGGTGGTGGCTTCATTGTTGAGGGTGATGAGGAGGCGACCGGTTGTGCGTCGCTGATGAACCCTCCGTATCCGTTTGGTTCGGCTGCTGAGCTGCTGGAGATGGCGAATGAGTCTGGTCTGTCGATTGCGCAGTTGAAGATGGCGAATGAGTGTTCTCTGCGTTCTGAGCAGGAGGTCCGTGATGGCATCTTGCATATCTACCGTGTGATGAAGGAGTGCATTGGCTCTTCTCTGGCGCGTGTGGGTTATTTGCCGGGGCCGCTGAAGGTGCGTTGCCGTGCGGGTGCGTGGCATCGCGATTTGATGGTGGAGGATCCTTCGAAGTCTCCTGAGTTCGCTATTGACTGGGTGAACCTGATTGCTTTGGCGGTCAATGAGGAGAACGCTTTTGGTGGTCGTGTGGTGACTGCTCCGACGAATGGTGCTGCGGGTATTATTCCTGCGGTGCTGCATTACGCGATGAATTACACGCAGGGTATCCGCCATTGCGGTCAGGCTGCTCGTGATCAGGCGGTTGTTGATTTCTTCTTGGCGTCTGCTGCTGTGGGTGTGCTGTATAAGAAGCGCGCGTCGATTTCTGGTGCTGAGGTGGGTTGCCAGGGTGAGGTGGGCAGTGCCTCCTCGATGGCTGCTGCTGGTTTGGCGCAGGTGATGGGTGGTACTCCCGAGCAGGTTGAGAATGCGGCTGAGATTGCGATGGAACACAACCTGGGTCTGACGTGTGACCCGGTGGGTGGTTTGGTGCAGATTCCGTGTATTGAGCGTAATGCGATGGCTGCGTCGAATGCTGTGACGGCGGCTCGTATGGCGTTGCGTGGTGATGGTACGCACCGTGTGTCGTTGGATCAGGTGATTGAGACGATGCGTCAGACCGGTTTGGATATGTCTCACCGTTATAAGGAGACGTCCATGGGTGGTTTGGCTGTGAATGTGGTGGAATGCTAGGTGCACGCTGTGGCAGGTTTGCACTCCTGATGAGGGTGTGGTAGACAGAAGGGTTTTCTTCCTGTATCGTTAGTATTTACGCTTTCCCTAACCTTTGTGCCTTCATATAGCGGTGGGCACGGGCTGAAGGTGACGTTTTTCCGTCCGACTCTATAGCTTCGAGCACCGTTCTATTCGGGGGCTGAGGTTGTCGTGTCGCCGGTAATGTCGCCGGGAGGCTGATTGCTAACAGACATGTCTGTGGAAGGATCCCCATTTTGGTCGCTTCGAGCACCTCTAACCATGACGCCGCTAACGGCGCAGAGAACGTCTCGCGCCGAATTTCATTCGCGAAGATTAACGAACCGCTGAAGGTTCCCAACCTGCTTGCTATCCAGACCGATAGCTTCGACCGCCTCGTTGGTAACGAGCGCTGGGCGGAGCGTCTGGAGAAGGCGCAGGCTGCTGGTGACACTTCTGTCCCCGCTCAGTCCGGTCTGGCTGAGATTTTTGAAGAAATCTCCCCGATTCGTGACTTCCAGGAGACTATGCAGCTCTCCTTCTCTGAGCCTGAGTTTGCTGACCCCAAGTACTCTGTTGAGGAGTGCAAGGACCGCGACGCAACCTACTCGGCTCCGCTGTACATTAAGGCTGAATTCATGAACCTCGCTACCGGCGAGGTCAAGCAGCAGACCCTGTTCATGGGTGACTTCCCCCTGATGACCGAGGCCGGTACCTTCGTTATTAACGGTACTGAGCGTGTGGTCGTTTCTCAGCTGGTGCGTTCCCCCGGTGCTTACTTCGAGAAGGCTCCGGACCGTACCTCCGATAAGGACATTTACTCTGCCCGCGTGATTCCTTCCCGCGGTGCATGGTTCGAGCTTGAGATTGATAAGCGCGACCAGGTTGGCGTGCGTCTGGACCGCAAGCGTAAGCAGTCCGTGACTGTTCTGCTGAAGGCTCTGGGCTGGACCGAGTCCAAGATTCTGGCTGAGTTCGGTCAGTACGACTCCATCCGCGCAACCCTGGAGAAGGACTCCGTCAAGGACCGCGACGAGGCTCTGCTGGACATCTACCGCAAGCTGCGTCCGGGCGAACCCCCGACGGTTGAAGCTGCCCAGGCTCTGCTGGACAACATGTACTTCACCCCGCGCCGCTACGACCTGGCGAAGGTTGGCCGTTACAAGCTGAACCGTAAGCTCGGTGTGGACGTTCCCATGGATTCCCCCGAAGCTTCCGTTCTGAGCCAGGACGACATCGCTCAGATGATTCGTTACCTCTGCGCTCTGCACGCAGGCGAGACCAGCATCCCCGGCGTCCGTGACGGCGAGGAGATCTCCCTCAAGATTGATATTGACGACATCGACCACTTCGGTAACCGTCGTATCCGCACCGTGGGCGAGCTGATTGAGAACCAGATCCGTACCGGTCTGTCCCGTATGGAGCGCGTGGTTCGCGAGCGCATGACCACCCAGGACGTGGACGCTATCACCCCGCAGTCCCTGGTGAACATCCGCCCCGTCGTGGCGGCTATCAAGGAGTTCTTCGGTACTTCTCAGCTGTCGCAGTTCATGGACCAGAACAACCCGCTGGCAGGTCTGACCCACAAGCGTCGTCTGTCCGCACTGGGTCCGGGCGGTCTGTCCCGTGACCGTGCAGGCATGGAAGTTCGAGACGTCCACCCCTCGCACTACGGTCGTATGTGCCCCATTGAAACCCCTGAAGGCCCGAACATTGGTCTGATTGGTTCGCTGGCAACCTACGGTCGCATCAACTCCTTCGGTTTCATTGAGACCCCCTACCGCGTGGTGACTGACGGCCGCGTGACCGATGAGGTCCGCTACCTGACCGCTGACGACGAGAAGTCTGTTGTTATCGCACAGGCAAACGCACCGCTGAACGCTGACCGCACCTTCGCTGAGAACGAGGTTCTCTGCCGTGCGGGCGATGGTTCTGGCGAAGCTGTTCTGGTTGCTCCCGGCGCCGTTCAGTACATGGACGTCTCCCCGCGCCAGATGGTGTCTGTTGCTACCGCTCTGATTCCTTACCTGGAGCACGATGACGCTAACCGAGCACTGATGGGTGCTAACATGCAGCGTCAGGCTGTGCCCCTGCTGGAGTCTGAGGCTCCCGTGGTTGGTACCGGTATGGAGAAGTACGCAGCACTGGACTCCGGTGACTCCGTGCTCGCGAAGAAGCCCGGTGTGGTTTCCTCCGTGGACGCTAAGACCGTTATCGTCCGTAACGATGACGGCTCTGTCTCCACCTACCCGATCATGAAGTTCTCCCGCTCGAACCCGGGTAACTGCTACAACCAGCGCGTTGTGGTGAAGGAAGGCCAGCGCGTCGAGTACCGCGACGTTATTGCTGATGGCCCCTCCACCGACGGCGGTGAGCTGGCACTGGGTAAGAACCTGCTCGTGGCATACATGCCGTGGGAAGGCCTGAACTACGAGGATGCGATCATCCTCTCCCAGCGCATGGTTTCTGAGGACGTGCTGACCTCGATTCACATTGAGGAGCACGAGATTGACGCCCGCGACACCAAGCTGGGCCCCGAGGAGATTACCCGCGACATTCCGAACGTGTCCGAAGATGTTCTCTCGGCTCTGGACGAGCGCGGCATCATCCACATCGGTGCTGAGGTTGAGGCTGGCGACATCCTCGTCGGTAAGGTTACCCCCAAGGGTGAGACCGAGCTGACCCCCGAGGAGCGCCTGCTGCGCGCAATCTTCGGTGAGAAGTCTCGCGAGGTTCGCGACACCTCCCTGAAGGTTCCTCACGGCGAGTCCGGTACCGTCATCGGTATCCGTATCTTCGACCGCGAGAACAACGATGAGGACGATCTGCCCCCGGGCGTAAACCAGCTGGTCCGCGTGTACGTGGCTCAGAAGCGTAAGATTACCGACGGCGACAAGCTTGCAGGCCGCCACGGTAACAAGGGTGTTATTTCCAAGATCCTGCCGATCGAGGATATGCCCTTCCTGGAAGACGGTACCCCCGTGGACGTTATCCTGAACCCGCTGGGCGTGCCCGGTCGTATGAACATTGGTCAGGTTCTGGAAGTCCACACCGGTTGGCTGGCTAAGCAGGGTTGGAAGATTGAGGGCGAGCCCGAGTGGCTCAAGCACATGCCGAACTTCCCGAAGGAATCCGGCCCGACCCGCCTGGCAACCCCGGTGTTCGACGGTGCCCACGAGGACGAACTGTTCGACCTTATGGACCACTCGAACCCGAACCGCGATGGTGACCGTCTGATCAACCGTTCCGGTAAGGCACGTCTGATTGACGGCCGTTCCGGTGAGCCGTTCCCGGATCCGATTTCGGTTGGTTACCAGTACATCCTGAAGCTGCACCACCTGGTGGATGACAAGATTCACGCTCGTTCCACCGGTCCGTACTCGATGATTACCCAGCAGCCTCTGGGTGGTAAGGCGCAGTTCGGTGGTCAGCGCTTCGGTGAGATGGAAGTGTGGGCGCTGGAAGCATACGGCGCCGCATACACCCTGCAGGAAATCCTGACCGTCAAGTCCGATGACGTGGCGGGCCGTGTGAAGGTTTACGAGGCTATCGTGAAGGGCGAGAACATCCCTGAGCCGGGTATCCCCGAATCCTTCAAGGTTCTTATCAAGGAAATGCAGTCTCTGTGCCTGAACGTTGAGGTGCTCTCCACCGACGGCAAGATTATTGAGATGAGCGACTCGGAGGAAGAAGGCTTCCGGGCAGCAGAAGATATGGGCGTGAGCCTGACCCACGACGAGCCTAGCTCCGTCGACGAGGCATAAGCACCGCCTCCTTCTAGGGTGGGGAGCCCCGCATGCGCTCGCGTGCGTTGTGGGGTTCCCGCCCGCTAACCCAAGTCTTCAGAAACTTACAGAAAGAGATTAGGACCGATATGTCCAACGAATCTTCGCTTGGTTTGATGCGAATTGGCCTCGCCACCGCCGACGACATCCGTCGTTGGTCCTTTGGTGAGGTTAAGAAGCCCGAGACCATCAACTACCGTACCCTGAAGCCCGAGAAGGACGGCCTCTTCGACGAGCGTATCTTCGGCCCCACCAAGGACTGGGAGTGCTACTGCGGTAAGTACAAGCGCGTGCGCTTCAAGGGCATTGTGTGTGAGCGCTGTGGTGTTGAGGTGACCCGCTCTAAGGTACGTCGTGAGCGTATGGGTCACATTGAGCTGGCTGCTCCGGTTACCCACATTTGGTACTTCAAGGGTGTTCCTTCCCGCCTGGGTTACCTGCTGGATCTGGCTCCGAAGGACCTGGAGAAGGTCATTTACTTCGCTGCGTACATGATCACTAAGGTTGACGAGGAAGCTCGTCATGAGGATTTGCCGATGCTGCAGGCTGCTCACGACCGTGAGAAGCAGGAGCTTGAGGCTGCTCTGAACGCTGACGTGAACGCTATTAGCCGTGAGGTTGAGGCTGAGCTGGCTCGTATTGAGGCTGAGGGCGGCAAGGCTGCTGAGAAGCGCAAGCTGCGCGATAACGCTGAGCGTCAGCTCGCGTCGGTGCGTAAGCGTTACGAGCGTGAGGCTGAGCACCTGGAGCGCGTGTGGGATCGTTTCAAGAACCTGAAGGTCGCTGACCTTGAGGGCGATGAGGCACTGTACCGTTCCATGATTGATAAGTACGGCCTGTACTTTGAGGGTGCGATGGGCGCAGAGGCTATTAAGAAGCGTCTGGAGTCCTTCGACCTGGAGGCTGAGGCTGAGGCTCTCAAGGAGATCATTCAGACCGGTAAGGGTCAGAAGAAGACCCGCGCTCTGAAGCGTCTGAAGGTTGTTAACGCCTTCCTGACCACCGATAACTCCCCGTTGGGTATGGTTCTGGATGTTGTTCCGGTTATTCCGCCGGAACTGCGCCCGATGGTTCAGCTGGATGGTGGCCGTTTCGCGACCTCCGACCTGAACGACCTGTACCGTCGTGTGATTAACCGTAACAACCGTTTGAAGCGTCTGCTGGAGCTGGGTGCTCCCGAGATTATCGTGAACAACGAGAAGCGTATGCTGCAGGAAGCTGTGGACTCGCTGTTCGATAACGGTCGTCGCGGTCGCCCGGTGACCGGCCCCGGTAACCGCCCCCTGAAGTCTCTGTCTGACATGCTGAAGGGTAAGCAGGGTCGTTTCCGTCAGAACCTGCTCGGTAAGCGTGTTGACTACTCGGGTCGTTCCGTGATTGTGGTTGGTCCTCAGCTGCAGATGCATCAGTGTGGTTTGCCTAAGCAGATGGCTCTGGAGCTGTTCAAGCCCTTCGTCATGAAGCGTCTGGTGGAGCTGAGCCACGCTCAGAACATTAAGAGCGCTAAGCGTATGGTTGAGCGTTTCCGCCCGCAGGTTTGGGACGTTCTGGAAGAGGTTATTGCTGAGCACCCGGTTCTGCTGAACCGTGCACCTACCCTGCACCGCCTCGGTATTCAGGCGTTTGAACCGAAGCTGGTTGAGGGTAAGGCTATTCAGCTGCACCCGCTGGTTTGCTCCGCGTTCAACGCTGACTTCGATGGTGACCAGATGGCAGTTCACCTGCCGCTGTCTCCCGAGGCTCAGGCTGAGGCTCGTATCCTCATGCTGTCCTCGAACAACATCCTGAAGCCGTCGGATGGCCGCCCTGTGGCTGTTCCTTCGCAGGATATGATCATTGGTCTGTACCACCTGACTACTCCTCGCGAGGGTCAGAAGAACGAGGGTCACGCATTCTCTTCGGTGTCTGAGGCTCTGATGGCAATGGATCGTCACGAAATTGAGCTGTACACCAAGGTGAAGATTCGCCTTGAAGGTGACCAGTTTGTTGCTCCTGAGGGCTGGGAAGCTCCTGAGGGTTACAAGGCCGGCGACCCCGTGCTGCTGGACTGCACCGTTGGTCAGGTTCTGTTCAACCAGGCTCTGCCGAAGGATTACCCCTGGTTCTCCGGTGTGGCAGATAAGAAGGGCCTGGGTAGCCTGATTAACGATCTGGCTGAGCGTTACCCGATGGATGTTGTGGCTCGTGCTCTGGATAACCTGAAGAACTCCGGTTTCTACTGGGCTTCTCGTTCGGGCGTGACCGTGGCTGTTTCCGATATTGCTACTCCCGCTGAGAAGCCGGCAATTATGGAGCGCTACGAGAAGCAGGCTGCTGCAATTCAGGACGACTTTGAGATCGGTACCATCGATGACGAAGAGCGTCGTCAGGAGCTGATTAAGGTTTGGACCGAGGCTACCGACGTGGTTGCAGAGGCTATGCGTGAGAACTTGAGCTCTCACGGTGGTCTGAACACCATTTACCGCATGGTGACCTCCGGTGCACGTGGTAACTGGATGCAGGTCCGTCAGATTGCGGGTATCCGTGGTCTGGTGTCGAACCCGAAGGGTGAGATTATGCCTCGCCCGATTAAGTCCTCGTACCGTGAGGGCCTGTCGGTTCTGGAGTACTTCATCGCGACCCACGGTGCACGTAAGGGTCTGGCTGATACTGCGCTGCGTACCGCTAACTCGGGTTACCTGACTCGTCGTCTGGTGGACGTTTCGCAGGACGTTATCGTTCGCGAGCACGACTGTGGCACTCGCCGCGGTCTGGTTCTGCCTCTGATTGATGAGGACGGCGGTCTGCACCAGGATGTTGAGACTTCGATTCACGGTCGTACCCTTGCGGTTGACGTGAAGGACGAGGCTGGCAACGTTCTGGCTGCTGCTGGTTCCGATGTCTCTGATGAGCTCATTGAGAAGCTCTTCAAGGCAGGCGTGAAGGATGTTCGCGTTCGTTCGGTTCTGACCTGTGAGTCCGCTATTGGTGTGTGTGCACTGTGCTACGGTCGTTCGATGGCTTCGAACGTGCTGGTGGACATTGGTGAGGCTGTTGGTATTATTGCGGCTCAGTCGATTGGTGAGCCCGGTACCCAGCTGACCATGCGTACCTTCCACACCGGTGGTGTGGCTTCGGCTGACGATATTACTCAGGGTCTGCCCCGTATTCAGGAGCTGTTCGAGGCTCGTACCCCCAAGGGTGTTGCCCCGATTTCTGAGGTGTCTGGTCGTGTGACCATTGAGGATACCGAGAAGTCCTACAAGATTGTGGTGACCCCGGACGATGGTTCCGAGCCCCAGTCCTACACTGTTCTGCGTCGTGCAGCTTCTAAGCTGCAGAATGGCGATCACGTTCAGGTTGGCGATCAGCTGGCTACCGGTTCTGTTGATCCGAAGGAGGTTCTGCGTATTCGTGGTCCTCGTGAGGCTCAGAAGCACCTGGTGAGCGAGGTTCAGGGCGTGTACAAGTCGCAGGGTGTGGAAATCCACGACAAGCACGTTGAGGTTATTGTTCGCCAGATGCTGCGTCGCGTGACCGTGATTGAGTCCGGTGATACCGATCTGCTGCCTGGTGAGCTGGTTGATAACATTGCTTTCCAGACTGCTAACCGTAAGGCACTGGTTGAGGGTAAGAAGCCCGCAGCTGGCCGTCCGGAAATGATGGGTATTACCAAGGCTTCGCTGGCTACCGAGTCCTGGCTGTCGGCGGCCTCCTTCCAGGAGACCACCCGCGTCCTGACTCAGGCTGCTATGGAGGCGAAGACTGACCCGCTGCTCGGCCTGAAGGAGAACGTGATCATCGGTAAGCTGGTTCCCGCCGGTACCGGTCTGGCACGTTACAACGATATTGAGGTTGAGCCCAGCGCCCAGGCTACTGCTGAGCGTATGCAGGCTCTGGACACTTTCGGTGGTTACCAGAGCGCGTTCCAGATGGATAACGAGGTGTACACTTACGGCAACGGCGGCTTTATGGCTGTTTCGCTGGATGAGTACGGTCGTGGTCTGGACTAAGGCTTCTGCCGTGAAGGACAGGTTGGGGGTTTAGGCTCCCGGTCTGGTCCTTGATAAAGAACGCGGATATTCGAGTTTGTCTCGGGTATCCGCGTTCTGTGTTTAACGAATAGGTGGGGAGGGATGGAGTTCTTTTAAGTGGTACTTTAATATTCTTTATCCTTCAGGGGAAGGTTGTATATTTTTTGCCTAGTGGACGAATCTATTTATAAAAAATCATTAGAGTGCATTATTTTTTCAAACTGGGAAAATTTCTTGACCGGGCAAGAAATTAGATGGCGGTCAAATATGCTAAATCTCCCTAGAAACCGCACTAGGACTGCAATATATAGAATATTCACTCGTTTTTCTTTGGGGTGTACATGGAATAAATGTTCTTTATTTGAACAGTGCTAATTCAACTGGAAAGCCTTTTGACTAGGTTCTATTCTTGAAGGCATGCATATCACTCTATTCTCTTCCGGACGGGTGACTACTGGTGGCACCCAACTGTCTTCCGGAACGGCACAGCCTCACGAATCTGAACAGAATCCCTCCTCGACTGCAGGGGAGCAAAAGCGCTCCTCTGTTTTTTCGCGTTTTAAGACGCCCACCCACTCTCTTGCTCGCATTGGTGCAGCATGCCTTATTGCGGCTTCCGCAGTTCTTCCTGCCGGTCAGGTCGCGACCGCAGCCCCTGTTTCTCAGAGCGCTAGTGCTACCCCCTACCTGGTGGGTGCGGGTGCAGCGGATATTACCGGTGAGCCCGGTGAAGTCGGCTTCATGGGCTACGGTGAGAGCTCCCAGAAAGGTAGCGGTGTACATACTCGCCAGTATGCACGTGCTTTTATTGCTGTGGATCGCGCCTCAGGTAAGCGCAACCTCATTGTTGTCCTGGACTCTCTGACTGGCTGGCAGTCCCTGCGTGATGAACTGGTGAAGCGTATTCGCGCTGAGTTTGGCTCCGCGTACGATGAGTCGAACATTATGATTACCGCTACCCACACTCACGCAACTCCGGGTGGTATTACGCACCAGAGTCTGTACAATATCACCACTCTGGGTTTCCATCAGGACACTTTCAACGCTCAGGTGGATGGTTCGCTGAAGGCAATCCGCCAGGCAACTAAGGACCTGGCTCCGGGTAACCTGACGATTTCTTCTTCGAAGCTGACCGGTGTTGGTGCTAACCGTTCCCGCGAGGCGTTTAATCTGGATTCTCCCCAGTTGCGTTCTAAGTTGCCCGGCGGTACCGATCCGACCAATATGACTTTGCGTCTGGAGCGCAACGGTAAGACTCGTGCGGTGTTGAACTGGTATGCGATTCACCCGACTTCTTTGACCTCGAAGAATACTCTGATTTCGAGCGATAACAAGGGTTATGCGGAATATCTGCTGGAGACTCAGGATCACGGCGTTGACCGCAATGTTTCCGGTAGTGGTGATGGTTTCGTTGCGGCGTTTGCGAATGCTAATGCTGGTGATGTTTCCCCGAATACTTGGTTGAAGCCTGGTCAGGGTCCCACTAATGACCAGTTCAAGAACGTGAAGATTCAGGGTGAGAAGCAGGCTAATGCTGTGCGTTCTCAGCTCAAGAGCGCAGGTACTCCTGTGGGTAAGGGTCTGGATTCGCGTATTTCGTACTTCAATTTCTCGGGTATGACTGTGGATGCGAAGTACACCGGTAGCGGCCATAATGAGCGTACCTGCCAGGGCTTCTTGGGCACTCCGTTTGGTGCCGGTTCCACTGAGGATGGTGGCGGCGGTTGGGCTGTTTATAAGGAAGGCTCTGGTCGCCCCTCTATTCTGGGTACTTTGGTATTCACTCCGAGTGCAACGCAGACGCGTTGCCAGCAGCCGAAGGGTATTCTCTTCTCTGCAAAAAATGGAACGATCATTCAGGAAAAGTATCCGGTGCAGATTATGCGCTTCGGTGACTACTACCTGCTGGGTATGCCCGGTGAGTTCACCGGTGCGGTAGGTGTGCAGTATCGTCAGGATGCTGCCAAGCTTTTTGGCGTTCCCGAATCGCACATTATTCTGCAGGGCTACACCAACGCCTACGACCACTACGTGACGACTCCTGAGGAGTATGACTCTCAGCAGTATGAAGGCGGCGCGACCCTCTTCGGTCGTTACACCTCCAGTGCGTTCCGTCAGACTATTAACGTTGTTGGAACTTCGCTGAAGAATGGCACTCCGCTGGGTATTGGCGACCGCCCGAATGATCGTCGCCCGGTAGCCAGCCTGCAGGGTAAGGTCGTCTACGATACCCCCATGTTTGGTATGCGTTACGGCCAGGTCACTCAGCAGCCTCAGGATGCTATTGCCGGCCGTGAAGAGGTGACGGCTCGTTTTGCTGGTGCTCACCCGAATAACAACATGCATCACGACGGTAGCTACTTCGTGATTGAGCGTCGTGTGGGTAATACCTGGAAGTACTACACTGCGGATAACAACCCGGATACCTTCTTTGAATGGAAGCGCATTGGTGTTTCGGCTTCTCAGGTGACGGTTCGCTGGAAGGTCCCGGCTAATACTCCTAAGGGGCAGTACCGCATCCGCTACTACGGCAATGCTAAGAAGAATTCGAAGACTATCACCCCGTTTGAGGGTCAGACTCGAGTCTTCCAGGTGGTGTAGTCTCTTCCAGATGGCGTAGTCCAGTAGCTGCTGTGGCGGACCTATAACTGAATATTCTCTTGCGGGAGGCGGGCGCAGCTATGCGCTCGCCTCCCGCATCTGTTGGGGTCGCCAAGAATCATTGAGAGGTTCTTGGCGGCCTTCTGCTTTAAATTGCGTCAAAGAGGCAAAAGAAACAGAGGTGGCGGAGGCGGCGGCGGGGGAGTGGTAAATCCCAAAGATGTAATTTAAGTGAGGTAAATCATCAGCTTTTACCCTTAGATGGGGGCTTAAAAGCAAAGAATCCCCGCTCTGGCGCTAGATTAAGCGGGATTTAACCTGTATAGTCTTATCCGAAGTACTTGAGCTCGGTGCACAAGGATCCACCCCCGGTGGGTTTACGCGGGATATTTCCCGAGGGCACGGGCATGATGAATCAATGGCAGTATGGATACCGTCCTTTGGCGTTGCTTTTTGCTGACGCCTAAATGCCATTTTTAAGCGTGCCCAAAAACTTTTTCACCTCTGATGGTGGGGAATTTTAGCCCTGAGAACTCGCCGAGATGTCGAGGAACCTATAGAAACCAACCGGATATGCATCCGAGCGTTTCTGATAACCGAGAGCACCCATCCAACGTGATGGGGGCCAGTAAGTTTATACGGGATTTTCTAACGAAGAACCCGATCAAGCAACGGAGAAAACGTGCCTACTATTCAGCAGCTGGTCCGTAAGGGCCGGACTCCCAAGGTCGTTAAGACCAAGGCGCCCGCACTGAAGGGCAACCCCATGAAGCGTGGCGTGTGCACCCGTGTGTACACCACCACCCCGAAGAAGCCGAACTCGGCACTGCGTAAGGTCGCTCGTGTCAAGCTCAACGGCGGCGTCGAGGTTACCGCATACATCCCCGGTGAGGGTCACAACCTGCAGGAGCACTCGATCGTGCTCGTTCGCGGTGGTCGTGTGAAGGACCTCCCCGGTGTTCGCTACAAGATCGTTCGTGGCGCTCTGGATACCCAGGGTGTTAAGGGTCGCGGCCAGGCTCGCTCCCGCTACGGCGCTAAGAAGGAGAAGAAGTAATGCCTCGTAAGGGTCCCGCTCCCAAGCGTCCCCTCGTAAACGATCCTGTTTACGGTTCCGCTCTGGTCACCCAGCTGATCAACAAGGTTCTGCTGGACGGCAAGAAGTCCGTCGCAGAGCGCATCGTCTACGGTGCCCTCGAGGGCGTCGAGAAGAAGACCGGTTCTGACCCGGTCGCAACCCTGAAGAAGGCTATGGACAACATCAAGCCTTCTCTCGAGGTTCGCTCCCGCCGCGTTGGCGGTGCAACCTACCAGGTTCCGGTTGAGGTTCGCCCCGGCCGTTCCACCGCTCTGGCTCTCCGCTGGCTCGTTGGCTTCTCCAAGCAGCGCCGCGAGAAGACCATGACTGAGCGTCTGATGAACGAGATCCTGGATGCATCCAATGGTCTCGGTGCCGCTGTGAAGCGTCGCGAGGACACTCACAAGATGGCCGAGTCCAACAAGGCCTTCGCACACTACCGCTGGTAATTCTCCGTTTAGAGCCTGCCGAGTCGATTCGAGTCGGCAGGCTTTCGGAGTATCTCATTTAGGGAGAATAACGTGGCACTTGACGTGTTCACCGACCTTAACAAGGTCCGCAACATCGGTATTATGGCGCACATCGACGCCGGTAAGACCACCACCACTGAGCGCATTCTGTTCTACACCGGTATTAACCACAAGATTGGTGAGACCCACGACGGCGCTTCCACCATGGACTGGATGGCTCAGGAGCAGGAGCGAGGTATTACCATTACCTCCGCAGCAACCACCTGCTTCTGGAAGGACAACCAGATCAACATCATCGACACCCCCGGTCACGTCGACTTCACCATTGAGGTTGAGCGCTCCCTGCGCGTCCTCGACGGCGCTGTTGCTGTGTTCGACGGCAAGGAAGGTGTTGAGCCCCAGTCTGAGACCGTTTGGCGTCAGGCTGACAAGTACGACGTCCCCCGTATCTGCTTCGTCAACAAGATGGACAAGATGGGTGCGGACTTCTACTTCACCGTTCAGACCATCATTGACCGCCTGGGCGCTCGCCCGCTGGTTGTTCAGCTCCCCATCGGTGCTGAGAGCGACTTCATCGGTGTCGTTGACCTGCTCGAAATGAAGGCATACGTATGGCCCGGCGACGCCAAGGGTGACGTGTCCATGGGTGCCTCCTACGAGGTTCAGGACATCCCCGCTGACCTGGTTGAGAAGGCTGAACAGTACCGCTCCGAGCTGGTTGAGGCTGTCGCCGAGTCCAGCGAAGAGCTCATGGAGAAGTACCTCGAAGAGGGCGAGCTGTCCATCCCCGAGATCAAGGCTGGTATCCGTCAGCTCGTGATCGCAGGCGAGGCATTCCCCGTTCTCTGTGGTTCTGCATTCAAGAACCGCGGTGTTCAGCCCATGCTGGACGCTGTGATCGATTACCTGCCCTCCCCGCTGGACGTTCCGGACGTTGTCGGCTCCAACCCCTCCAACGAGGAAGAGAAGCTGACCCGTAAGGCATCCGCTGAGGAGCCCTTCGCAGCACTGGCATTCAAGGTCGCAACTCATCCCTTCTACGGTCAGCTGACCTACACCCGCGTGTACTCCGGTACCGCAGCTCAGGGCCAGCAGGTTCTGAACTCCACCAAGGGTAAGAAGGAGCGCATCGGTAAGCTCTTCCAGATGCACTCCAACAAGGAGAACCCGGTTGAGGAGATCACCGCAGGTCACATTTACGCGGCAATCGGCCTGAAGGACACCACCACTGGTGACACCCTGTGCGACCCTGCACACCCGATTGTTCTCGAATCGATGACCTTCCCTGAGCCCGTGATCTTCGTGGCTATCGAGCCCAAGAGCAAGGGTGACCAGGAAAAGCTGTCCACCGCTATCCAGAAGCTTTCCGCTGAGGACCCCACCTTCACCGTTTCGCTGAACGAAGAAACCGGTCAGACCGAAATTGGTGGTATGGGTGAGCTGCACCTGGACATCACCGTTGACCGTATGAAGCGTGAGTTCAAGGTTGAGGCTAACATTGGTAAGCCTCAGGTTGCTTACCGCGAGACCATCAAGAAGGCAGTCGAGAAGGTCGACTACACCCACAAGAAGCAGACCGGTGGTTCCGGTCAGTTCGCAAAGGTGCAGGTCTCCTTCGAGCCGCTGCCCCTGGATGGCGAAGAGCTGTACCTGTTCGAGGACAAGGTCACCGGTGGCCGCGTTCCTCGCGAGTACATCCCCTCGGTCGACGCTGGTATCCAGGACGCTATGAAGTTCGGTGTCCTCGCTGGCTACCCGATGGTGGGCGTGAAGGCAACCCTGATCGACGGTGCTTACCACGACGTCGACTCCTCCGAAATGGCGTTCAAGATCGCTGGTTCGATGGTCTTCAAGGAAGGCGCTAAGCGCGCTAACCCGGTCCTGCTCGAGCCGCTGATGGACGTTGAGGTTCGTACCCCCGAGGAGTACATGGGCGACGTTATCGGCGACCTGAACTCCCGCCGTGGCCAGGTTCGTTCCATGGAGGACGCATCCGGCGTTAAGATCATCAAGGCTATCGTGCCCCTGACCGAAATGTTCGGTTACATTGGCGACCTGCGTGGTAAGACTCAGGGTCGTGCAGTGTTCTCGATGGCATTCGACAGCTACGGCGAGGTTCCCAAGAACGTCGCTGACGAGATCATCCAGAAGAGCCGCGGCGAGTAATTTTCGCGTCTCACCCGTGGGCCACGGGTCAAAAACCTGTGGCCCACATCAAAATTTTCAATTAAATCCATTATTGAGAGCATGAACAGTTTCATCTCTGCGGCGTAATCCGCTATTGTAGACGCTAGACCGTTTTATAACGGGATGCGCCGGAGCGAAGATCCGCGTGCATGTTTTCAATCGTTCTAGGAGGAACACTCTTGGCTAAGGCTAAGTTCGAGCGCTCCAAGCCTCACGTTAACGTCGGTACCATTGGTCACGTTGACCACGGTAAGACCACCCTGACCGCAGCAATCTCCAAGGTTCTGGCTGACAAGTACCCGGACCTGAACGAGAAGCGCGACTTCGGTATGATCGACTCCGCTCCCGAGGAGCGCCAGCGCGGTATTACCATTAACATTGCTCACATCGAGTACCAGACCGAGAAGCGCCACTACGCACACGTTGACGCTCCCGGCCACGCTGACTACGTCAAGAACATGATTACCGGTGCGGCTCAGATGGACGGCGCAATCCTCGTGGTTGCAGCTACCGACGGCCCCATGGCACAGACCCGCGAGCACGTTCTGCTCGCTCGCCAGGTTGGCGTCCCCACCCTGCTGGTTGCACTGAACAAGGCAGACATGGTTGACGACGAAGAGCTCCTCGACCTCGTCGAGATGGAGGTCCGTGACCTCCTCTCCTCGCAGGAGTTCGACGGCGACAACGCTCCCGTTGTTCGCGTTTCCGCACTGAAGGCTCTCGAAGGCGACCCCGAGTGGGTTGCTAAGGTCGAGGAGCTCATGGACGCAGTCGACACCTACATTCCGGACCCCGTGCGTGAGAAGGACAAGCCCTTCCTCATGCCCATCGAGGACGTCTTCACCATCACCGGTCGTGGCACCGTTGTTACCGGTCGTGCAGAGCGCGGTACCCTGAAGATCAACTCCGAGGTCGAGATCGTCGGTATCCGCCCGATTCAGAAGACCACCGTTACCGGTATCGAGATGTTCCACAAGCAGCTCGACGAAGCATGGGCAGGCGAGAACTGTGGTCTGCTGCTGCGTGGTCTGAAGCGTGACGATGTTGAGCGTGGTCAGGTTGTCGTGGAGCCGGGCTCCATCACCCCCCACACCGAGTTCGAGGCAAACGTCTACATCCTCTCCAAGGATGAGGGTGGCCGTCACAACCCCTTCTACTCCAACTACCGTCCTCAGTTCTACTTCCGTACCACTGACGTGACCGGCGTTATCACCCTCCCCGAGGGCACCGAGATGGTTATGCCCGGTGACAACACCGAGATGACCGTTACCCTGATCCAGCCCATCGCAATGGAAGAGGGCCTCGGCTTCGCTATCCGTGAGGGTGGCCGCACCGTTGGTTCGGGTCGCGTTACCAAGATCATCAAGTAATTGCCGTAAATTTACGACAATTCGCTAAAGATCTGCCGGAGAGAAAACTCTCCATCAGGTAGCGATACTCAAGGACCCCCGCATCTGCGGGGGTCCTTTTGTTATGCCCGTTGCGGGTTGATGAAGGCTCCGGCGAAGGAGAGAACGGCATTATCTGGCTGGGCTGTATCCAACCGCTCTGACCGTTATCAGTTCGCCTCAGCAGCCGCTCAAGACTTATGAGTGGGAAAACATGCGTAGTAATAGCGGAAGTCCACGTTGCATCCGTAACGATAGAAATCCCCCTGCGGCGGCATGGCAAGTCCATACCTTCTAGCTGTATATCCTGAACTCCTGGATATGGAAAGAGCACGGGTAGGTGAATGACTGCCTGATCCGTTTAGAGATTTGCAGACCTCAGAAAGAACCTGGTCATGCGGACCGGCTTGCGCCGGGGGAGCGGCTAAAGACCCTGCAGATAGGAATATAAAATCTGCGGACAAAGAAAAACGGTTCCCAGCCCGAAGGCTGGGAACCGCAATTCGAATGACTGCCCCTCGGAAGGGACATAGGTAATCCTACTACAGAATGCCGCAGGAATAGAACCTATACGTGCTGATGGCTAGATGTTTTCCTCTTGGCGAGGCTCGTAGCCCTGCTGAGGAGCCGGGGGCTGCTGCATCTGGACATTGCTCTGAGGGTACATACCCGGCTGATTCTGAGACGGCGGGAAGTCCTCGAGCTGCTCAGAACCCTGGTGCGGAGCTACCACATCCTGCTTATTCTGTCGCGCCAGCAGACGCCAGATAACGCCGGCAATAAGCAAAATCGAGATGATTAGCAGGGTCAGCGGGTTCAGACCGTTGAGCAAAATTGCCAGGTCGAGGGTGACCAGAGCAGTTGCGATATAGGTCCAGACTCGGTCGAGCAGCAGAGCGCTCAGGAGAGTCAGGGCAATACCGAGTACCAACACCACGATATCCGGACCATCAGCGGGAACTGCCCACGTTACCAGGGTGAGGAACACCTGCAGACCCAAAGCCCAGTACAGAGGAGAATCCGATACCTGCGTATCTACAGGCCTCTTTGCGATGAAGTTCTTGAGAACCTTGGCTGCCACAACAGCCAGCAGAATCAGGAGAGCAACCTCAAGAATGACGCTCAGGGGGTTGGACTTCGAGTAATCAATGACCAGACGGGCGATGAAGAGGCTGAACGCCGTGGTGCAGACGATCGGCAGGTTCTTCGCCTTGGTGACAGATACGAAGGACAGAGCACCTAGACCCCAGAGAAGTGCGTTGAGTTCTACCTGCCTGGGCTCAAAAACCAGCCCAACGAAGGTGTAGAATCCCAGCACCGCCAGAGCGGGAATCATCAGCAGCGTGTTGACCGGTGCATAGATACCCTGGCTCAGGGGACGGCGAGACATGAAACGCGCGTAGGGGGCACCCAGCGGGCCGTGCATCGGCAAATCAACCATCGTATTACCGACCGGGACAGCGATACGCGGACGAACATTTGCCCTCACCCCGAAGACCTCAACCGGGAGCGTGACCTTCAGAACGAACAGGATGATGACGGCAATCAGAGCGTAGTAGCCCAGAAGAGTCATTTCCATTGTGCTTTCCCTCGTGTTGAAGAGATTCCACAGAGCACCGATGCAGAAAGTCGTGATGCTGATGGAGGCACCAATCTGCATGCGGGGGACCCTGAAGATGAGGGCAAGCACCCATACAGCGATGAAGATGGCAGGAGTTGCTACCGCGAACAGCAGATTATCAAAATCGCCAATGAAACGGCCTGCGCTCAGGACAGAACCGAGCGTGAAGAAAATCGCCGCCGCGTATGCTTCGTAGTTTCGCTTGGAGTACGCGTAGAGTAGCACGCTGCACAGAGCCTGAACCGCCAGCAGCGCAAGTACGAGGAAGTCTACGAGCGATTCCTTCATATTGCCGGTGATCGCGAGCAGAATGACCGACCAGCAGATGGGGAATCGCGCAACGGTGAGTAGCTCCGAACGAATCGAAGAGCCAACCGGCATAAAGAAACCAAGCGCACCGTAGACAACGGTCAGGAGCGCCGGCAGTGCTACAGCGATGTACTCCTTCTGCAAGTCGTACAGCAGGTAGTGTCGCGAGCCAATCGTCGCGATAAGCAGAGTCGAGTAGAACGCGATACGGACAAACATGACAAGCGTGGAGCGGAAGGATCCAACGTCCGAAAGTCGCAACGCGCGAGCCAGAATAAGAGCGCCCAGCACGCTCAAGAAGAGGACGGCACCCGAGAAGAGAGGGAAACCAATCCAGAATCGGCCATGCGCTCCGCCATCAGCATGGTTAGCTACGTACCCGACGAAGAGAGCAAAAACGCCCAAGAAGAGGTAGACCGACATCTCTACAAGACGGTAGCTTGCGTTCTGCGCTGCAACGCCCTGAGAGAGGACAAAAGTCAGTAGCGCAATAACGGCGCAGACCAACGCAAACATCAAAAGCGACTCAGAAGTCTGCATCTCAGGAATGAGAGCGAGGAAGAGTTGAATCATACCAATGGCATAACCGATGTTGCTCAGTACCGCTCCAGCGGTACGTGCCTCAGGGGCCTTAGCACTGACCAGATAGATGACTACTGCCGCGGTAAAGAAGAGGTAGAAAGTACCCTGATTGCCGGGGGACGCGTACATGCCAACAACTGGAATGAGCGCTACAAAACTCATGAGTAGCAGAGGCTGGATTGCCTTGCGGTACAGCAAGAAACTCACAATGCAGAGGACACCAATAACCCAGGGGGCAGGGAAGATACCTTGATTACCTTCTGCATAAGGAAGGAAAGCGCTCCAGCGCGTTGCGTATACAGGGCTATCGGCAGCATGAGCAGTGAAGAAGGCATCAATGAGAGCGAAGAAAGAGAAGAACACGCCGACGCATGCGTCAATTGCCGGCAACCACTCCATCTTGTGAGCGGGATGGTGAGGAGCTTCCTTCGCCCAGGGGATAGCCGGGGTGCTTTGAACCTGCTCGGGCTGTTCATCAGTAGCAGGAGCAGAACCAGCAATAGTCTTCTGCAGACGAGGAATAAATACGTAAGCAGAAATCAGGTTAACAACCAGGACCGAGACGAAGAAAATGCTGGGGAACCACGGGCCGTGATCCGAGTCCATGATGAAGGAGAGAACAGACGCAATCGGGTAGATACGTGCCTGGGCATAGTAATCTGCCGTACCGTTCAGCCACGTGAAAAGAATGGCATGCACAGACATGACTGCAAACGCAATACCCGCATCCGTATAGCTCAGATCGTTGGTGAAGAAGAAAATAGCGATGGCAGTAGCCGGAACAAAAATGCGGGAAGAATCAACAAGACCTTCGCGGATGCCCTTCGGAGCAGCATTCGGGGCAAAATGCAGAACCAAACCCAGAACGGTGGCAACTGCAGTCAGTGAAACAAAATACCAAACGAAAGGCAGAGCCGCTACCTTCGTAGCCGCCAACGAGTCCGAAACAATGAACGAAATCAGCAGGTACGCCATCACACGGTTACGCATGAGGGCACAGGCTCCAACAATGGCTGCAGTGCCAACCAGAGACGTGAGAAGCCAGACATAGCGTCCTTCAACCCAAATCCTGAGGACATAGGTAGCAACGCCAGTCAGAGGAATAAACGCAAGACCGGTTGCTGCAAAAGAGTAGGAAGCGATACGTAGGCGCTCCACGAAGCGGTAGGTGAGCAGACCAGCTCCGTAGAAGACGACTGCTCCAAGCGCCATTGCAAGGACACGGAAGATAGCCGTTTCATCCTGAGAAGAAGTCACCGAGGTGACAAAAAGGCCCGCAGCACCAATGAGCAGGAGCGAACCAATGTACAGAACAATATTGAGGAAGATATCCTCGTTGACTCGGCGTCGCTGCGCAGGAGGCTGAGGATACGGACCCGACAGGGACGGGGGAACGTACAAGCCGAGACCTTGCGGCTGAACATACTGAGGGCTCTGAGATGAAGAGTGAGAGCTAGAGGATGCCTGATGAGGTTGTGTCGGCTGAGACATGGTTTCTCCTTAGGCTGTAGTGATACTTCTACGATACGAGAGTCTTTAGACCTAAAAGCTTTATTACGAGCAATAAAGCGCATGGAACTTACTGAAAATAGATTGAAAGCTCCCTGAGAGTTACATCGCGGGAGTATCCTCAGATTGACAGAGGCAGTTAAGTGTTCTTAAGCACTTAACTCGTGTTTGTATTGCGTAAGAGCTCTATCTCTGAGAGAATTGACGACGTTGTCAAAGCGTCTACCTGCACTAAAGGTAGGCCCACGTATGACCCGGTCCGAAGGATGACGGGATGAGTCTGTCTAGAAAATAGGCGACACGCCCGAGTTCGGGGGTCGGTACTCAGGCGGGGTGAGGAACCCGGCAAAGCCGGATTCAGTTCGTTCTGAGTGGCGCACGTGATGAATATATCGCGTTCCTTAAGCGCTATAACAAAGGGGCAAAAGCTCCGATACAGGGAATACATCAAGAAAGAGAGTCCGACAGATGGCGGGACAGAAAATCCGCATCCGTCTGAAGTCCTATGACCACGAGGTCATCGATTCTTCGGCACGGAAAATCGTCGAAACGGTAAAGGGCGCAGGCGCAACTGTAGTTGGCCCCGTGCCGCTGCCGACCGAGAAGAACGTTTACTGTGTTATCCGTTCTCCCCACAAGTACAAGGACAGCCGCGAGCACTTCGAGATGCGTACGCACAAGCGTCTGATCGACGTTGTTGATCCGACCCCCAAGGCTGTTGATGCCCTCATGCGTCTCGACCTGCCGGCAGACGTAAACATCGAGATCAAGCTGTAGAGGATCGCATCTAATGACTAACAAATTCGAGCGCCAGGTGAAGGGCCTGCTGGGCACCAAGCTCGGCATGACCCAGGTCTGGGACGAGGACGGCAAGTTTGTGCCCGTCACCGTCGTCAAGGCTGATTCTAACGTTGTTACCCAGATCCGTAACCAGGAAACTGACGGCTACGAAGCTGTTCAGATCGGTTTCGGTGCAATCGACTCTCGCAAGGTTACCAAGCCCCTGGCTGGTCACTTCGAGAAGGCCGGTGTCACCCCCCGTCGCCACATCGTCGAGCTGCGTACCGCAGATGCTTCTGAGTATTCCCTCGGTCAGGAACTGACCGTTGAGCTCTTCGAAGCAGGCCAGAAGGTCGACGTCGTTGGTAAGACCAAGGGTAAGGGCTTCGCAGGTGTTATGAAGCGTCACGGCTTCAAGGGTGTTGGCGCGTCTCACGGTCAGCACAAGAACCACCGTAAGCCCGGTTCCATCGGTGGCGCATCCTACCCCGCACGCGTGTTCAAGGGTATGCGCATGGCTGGCCGTATGGGCGCAGCACGTCACACTACCTTGAACCTGACTATCCAGGGTGTGGACGCAGAGAACAATGTCCTGCTGATCAAGGGCGCAATCCCCGGTCCCAAGGGCGGCGTTGTTCTGGTTCGTACCGCTGTGAAGGGAGCCTAATACATCATGGCTGTTAAGACCCTTAAGGTAGACCTGCCCGCAGAGATTTTCGACGCGCAGGCATCCGTGCCCCTGCTGCACCAGGTTGTCGTTGCACAGCTCGCTGCTGCACGCCAGGGCACCCACAAGACCAAGAACCGCGGCGAGGTTTCCGGTGCAGGCCGTAAGCCCTTCAAGCAGAAGGGTACCGGTAACGCACGTCAGGGCTCCATCCGTGCACCGCACATGACCGGCGGTGGCGTTGTTCACGGTCCGACCCCGCGTAACTACGCACAGCGCACCCCCAAGAAGATGATTGCCGCTGCACTGCGCGGTGCTCTCTCCGATCGCGCTCGTCACGACCGCGTCCACGTTGTCGAGAACTTCATCTCCGGTGAAACCCCCTCGACCAAGGCTGCAAAGGCTGCATTCGCAGCTATCACCGAGCGCAAGAACATCCTTCTTGTGATTGCTCGTGCAGAGGACGTTGTGGCTCTGTCCGCACGTAACCTGGAGAACGTCCACGTTCTGTACGCAGATCAGCTCAACACCTACGATGTGCTGGTTTCTGACGACGTGGTCTTCACCAAGGCAGCATTCGACGCATTCGTTGCTGCAGCTCAGAAGAAGGAGGGCGCTAAGTAATGAGCGTTTCCACCAAGTCTGTATACGACGTGATCATCGCTCCCGTCGTTTCCGAGAAGAGCTACGGTCAGCTCGACGAAGGTAAGTACACCTTCGAGGTCGCTACCGATTCCAACAAGCTGGAAATCAAGCAGGCCATCGAGAAGATCTTTGACGTCAAGGTTGCTTCCGTCAACACCATCAACCGTCAGGGCAAGCGCAAGCGCACCCGTTTCGGTTGGGGCGCTCGCAAGAACACCAAGCGTGCGATTGTGACCCTCAAGGAAGGCACCATCGACATCTTCGGCGGTCCGCAGGCATAAGCCCCGCGGAGACCACTTTAACGAAGGAAGAAATATCTAAATGGGTATTCGTAAGTACAAGCCGACGACCCCGGGTCGCCGCGGTTCGAGCGTTGCTGATTTCTCCGAGATCACCCGCTCCACCCCGGAAAAGTCCCTGCTTCGTCCGCTTCACAAGACCGGCGGCCGTAACAACACCGGCCGCATCACCACCCGTCACAAGGGTGGCGGCCACAAGCGCCAGTACCGTCTGATCGACTTCCGTCGTCACGACAAGGACGGCGTGAACGCACGCGTTGCACACATCGAGTACGATCCCAACCGTACCGCTCGCATCGCACTGCTGCACTACTTCGATGGTTCCAAGCGCTACATCATCGCTCCGAACAAGCTCGCTCAGGGCGACATTGTCGAGTCCGGCCCCGCAGCTGACATCAAGCCCGGTAACAACCTGCCCCTGCGCAACATCCCCGTTGGTACCGTGATTCACTGTGTTGAGCTCCGCCCCGGTGGCGGCGCAAAGCTGGCTCGTTCCGCAGGTGCTTCTGTACAGCTGGTTGCTAAGGAAGGCAAGTACGGTCAGCTCCGTCTGCCCTCCGGCGAAATCCGCAACGTGGATGTTCGCTGCCGCGCAACCGTTGGTGAAGTTGGCAACGCTGAGCAGTCCAACATCAACTGGGGTAAGGCAGGCCGTAACCGCTGGAAGGGCATCCGCCCGACCGTCCGTGGTGTGGTCATGAACCCGGTTGACCACCCGCACGGTGGTGGTGAAGGTAAGACCTCCGGTGGTCGTCACCCGGTTAACCCCAACGGTAAGCCCGAGGGTCGTACCCGTCGTCCCAACAAGGAAAGCGACAAGCTCATCGTTCGTCGCCGTCGTACTGGCAAGAAGCGCTAAGGAGCCTGAAACATGCCTCGTAGTTTGAAGAAGGGCCCTTTCGTTGATCAGCACCTCTACCTGAAGGTTGCAGCTCAGAACGAGAAGGGCACCAAGAACGTAATCAAGACTTGGTCGCGTCGCTCGATGATTATCCCCGACATGCTCGGTCACACCATCGCAGTGTACGACGGTCGCAAGCACGTGCCGGTGTTCATCACCGAGTCGATGGTTGGTCACAAGCTCGGTGAGTTTGCTCCGACCCGCACTTTCCGCAGCCACGTGAAGGACGACCGTAAGGGCAAGCGTCGCTAATCGGTTCACACCGATAAGCTAACGTTTCCCTTTCGGCAATAGACGAAAGAGAGATAGGCAATGGAAGCCAAGGCATCAGCGCGTTTCGTTCGCGTTACGCCTATGAAGGCCCGCCGTGTCGTCAACCTGATCCGTGGTAAGCAGGCGGAAGAGGCTCTGGCGATTCTGAAGTTCGCCCCCCAGGCAGCTTCGGAACCGGTATACAAGATCGTTGCTTCGGCAGTAGCTAACGCTCGTCAGAAGGCAACCCAGCAGGGTCTGCCCTTCCGCGAGGAAGAGCTGTTCATCAGCGAAGCATTCGTGAACGAGGGCCCGACCATGAAGCGCATTCAGCCCCGCGCTCAGGGTCGCGCATACCGAATCAACAAGCGCACCAGCCACATCACCGTGGTAGTTGCTACCCCGGAGAAGGAGGAGGACCGCTAAATGGGTCAGAAAATTCACCCGAACGGTTTCCGACTGGGCATCACCACTGACCACGTCTCCAAGTGGTTCGCTGATTCCAACAAGCCCGGCGAGCGTTACGCTGACTTCGTCCGCGAGGACGTAAAGATCCGCGAGCTGCTGGCTAAGAACCTGGATCGCGCAGGCGTTGCAAAGGTCGAGATCGAGCGTACCCGTGACCGCGTGCGTGTGGACATCCACACCGCTCGTCCCGGTATCGTGATTGGCCGCCGTGGCGCAGAAGCAGACCGCATCCGCGGCGAGCTCGAGAAGCTCACCAACAAGCAGATTCAGCTGAACATCCTCGAGGTTGCTAACCCCGACCTCTCCGCTCAGCTGGTTGCACAGAGCATCGCAGAGCAGCTCGCATCGCGTGTTGCATTCCGCCGTGCAATGAAGAAGGCAATCCAGTCCGCACAGCGTGCAGGCGCAAAGGGTATCCGTATCCAGTGCTCCGGCCGTCTGGGTGGCGCTGAAATGTCCCGTTCCGAGTTCTACCGCGAAGGCCGTGTGCCCCTGCACACCCTGCGTGCGAACATCGACTACGGCTTCTTCGAGGCTAAGACCACCTTCGGTCGCATCGGCGTGAAGGTCTGGATCTACAAGGGCGACCTGACCGACAAGGAGCTGGCAGCTCAGCAGGCAGCAAACAACCGCCGTGGCAACCGCCGCGATGGTGACCGCCGCCGCCAGGGCAACCGTGGTCCTCGTCGCGAGCGCCGCAACGAGAACGCTTCGGCAAAGGTCGAGGCCAAGACTGCAGAGAACGGTGAGGCATAAATGCTTATTCCCCGTCGAGTAAAGTACCGCAAGCAGCACCACCCCAAGCGTAGTGGTCTCGCAAAGGGCGGCACCGAGGTTAGCTTCGGTGAGTGGGGCATTCAGGCCCTGTCGCCCGCATACGTGACCAACCGCCAGATTGAGGCTGCACGTATCGCAATGACTCGTCACATCAAGCGTGGCGGTAAGGTCTGGATCAACATTTATCCCGACCGTCCGCTGACCAAGAAGCCCGCTGAAACCCGTATGGGTTCCGGTAAGGGTTCGCCCGAGTGGTGGGTCGCAAATGTCAAGCCGGGTCGAGTCATGTTTGAACTCTCCGGTGTGTCCGAAGAAGTGGCTCGCGAGGCAATGCGCCTGGCAATCCACAAGCTCCCGATGAAGGCACGTGTTGTGCGTCGCCGCGAAGGTGGTGAATAAGCGAGATGGCAGTAGGATCCAAGGACCTGAGCATCGATAAGCTCGCAGAGCTCTCCAACGAAGAGCTGGCTGCAAAGCTGAGCGAAGCGAAGAAGGAACTCTTCAACATCCGCTTCCAGGAAGTCACCGGTCAGGCTAACGCAGGTCGTCGCCGCACTATCAAGCGCGACATCGCACGTATCTACACCGTGCTGCGTGAGCGCGAGCTCGGTATTCGTCCCGCAACTGAAGGTGAGTCCAAGTGAGTGAAGTAAAGAACGAAGAGCGCGGCTACCGCAAGACCCGCCGCGGCTACGTTGTCTCCGACAAGATGGACAAGACCGTTGTCGTCGAGGTCGAGGACCGCGTGAAGCACGCACTGTACGGCAAGGTCGTTCGCCGTAGCTCCAAGATCAAGGCACACGATGAGCAGAACGCTGCTGGCATCGGTGACCTCGTTCTGATTGCAGAGACCCGTCCGCTGTCCGCTTCCAAGCGCTGGCGTATCGTGGAGATCATCGAGAAGGCTAAGTAAGCCCTTTTCATGACTCTCTGCTAGAGCAGTAAAAGAGCCCCTCTCCTACTTCGGTAGGAGAGGGGCTCTTTGCGTTTAACCTTTGTTCGGGAAAAACTAGGGCGGGCGCCTTATGGCATGGGCTAATAACAGACGCTAAGACAACATTTGTCATAAATGTCTTGATATGTCATACGAGAAAACAATATTCTTCTCTCGATTTGATGACGCAATCTATGAGTAGACGCTACTAGAGAAGAAAGTGCATGTGGAGGCGGAATTAGGGCGAAAAAATGAAAAGTAATACGTGAGTAAGGCGCCTGGGGTCTGCGGAATCCGATGAGCAACACTTGAAAACAACCTGATTAGGGACTTATTATCAACTTTATAGTTGCTTAGCATAACCTTTCCTAATAATTAGTCGGGTGGCTTTGCACCTTCCGGAGGTTGCACGACCTTTGGAGAAGTACCACTACACATCATCGAGGATCATCATGACTTCTTCGCCCAAGCCCTCACGTAAGCTGCTCGCCATTGCTGGCGCACTTTCCGTTGTTGCAGGCTCTTTCGCTGCCGTTCCTGCTACCTTTGCGGCAAACGTCTCCGCATCCGTTCCCGGCGGGAACTCCCAGAACTCCACTGAGGAATGCCGCCACATTGCAGTGAGCGCTACCCAGTACCAGGGCCTGCCCGGCCAGTACCAGCTGGCATACTCGGCAGCAACCTCCTCCCTCTACACTTCCTTCTCCTCCGGACGCCCGCCGATTCTGACCGGTGGCGTCGGCACCTGGAACGTTGCATCCACCCCGAGCCTTGCTACTGTCTACCAGTTCCCGACCACGGACTTTATTGCACGTGGCGCTACCGCACCGACCGGCAAGCAGATTGAATCTCCCTACGGTATTGCCTACGACGAAGCAACCGGATACGTATGGGTGACCCAGACCCGCGTCAACAAGGTGTCTGTCTTCGATCCCGCGACCAACAAGATTATCTGGAGTAGTGCAGAAGGCGACGTCAACCACCCCCGCGAGGTACGCATCGACCCCTCTAGCGGCAAGGTCTTTGTATCTGGCTCCGGCGGCATTAGTGTCTTCGACACCACCCAGCACACCCTGGTCAAGAAGATTGAATTCACCGATGCCAAGGGTGAATCTGACATTGCAATGAACATGCACGTAGACTCCGCTGATGGCAAGCTCTACGTACCCTCCCTGAGTGCCGGCACCGTGAAGGTGATCGACACCAAGAGCTACGAAGTCGAGAAGACCATTCAGCTGCACAAGGAAAATGCTGAAGCTGCTCTGAACCCCTCGGACGTCACTATCGACAAGTCCCTGAAGGAAATCTACGTCAGCACCCAGGGTGACCGTAAGGGCACTAACTCCGGTATCACCGTCTACGACCTGGAAACTGGTGCCTACAAGAAGACCATTCCTTTCGGCAACCAGGCCCTCGCCCTCGCCTCCGACGAAGCCCGTGACCTGCTGTACGTGACCGATTACGGTACCGGCAACGTCGGTGTTGTTGATGCACGAACCGGCACCGTTGTTTCTCAGGTGTCTACCGGTGCGACCAGCGGCGCAAATGATGTTCTGGTCACCGCAGACGGCAGTGCATACGCTGTAGCACGCAGCATTGAAGGCGCTTCCGCTATCGAAACCGACTACACCATCGATAAGACCACTGGCGAATACCGCACCTCTAGCACCGAGCCCAAGGGTAAGGACAACGCGGATTCCCCGATCACTCCCGGTGTCATGGTGAAGATCAACACCACTGTTGAAACCAGCGCGAAGCCTGCTGCACAGACTTCTTCTGAAGAACTGGTGAAGACCTACGCCGACGGCGCTAAGCTCTACGCCGTGAAGGACTGGACCACCGGTGAAACTCTGAAGCTGCGTGGCGAAGGTTTCAAGACTCAGGACGGTTCAAAGGGCTCCGTACTCGCAGTCAAGCTGAACAAGGGCCGCATCTCCGCGAAGGAAGAGCCGAAGCTCAACGGTGCTGAGGGCAACAGCGCTGGCGTCTGGGCGTACATCCAAGCAGATGAGAATGGTAACTTCACCGCTGAGCTGCCGTACCCGACCACTGAAAACTCCAACCTGAAGGAAAACCTGAAGAGCGGCGATAAGGTATCTGTCTTCCTGCTCTCCGGCTCCATGGTTGAAGGCGATACCGCACGTGGTGGTGAAGCGCTCTCCGCAACTGTTGCAGAGAAGAAGGCAGACACCGCTGCGACCTGCGCACCGGCAGAAACTACCCAGGTCGCTGCTGCTCCCTCTGGCGTGACTACCACTTACCCCGCCGGTACTAAGCTGAGCCTGCCTGATGGCAACGAGCCCACTCCGGCTCCGAGCGAGTCTGCTAAGCCT